>CAKQKA010000047.1 GCA_934247855.1 uncultured Clostridia bacterium | reverse complement strand
AATCGAAAGAGGGATTATCGCACAAATCGTTTCGGCGGTAAAACGTTATCGTCGGTAAAAAAAAACAGTAATAAAAATTTTTATTTATATTTTTTGGAGGAAACAAAAAATGGCAAAAGTCAGAGTTGGTATCAACGGATTCGGACGTATCGGACGTCTCGCTTTCAGACAAATGTTTGATGCTAAGGGCTACGAAGTTGTAGCTATCAACGATCTTACAGACGCAAAGATGCTCGCTCATCTTTTAAAGTATGATTCCGCACAGGGCAGATACAAATATGCCGATCAGGTATCTTACGAAGTATACGAAGACGCAGGCGACAAGCAGCCCAAGGGCGCACTCATCGTTAACGGCAAGAAGATCAATATCTATGCCGAAAAGGACGCTACCAACATTCCTTGGAAAAAGAATAGAGTTGACGTAGTTCTCGAATGCACCGGTTTCTATACGTCCAAAGCTAAAGCAGAAGCTCACCTCAAAGCGGGCGCTAAAAAGGTTGTTATTTCCGCTCCTGCAGGAAACGATCTTCCCACCATTGTTTACAACGTAAACCAGAACGTTCTTACCGCAGAAGACAAGATTATTTCCGCTGCTTCCTGCACCACGAACTGCCTCGCTCCTATGGCTTATAACCTCAACAAGCTCGCTGCTATCAAGAGCGGTATCATGACCACCGTTCACGCTTATACCGGCGACCAGATGGTTCTTGACGGACCTCATCGTAAGGGCGACCTCCGCAGAGCAAGAGCTGCCGCTATCAACATCGTTCCTAACTCCACCGGCGCTGCTAAGGCTATCGGCCTGGTTATCCCCGAACTGAACGGCAAGCTGATCGGTTCTGCTCAGCGTGTTCCGGTTCCGACCGGTTCTACCACCATCCTGGTTGCTGTTGTTAAGGGTAAGGCTACTGTTGAAGGCATCAATGCTGCTATGAAGGCTGCTGCTAACGAATCTTTTGCTTACAATGAGGATGAAATCGTTTCTTCCGATATCGTAGGCAGCCGTTTCGGTTCTATCTTTGACGCAACACAGACCATGGTAACCAACATGGATAACGGTTACTCTCAGGTTCAGGTTGTTTCTTGGTATGATAATGAAAATTCTTACACCAGCCAGATGGTAAGAACCATTAAGTATTTTGCCGAACTTCAGTAATCGGTATAATTAAGTAACAAAGGGCTGTCGCATATGCGGCAGCCTTATTGTGTTTTAAGCGTTTTATTTCTCGTTCGCCTTTTGCTTATTATGGAATATATTGCAAGAATACATAACAATTTCAAAGAAAAATTCGGTATTCCGCGGCAAAGCGGCAGGGTAGGCACTCTTTCACGTATTGTTTTCGAGCCGAAATATCGCGATCCGCAAAGTTTGCGGGGGATCGACGGGTACTCGCATTTGTGGATACTTTTCGATTTTTCGCTTGCTCACAGAAGCGGCGAATGGTCGCCGACGGTGCGCCCGCCGCGGCTTGGCGGTAACGAGCGTATGGGCGTTTTTGCCACTCGTTCGCCGTTTCGTCCCAATAATATAGGGCTTTCGTCGGTAAAACTTGCGGGCATAGATAAAAACGACGCCGACGGCACGTTTTTAATCGTCGAGGGTGCGGACATTCTTGACGGAACGCCCGTATACGACATAAAACCATATTTGCCGTATTGCGATTGTCATACCGATGCGACGGGCGGTTTTTCCTCGGGTTACGTCGATTACAGGCTTGAGGTGCAAGACGCTAAAAACCTTTTAGGCAGTATCGGCGAAAGAGAAAAACAAGAAATAATCGGTTGCGTTGCCGAAGATCCTCGCCCCGCATATAAAGACGACGGCGAAAGTTATACTATGCGTTACGGCGATTACGATATCGGGTTTACCGTTTCGGACGGGGTGGCTGAAATTTGCTCCGTCAAAGCGGTTAATAAGTGAGTGAGGCAGGGTTTTTCTGCGATTGCAGCGCGATTGCGCATTTTACTTTTTTACGGGTGAAAAATGAAAATAGTATTTGTATGTCTCGGCAATATTTGCCGAAGCCCTATGGCGGAGTTCGTGCTTAAAGATATGATGAAAAAACGCGGAATAACGGGCATAGAGGTATGTTCGCGCGCGACGAGCAACGAAGAAGAGGGTAATCCAGTTTACCCGCCCGCGAAAAGAGAATTGTTGAAACACGGAATAACAAGCGACGGAAAATACGCCGAGCAACTTAAAAAAAGCGATTACGATAACGCCGATTTATTCATTTGCATGGACGAAAACAACGTGCGTTCGGCAAAGCGCATTTTCGGCGGCGACAGTGCGAACAAGATCGTAAAATTGCTGTCATGTCTGGGTAGCGACGGCGATATAGCAGACCCTTGGTACACGGGTAATTTTTCTTTGACATATAGTCAGATAGAAAGCGGCTGCAACGCTCTTTTAGAAAGTATAAAAAATTGAAAAATCGGGCTATAGGTCGATTATCGCATATTTTTGATATTTTATCGCATATAAAATGTTTGCGGTTATTTATCGATTGCGTTATGCTTTTGAATTGACTTATTATCGCCCTTTGATATATAATTTAAGTATAAAATTTATCAACCGACACAGGAGAGAAAATGGACAGACAAACAGTGCTAGTCATAGATTTCGGCGGGCAATACAATCAGTTGATAGTAAGACGAGTAAGAAACCTAAATGTGTATGCGGAATTGCTTCCGTCTACCACGACGATTGAAAAAATAAAGGCTAAAAATCCTATCGGAATTATTTTCACGGGCGGACCGTCCAGCGTTTTTGCGGAGAACTCGCCTAAGGTCGATCCCGAAATATTCAATTTGGGCGTTCCGGTGCTCGGCATTTGTTACGGAATGCAGCTTATGGCGCATATGCTCGGCGGCGGCGTGGAGCATGCTCAAAAACGCGAATACGGCAAAAGCGATATAAAGTATACCGACAATTTGTTGTTTGACGGTTTAAGTAAGAAAAACGTTTGCTGGATGAGCCATACCGATCAGGTAAATGCTTTACCCGACGGTTTTAAGGTGATCGCTTCCACCGAAACGTGCGCGATTGCCGCTTACGCCAACGAAGAACGCAAATTTTACGCCGTTCAGTTTCACCCGGAGGTGGTGCATACCGTCGACGGCAACAAAATACTCGCCAACTTCCTGTTCAAGGTTTGCGGAGCGGCAGGCGATTGGAAAATGAGCGATTTCGCGGCTGAACAGATCGAGGCTATAAGAAAGAAAGTGGGCGACGGCAAGGTGCTCTGCGCGATGAGCGGCGGAGTCGACAGCGCGGTTGCCGCAACCATTATTCATAAAGCGGTAGGCAACAATCTTACCTGCATTTTTGTCGATCACGGTTTGCTTAGAAAAGACGAGGCAAATCAGGTTATGCGCGTGTTCAAGGAAGAGCGCGGAATGAACCTTATTAAGGTGGACGCGGGTAAATTATTCCTCGGCAGGCTTAAAGGCGTAAAGGAGCCCGAAAAAAAGAGAAAAATTATAGGCAAAACGTTTATCGACGTTTTCAGCGAGCAGGCGAAACTCATCGGCAAGGTGGACTTTCTTGTTCAGGGTACGATTTACCCCGACGTTATCGAAAGCGGGCTTGGCAACAGCGCGGTTATAAAAAGCCACCACAACGTGGGAGGGCTTCCGTCGGTTGTCGATTTTAAAGAGATAATCGAACCGCTCAGAAGTCTGTTCAAGGACGAGGTAAGGGAACTCGGTTTATCGCTCGGCTTGCCGGCAAACATAGTAAATCGTCAGCCGTTCCCCGGACCCGGTCTGGCTATCAGAATTATCGGTTCTATAACCAAAAAGAAAGTCGCTATTTTGCAGGATGCCGACGCTATTTTCCGTGAGGAGATCGCAAATGCGGGGCTTGATAAAGAAATATGGCAATATTTTGCCGTGCTTACGGGCATGCGTTCCGTCGGCGTTATGGGCGACGAACGTACTTACGATTACACGCTCGCATTGCGCGCCGTAACCAGTGTGGACGGAATGACCGCCGACTGGGCAAAAATTCCTTACGACGTTCTTGCGACCGTTTCGTCGCGTATCGTAAACGAGGTAAAGGGCATCAACCGCGTTGTTTACGATATCACGGGCAAACCCCCCGCAACTATCGAGTGGGAGTAAAATATCGTGTTTTAAGCGGTTTTTATCCTGCCGTTTATGAGCTAAAATTATTAAAAAAGTAAATAATAAGGGTTAACCGATTTTATTTCGGTTAGCTCTTTTTTTGCGTGCTGCATATTGATTTTTTGTGTTTAGTCGGGTGATTTGTTTACATTTGGCAAGAAATACCTCGCGAAATCTACTCGAATGTAAACAAAAGACTAAGCGTATATTGTATTTCGATATGGGAAAGTTGGGAAACGGTTTATTCCGATTTTATGAAAAAACTACACACAGACACTAAATGTACGTATTAATTTTATAAATCGGTTCATTTTTATTTGTCCGAAAGGCGAAACGAAACCGTAACGTCATCGAAATATGCCGAAAATATGGCGATTTTGCGGCGGCTTTACGGCTTTTTTGCGGCGGATATGTAAACAAAAATAAAAATAGGCGTTAAGCTGCCGTAAATCGTTGACAAAAAGTATTTTTTGTGGTAAAAATAAGCAAGAATAACAAAAGCGTTGACGGAGAGAGTAACTACCGCGTCCGCATTCAGAGAGAGAAACGATTTGCTGTGAGTTTCTTATGCGTAGCCGTAAGCGAAAACCACTCCCGAGCCGTAATGCCGAACCGCTGCCGATTTTGCGGCGCAGTAAGCGTTGCCGTATTCCTGCGTTAAAGGGTGGGTTTAATAAACCCGAGTGAAAAATCAAGGTGGAACCGTGCAAAGAATTTATGCACCCTTGACAGTATGGCTTTATGCTGTATCGTCAAGGGTGTTTTTTTGTATCGATAAATAAAACGAACTTTGCAAAAACACCGCAATTTTTTCGCGTATGGCAGTAAAACGCAAAACTTGCCCGAAGTGTAATACGCAAAACTTGCCGGGCGCATAAAACACAAAATTTGTTCGGCGCATAAAGCTCAAAAGTATAATTGTTTAAACATCGAAAACATATATCATCAAAAAAGGAGTTTTTATAAAATGAAAGTAATTTACAATGACGGAACGGTGGCGGAGTGCTCGCCCGAAGAAGAGTTACACGTTATAAGACATACCGCGGCGCACGTAATGGCGCAGGCTATTAAGCGTTTGTATCCGCAAGCCGATTTTGCTTATGGTCCCGCAACCGAAAAGGGTTTTTATTACGACGTAGACCTTGGCGAAACCAAACTTTCCGATGAAGATTTGCAAAAAATCGAGGACGAAATGAGAAAAATCGTCAAGGAAAACTTACCGATCAAGCCGTCGATTCTTCCTCGTGAAGAGGCTATCGCGCTTATGGAAAGCCGTGGCGAAAAATACAAAGTCGAACATATCGGCGAACTTCCCGAGGACGCAAAAATTAGTTTTTATACTCAGGGCGAGTATGTGGATATGTGCGTCGGTCCTCACCTTTGCTATACAAAAGCGTTGAAGGCGTTCAAAATAACGGGGCAGTCGGGTGCGTACTGGAAAAACGACAAGAACAACACCATGCTTACCCGTATCAACGGCATTGCGTTCAGAACGCAAAAGGAACTCGACGATTATCTTGTGCTTTTAGCCGAAGCCGAAAAGAGAGATCACAGAAAGATCGGCAAGGAAATGGGCTTGTTTATGATGAGCGAAGAAGCTCCGGGTTTCCCGTTCTTTTTGCCTAAGGGCATGGCACTCAAAAACGCGCTCATCGATTATTGGAGAGATATCCACGCGAGAGAAAACTATGTAGAGGTATCGACTCCGCTTATCATGAACCGCCACCTGTGGGAAACGAGCGGACACTGGGATCACTATAAGGATAATATGTACTCCACCATTATAGACGGAGATACTTACTGCATTAAACCTATGAACTGCCCGGGCGGCGTTATGGTTTACGCGTCCAGACCGCACAGTTATCGTGAATTGCCGCTTCGCGTGGGCGAACTCGGTCTTGTCCACCGCCACGAGCTGAAAGGTGCGCTCCACGGGCTGTTCCGTGTTCGTTGCTTTACGCAGGACGATGCGCACATCTTTATGCGCAGAGAGCAGATTACCGACGAAATCATCGGCGTAGTTCACCTTATCAACGAGGTTTACACCAAATTCGGATTCAAGTATTTTGTAGAGTTGTCCACCCGTCCTGCCGACAGCATGGGCAGCGACGAAGATTGGGAAGCAGCTACGAACGGTCTTAAGACCGCACTTGAAAAATTAAATCTTCCGTATATAATCAACGAGGGCGATGGCGCGTTCTACGGTCCGAAGATCGACTTCCATCTGGAAGACTCGCTCGGCAGAACATGGCAGTGCGGTACTATTCAGCTTGACTTCCAGATGCCGCTCAATTTCGGTCTCGAATACGTTGACGAAAAGGGTGATAAGCAAAGACCTATCATGATTCACAGGGTTTGCTTCGGTTCTATCGAAAGATTTATCGGTATACTTACCGAGCATTTTGCGGGTAAATTCCCCGTATGGCTTGCTCCTACGCAGGCGAAAGTGCTCCTCGTTTCCGAAAAATACACCGAGTATGGTCAGAAAGTATATGAAGCGTTGCGCAATGCCAAAGTAAGATGCGAACTTGACGACAGAAACGAAAAGATCGGCTATATGATAAGAGAAGCGCAGGTCGTAGGTCGTGTGCCTTATATGGTAATCATCGGTCAGCAGGAAGCCGAGAACGGCACTGTATCTATCCGTAACCGCGATACCGCGCAAACCGAAACCATGACTTTGGACGAGTTTATCGCAAAGATCACCGCCGAAATTCAGTCAAGACAATAAAATTTGATATTGCAAAATAAAACGCTCCGTTTTTTGCGGGGCGTTTTTGCTGTCCAAAACAACGTTCAGGGGTTCGGTTGCTTTATGCCTGACCGATTTTTTGTTGAATTGGAGTTTTTTTTAATATGGTTTTACAAGGATTATTGATTTTTACTATTTTATATGTTATACTGAAGGCGATGATGGGAAACACAGCAAGGAGTTTAACGAATTTAACTGACCGGAATCACCGATAAAAAACCTACGACGGGGGGGTAACCGCTATGAAATAATTATTTTAACGCAAGCGAAACAAGTGTTGTTTTCTTGCGCTTTTTTATTGCTTTCAGGCAAAAAATATGTTCGGTTTTAAGAGGTATTAAATGAAACGTTTATTTGCTATTATGTTGTTATGCTTAACAATTACTTGTTGCTTTACGGGGTGTTTAATAAAAGATTTGTTGGAAAGGGATTTTAATGACGAAAATTTTTGCTATAGAATTATCGATGAAGATAATGTTGCAGTCGGTAGTTTGAGTTCATATCCGGAGTCGGGTGCAGTCTTTTTCCCTGAGAAAGTCGGGAATTATACGGTTTCTAAACTTGGCTTTTCTACCGGATTTGGTTTTGGCGGAAATGGCTATTTAGGTTGGGTAACCGCCCCGGATGGAATAGTTATGAAAAGATATTATTTCCCGCACACTATAAAAGAAGTTCGTTCTAGCTACATGCATTTATTATCAGGCAGAGCGCTGAAAATATTTTATTGTGGCGAAACAATTAACATGGGAGATTTAAGCACCGGAGATAAAGCGAAAATATATGTCCCGTCTGAAAAATATGACTTATTTGAAAATGAATTGTCTGAATATTTCAAGGGTAGTTTGTTAAAGGCAAACGTTTGCTATTTTTTAAATTATGAAGAGAATAACTATTACTACATTGACTATTACGAAAACGGCGAAAAAGTTATGTATATACCGCCCGAGCCTCAAAGAGACGGTTATTCGTTCGGCGGTTGGTTTAAAGAATCCGATTGTATAAATCAATGGGATTTCGATACCGATACATTACAACTTACCGAAGAGGTGCAGGAGGTGAAATTATATGCTAAATGGATAGCAGGTTAAAAACTGTGTAACTTAAAACGTATCAAAATATCATATAACAGCGGATAATTATTTAACGGAAGATTTTGTAATGAATGCTTTTGATTATAGGGGTGAATAAAATGTTGAAAAGAATATCTGTATGTGCGGTTGCTATTGTTATCCTTATATCTTGTTTTGCCTGCGGTTTGACAAAAACGGTAAAGGACGAAATAAATAAAGCGGTAAAGGTAACTTTAAGTATCGACGGTAAGATACGCGATTTTGATGCGAATGATGCCGATTTTGCGGTAATCAAAGAAAATGTATACGCTATGCTTGGCAGTGCGAAGAGAGATCCGAACGCTAATGAAAAGCTTAAAACCGCTTGCACCGATTCGGCTGTAGAATACAATAAGACGGCGTTTAATATTTGGTTTGAGTTTTTTATCGACGGCGGCGAATATAAGAAACTATTTTTTCCAATAGATTTAAAAGATACTCAATCGATTTTGGTGTATACTACCGCAACCGAAAGTTACGATGACGGTAAAATTTTGTTGCATTATTCTTGCGATGCCAGACAAGAATAAAACGAACCTCGGTCTTGCGACCGTGTTTTTGCTAATACATCGTTGCGTTCGATGTTTACCGTCTAGTATTAACGCGCTCACGCGCCTTGTCTTACCTAAAAACATGGACGCAAGACTTGCAGGCAACCAAAACGCTGCTATTTTCGATGATTTTTGACAAAGTCGAACGCCGACGTACTGGACGTACTTCAAGCGAGAGTTTGGCAAAAAGGGCGTAAATATCGGCGTTTTGGCGGGGTTCGTATTACTCTTGTCTGGCATACGGTTGTCCAAATGGTAAATTCCTATAACTATTAAAAAACTCTTATAATTTCACGTTGCAAAGGGTTTCGTTTTTTGAAACCATAATGCCGATAATCGACCTATAGGCTGACTTTAGTGGTAAAAATCAACATTTATGAAGTGATTGAGCAGAAAGCGAGAACGGGCGTACAAGTTTATTGTCACAGGTCGGAAACGATTTATCGGACAAGCCCGAACAATAACCGATAAAAACATTAAACTAACAAAAAAAGGACTGCACGATACCGTTGTAACGTGCAGTCCTTGATTTTTGTTTTTTACTCGCTTCTGAGGGCAATTACGGGGTCGCGTTTGGCGGCGAAGCGGCTGGGTATAATACCTGCGATAAGCGTAAGCACTACGCTTATTGTAATGAGGACGATACCGCCGAGAACGGGGAGCGAAGCGACGCCCGGGATGCCCGCAAGCGCGTTGATTATAAGGCTTATCGGGATATCCAGAAGTACCGTGATAATTATGCCCATTGCACCCGAGATAAAGCCGATTATCATAGTTTCGGCGTTGAACACGCGCGATACGTCGCGTTTGGATGCGCCCAGCGAACGCAGAATGCCTATTTCCTTGGTGCGTTCAAGTACGGAAATGTAGGTTATTACGCCTATCATTATCGACGAGACTATAAGCGAAATCGACACAAATGCGATAAGAACGTACGATATCGCGTTGATTATCGTTGTAATCGAGTTGACCATCATTCCGATATAGTCGGTGTACTGAATCTTTTTCGATTCGGGTTGCCCAGAGTTATAGGTGTTGATAAGGTCGATTACGTAATCTTTATTTTCAAACGTAGTGGGGTAGAACGATATCGCCGACGGTTCTTCTTTATCGACGATGCCAAGCGTATCCGTAGTTTTTTTAAGTTGCGGATACTTGACGAATTCGCCCGCAAGAACGTCAAACTTGTACTGATCTTCAAGCGGTTTGCCTTTGTCGTCCTCGTCGGTTATATCCATATATCTGATCTGATCGCCGGTGGCGGTATTCTCTTTGTATAGTTCGTCTATAAGGCGTTCGGTAAGTTTCGGCGTGTAGTACATATATCTTGACAACGCGCCCTCGCTTATAGACTTTTTAAGACGAACCACCGACTGAACTTTGATTCTTATCGGGTTGCCGTCGGTAAGTTTTTCTTTATAAAACGCTTCGGTCTCGGTATCGGTGCGTTTACTGTAAATATTGAACGTTTCGCCTGTCGATAAAGTTTTGCTGTCTGTCTTTTTGTAATAATCGTTTTTAAGGAGAATATTGAATTCTCTGCCCACGAGGTCTTCAAACCCGAATTCGCGCTTTATACCGTTCGGAAATTGCTCTTTCAGGTTTTTCTGCATTTCGTCATAGGTGAGTTTGCCGAGCCGAACCTGCATAGTGTAAGACATTTCGGCGAACATATATTTCACTTCTTCGTCGGTCATTACGCCCATCATGTATAGAGAGTAATCGGGAATAGTGTTGTATGCGTCCACGACGATAGTCAGCGGAAAATAGTCGCCTTTGTCGTCTTTGGCTATGCCGTCGTCCGAAAGTTCGCCCGAAAGCACGTCGTACTGAGTGCGTATAAGATTCATATTACCGCTTAGCTCGCCCCAGGTCATGCTGGATTCCATATACATTTTGAACTGCTTATAATACGAATTGAAAAAAGCCATTACCGTTTCGTCCATACCGGACATGTAGTTTTTCATAGGTCCGATGTGGTTTACTTGTTTATAGGTGTACGGATAATCGGGCTCATACGATTTTGAATTCGGATCTTTTGCGTTCTGATAAAGGTAAATCGGAAAATCGTACGAGTAATTGACTGCGGCGAGTTTATCGTTGTTTACAAGCTCCGGGTGGTTGTCAAGATATTTTTTAAAATCGCCGAGGTTGTTCGTATTGACGCTTGAAGACAGCGAGTCCAGCATGCCGTTGAACATTTTGCCCGAGTATACTTTATCGCCGGACGGATATTTTTCGCCTGTATTCTGCGTTGTAGAACCCATGAACGAAGTTACGAAACCCGTCATAGAAAAATCGTTCTGAGATATTTTTACGGGGTAGTTGGAGAGCGTATCGCGCTGTACGTCGGAAATATAGCCGTTAAACCCCGAAGAAAGCGATAGAATGAGCGCGATTCCTATTATGCCGATCGACCCTGCGAACGACGTTAAAATGGTGCGCGCTTTCTTGGTCGCAAGGTTTTTCAAAGAGAGCAAAAGTGCCGTTTTCAGACTCATAGACGGCTTTTTGACTGTTGCTCTATCTTGCTCTGCCATTTCGCGCTCGGCATTTTTTTCTTGTTCGGTGTACTCAAACGGATTGGTGTCCTCGCGTACGAGCCCGTCCTTAAGTCTTATTATACGCGTGGCGTATTGCGTTGCAAGGTCGGGGTTATGCGTAACCATTATAACGAGGTGGTCTTTAGCAAGCTCGCTCAAAATGTCCATTACCTGAATACTTGTTTCGGTGTCCAGCGCGCCGGTCGGTTCGTCTGCAAGAATGATATCGGGGTTGTTTACGATAGCTCTCGCTATGGCAACCCTTTGCATTTGACCGCCCGAAAGCTGCGCGGGCAGTTTGTTCAGCTTTTCGCTTAAGCCCACTTTGCCGAGTGCTTCGCTCGCGCGCTTTTTACGTTCTTTGGGCGAAATACCCGAAAGCGTGAGCGCAAGTTCAACATTTTCTAAAATGGTCTGGTGGGGGATAAGGTTGTAACTCTGAAAGATGAAACCTATCGAATGGTTGCGGTAAGTGTCCCAATCGCGGTCGTCGTATAGTTTGGTGGAAATACCGTTTATGACGATATCGCCCGATGTGTACTTGTCAAGCCCGCCGACGATATTCAAAAGTGTGGTTTTTCCGCACCCGGACGGACCGAGTATGGCAACGAACTCGCTTTTTCTGAAGCTCAGACTCACGCCTTTCAACGCCTCAACCGTCTGATCCCCCGTAATGTAATTTTTTACTATATTCTTCAACTGAAGCATATAATCTAACTCCTTTCGCGGTTCAATTTTTGAAACTTTCCCTTAAACTCTATGTTTATTTTAATATCGCTATAGTAAATTTTCGGTAAATAGAAGACATATCATCGACCAAAATATTCATTTTATACATATTATATTATTGACATAGGTTGAAAAAGAGTAAATGGATAACCAATTTTCGTTGCTTTTGCCGTATCCCACGGTTACGCCCGCACCCGATGAGCGCGATTTAAGTCGCCTTTACGATTTATATGCAGGTCGTTTTTCCGAATTGACAACCATTAGTACATACGTTTATCAGAGTATAATAGTCGATAACGAGTGCGTTTCCAGCATGTTAAAGGGAATTGCTATAGTCGAAATGCGTCATTTAAATCTTTTAGGCAATGCCATACTCGCACTCGGCGGCGATCCCGTATTTGCAGGGCGTTATAACTATTTTTCCGGCAGGTACGCCGATTACGAAAAGGACTTATGTGTATTCTTGCAAAACGACATAGCGGGCGAACGCTCTGCAGCCGAAAGTTACCGCGCCGCTGCCGAACTATCCCGCAACGGCGAACTGAGCGAACTGCTTATCCGCATCGCTTTGGATGAAGATTTGCATGTAGAACTGCTTGAAAATTGTTATAAATCGCTGTGTGATTATCGTGGTGAATGATTAGAATATAACCAAATTAAAAACTTGACGGTAAATCTAAAAACAACTTTATTTTCTGCGGCTTGCAAAAAAGGTGAGCCGCAGTTTTTTATAAAAGTGAGCCTATAAGTCGATTTTTTAGGTGTTTTTGTTTTTTATGACCGACGCTGGATTATACTGTTTTCAAAAAAGTTAACCGCCCATATATGTTTTCAAACTTTTGTCGCGCAAAAGTTTGGTTTTGCGGCAGAGATACAAGCATTGCAAGGCTCGCCGAACGACAAGGACATAATTGACCTTTGCGGTCATTATGGTCTTGGAATGACGGCAGTTATTGTAATTGATCGTGGTAAGAATGTTATTTAAGAGCTTCTATGCATACTTGGTTAGAACTGAATCAAGTGGAATTGGCAGAAAAACAATACGAAAAAGCGGCTACAAAACGTAGTCGCTTTTATGCTTTTCGGCAAAATTCTCTGTTGTTTTTCAAAAAGTAGTTTTATAACCCGCTATAACCCCTTGACAAATTTTAATAAAGGGGTTATAATGGGGGTTACTATAAACAGATGAGAGGGAAAACGTAAAAATGTTATTATCATATGAAGAGATGAGCGAAAGGGCGTTCGGGCTTTATGA
>CAKQKA010000046.1 GCA_934247855.1 uncultured Clostridia bacterium | reverse complement strand
TGCGTCTTTACGTCCTACAACTTCGATAATACCTAGCTTTAACAAAGTCTGAATGGCATACTCGCTGTCAACGCCTCTGATTTCTTCAAGATCGAGCCTTGTAACGGGTTGCTTATATGCGATTATCGCCGCAGATTCGAGCAATGTTTTAGAAAGTGCTTTTTCTCTTATCGGATTAAGAACGGACGCAACGTCGTCTGCATACTTAGGATTCGACGCGAACTGTAGTTTCTTGTTAAAAATCAATAAATTAATTCCGCTTTTTTCGTTGTATTTCGCCTGAAGTTTCTTTGCTGCATCCAAAACCTGTCTTTCGGAAATTTCAAGTTTATCGGCAATATCCTGCGCGGCAATTGCGGTACCCGACACAAAAACCACGGATTCAATTATATTCACTAAGGTCTCCGAACTCGCCAATGGTATCCCCTCCTCGTTCTTCGTTGAGTTTTACAAAAATTTCTTCAAAAACGCCGTCCTGCTCGACTTTTATGTACTGTCGTTTAAGCAATTCCAAAACAGCTTGAAATGTTGTTATGATCTCGGCTTTCGACGCTCCGTATCTGAACAGTTCATAAAAACTGCATTCTTTGCAATCGAGAATTTTTTCCTGAATTATCGTCATTTTATCTTTAACGGTAAATACTTCTTTAGGAATTTCTTTCTTTGCATAAATCTCCCTGTCAAGTTCAACTCTCGACAGCAAATCGGAAAACGCCTTTACAAGTTTATCAAGGCTGAAGCAATTAAATACTACTCGGCACTCCTTTGCAGTCGGTTCGGGCGGCTTATAAAATCTATCGACATTCTCGATTTCTTTAAGCTTTACGCTCATTTCCTGAAATAATTTAAGTTCTTCCAGGCGACGAATAAGCGACTGCCCGGGATCCTCTTCCTCTTCAGGGAATAATTCTTCTATTTTCGGGAGCAATGCTTTTGATTTTTCATAAAGTATAGTTGCGGCAACGCCGAGATATTCTCCCCGCGTTTCCATCGATAATTCATGCGTTTCAAGATAATGCATAAACTGTTCCGTTACTTCCGAAACGAATATATCTTTGATCTCTATCCGAGCTTGCCTTACAAGGTATAGCAAAAGATCGAGCGGTCCGTTAAAATCACCCGCACGAGTATTATAATCGAATATAGATTCAAAATTCTTTACGCTATAATTGTCCATAATGCAAATCGAAGATCAATGCCAAAAATCAAGTCCCATAATGCACTTATCGGGTAACCAATGATTTTTACGCAAAAGTTCATAAAATAACCGAATATATTCAACACTTTAAGTTGCGGAATATAACTGCACACACTGCTGAATAAAATCAAACCGAGTAATACATAGTAACCGACACGTTTATATTCTTCGTATCCTCTGCCCTTATTTTTGACAAGCGCATCCATAAGCCGAAATCCGTCGAGCGGATAAACGGGAATAAGGTTAAACGCAAAAAGCGATAAATCGAGCATGAAGCCGTAAAGACAAAAGTATAAAAGAAATTTTACAGGCAATACAAACGCCGTACCGTATGCTAAAGGATATAGATACCGATTAGTCACAAGAAAAAGCGGATAAAACAAAAATGCAAGAATAAAATTTGCTATTACGCCTGCAACGGCAACCCATATGCTGCCTTTTTTGTAATCCCTGTAATTGTACGGATTGACGGGAACCGGCTTTGCCCAGCCGAATCCGACAAGCAAAAAGCATATCAAACCGATCGGATCAAAGTGCTTGAACGGATTAAGCGTGTATCGCCCCATCATTTTTGCCGTATCATCGCCGTTCAGATGTGCGGCAAACGCATGCGCAAACTCATGAATCGGCAGAATTATCAGCAAAACCGCAAATCTTGCCAAATATTGTAATGCTGTTTCCATAAATTAAAATAAACCGTCTACGAAAGAGCGCGAATCGAACTTTTCAAGGTCATCTACCCCCTCGCCCGTTCCGACGAACGCGACAGGTATTTCGTTATCGTCGCAAAGCGAAATAACAAATCCGCCTTTCGCTGTACCGTCAAGTTTTGTAAGAACAATTCCGTCAATTTCAACTGCGTCGTCAAACGCCGCAACTTGCGACATTGCATTTTGCCCGGTTGTAGCGTCAAGTACAATCAATTTATAAAAATGAGCTTCGGGATATTCGCGGTCGGCAACGCGATTTATCTTCTTAAGTTCTTCCATAAGATTGGTTTTTACATGCAGTCGCCCTGCCGTATCAATAATCAAAACATCGTTTTTCTTTGCTTTCATCGATGAAACTGCATCGAATACGACAGCCGAAGGATCGCTGCCTTCGCCATGCGAAACAATTCGCACTCCCGCACGCTCCGCCCACACGCCGAGTTGTTCGGACGCCGCCGCGCGGAATGTATCTCCGGCGGCAAGCAATACCGACTTGTGTTGACGTTTGAAATACGCAGCCAACTTGCCTATCGTTGTAGTTTTTCCTACTCCGTTTACGCCGATAAGTATAAATATCGCAGGATACTGAATATCCAGTTCGCCGGCAACGTCAAGCTTATCGCGCAATACGTCTTTCAATGTGGAAATAACATATTCTTTATCGCCTGTACGCTCCTGCTTCATTCTCGATCTTAAATCGTCTACGATTTCTTCTGCCGTGGAATACGATACGTCGGATGAAACAAGGACGTCGGTTAAATCTTCATAAAACTCATCGCCAAGTTTATCGCCCGTAAAGAGCGCGTTGATCTTTCTCGACAGCGTATCTTTGGTCTTTTTCAACGCGTCGAATATTTTTTTAAAAAAAGCCATTTATTCTCCTGAAAATAGGTGATTCAAGTTGAGTAAACTATCTCATTTCGAAAGATAATTATCAATCCGCAATATCGCCGTTGTTTGCGATATCGCTGAGTTTTACCGAAATAATCTTAGATACGCCTTTTTCCTGCATCGTCACACCAAACATTGCGTTTGCATGTTCCATTGTAACCTTTTTGTGGGTTATAACCACGAACTGCGTTTCGGTTGCAAACTTTTCAAGATATTCGGCAACTCTTTCAACGTTGGCATCGTCCAAAGGCGCCTCAATTTCGTCAAGTACGCAGAACGGCATCGGGCGCATCCTGAGTATTGCAAACAGGATTGCCGTTGCGGTAAGAGCCTGCTCGCCACCCGAAAGAAGCGAAATCTTAGTAAGTTTCTTTCCCGGCGGTTCGGCAACGATTTCGACGCCTGCTTCCAAAGGATCCTCTACGTCCGTATAGTCAAGAATAAGATCTGCGCTTCCGCCGCCGAACAGCTCTTTGAATATTTGTTTGAAGTTGCCACGGATTTGTTCAAAGCCTTCGTTGAATATCTTCAACATTTCATCGGTCAACCCTTTGATTATTCCGTTAAGATCGGCTTCGGCTGCTTCGAGATCGTTTCTTTGTCTGTTGTAATCTTCGTATCTTTCGCGTAATGCATTAAACTCCTCTACTGCGGTCGGGTTAATCGGACCGAGAGTTGCAATACGACGTTTTATACGGTTCATTTCCTGATTCGAGAATGAAATATTATATTCGGGATCTTTTTCCTGAATACAGGTTTCGTATGTAAGGCCATATTCTTCTTCGATATGTTTTTGCAAAAACTCAAGTTCGCTGTCAACACGAGTCATTTCCATTTTTTGATCGTTGATTTTTGCAACTATATTTGAAATCTCGGTCGATAATGCCTGTTTGCGCAAGTCTTCCTGTGCAATGAGCATATTGAGTTTAACTTTTCTTTCTTTAATCTTATCTAATTCTTCGCGCGATTCCTTAAGCCCGCTCTTATCGTCCATACTGAGCGCGATCTTTTCGATTTCGCGTTTATTGTATTCAATCGCCGATTCGCTCTCACCTATTCTGAGTTTGTTTTGTTCGATTGCTTTAATCGATTCTTCGCGCTCTTCATGCATCCTTGCAAGTTCGTCGTTTGCGTTTTGTATATCTGCTTTTATCCGCGCGCTCTTGGTTTGGAGTTCGGTATTTTCGGCAATCAAAGCATCACGTTTTTTACGAAGTTCTTCATAATAAGACTGATGTTTCAATGCGTCGGACGATGCACTTTCACGCGCTTCGTTAAGTTTTTCGTTGTCAAGATTGATATCGGAATATGCTTTTGAAATCTGAGCAAGTCTTGCGGTAATCTGTTTAACGGAAACATCTATTTCGGCGATTTCACCGTCAACCTCTTCAAGATTCTTCTCAAGCAAAACAACCTTTTCTTTCAACGACGCATAAGCCTGCTTCTTATCGCTTAATTCATCTTCTTTTGCGCCAAGATCATCAATCATTTCATTGACTTGCTGCAAAGATTGATTTTTGTTAGCCATTAAAGTCGACAACTCTTTCGATTTTGTCGCAAGTTCGGCTTCTATTTGTTCGAGCATTCTTTCAGTCGATAACAAATTTGAACCGCGTTGACGCCTTGAACCGCCCGTCATAGAACCTGACGGATTGATTATATCGCCGTCAAGCGTTACAATCTTAAAGCCGAATCTATACTTTTTAGAAACGGCAACTGCGTTTGAGATATTATCGCAAATTAAAGTATTGCCGAGCAAAAATTTAATTACGTTGTCGTAATACTTATCGTACTTAACAACCTGTGCGGCAAGCCCGCAAGCGCCGACTTCCTTCTGAGCGTTGATAGCTTCCTGACTGTCAAATCTCGGTTTGACCGAAGAAATAGGAAGGAATGTAATTATACCGCCGCCGCTTTGTTTCAGATATTCTATGAGTTGACGCGCATCGTCGGGGTTATCTGTTATAATATTGTTCAACGCGCCGCCGAGCGCGGTAGTAATCGCGACTTCGTATTTCGGTTCCGTTTTAATAACCGAGGCGACAAGTCCCTTTATTTTGGAACTTAAAAACGGATTTGTTTTTGCCGCGGTCATTATATCCCTGATTGCGTCGGGATATCCGTTAAACGACTCGATAAGCCCTTTATAAATATTCTTCTTTGCCTCGAAAGAAGCGATTTCTGAACTTAACGAACTGATTTTGTTACCTATGCCTTCAATGAAGTCGTTAGTCGATTTTACCGCTTTTTCTTCATCTTCTATATCGCTTTTTAATCTTGCAATATCTTTAGACAACTGATCCATGGAAAGCGAACACATTTCCTTTTCGCTTGAAACGGTCCTGCGCTTTTCGGAAAGGTTGTTCATTTTTTCGAGAACTTCTTTTTGTTGCGACGTAATAACATTCTTTTCACCCGACAAAGCACCGATATTCATTTTAATATCTGCAAGCGATTCGACCGATTGAAGAACTTTATTCTGTGCGTCATGCGCAAGCGTTTCACCCTCGTTCAGTTTGTTAAGAATATCTTCGAGTTCGCCTGAAATATCGGATATGCGTTTTTCGGATATTTCAAATTCGGATTTTAACTTATTAATGTCACCTTTCTTAGTGTCAAAAGATTTGTCCAATATACGAATTTTTTCGCGTTTTAATCTGCAATCTTCTTCCAACTCCTTTACCTGAGCAAGAAGGTTTGTTATTCTTTCGCCGTACAATGTGGAAATACCGGATTGTTTTTCCATGCCGACGCTGAGGCTTAAAATTCTTTCGGACAGTTCGCTTATTTTTATGTCGATATCAGACATTTCCGACCGATGCTCTTCGTACGAATTTTGCGTTTTAAGATATTCGTCCTGACGTGCGCGTTGTTCTTCTTCGTAACCGCTTATTCTCAGCTCGATTTTTTCTTTTACCACATGCGAATTCTCGGCTTTATACAGATACGAATTTATTTCGTGATATCTGAACTCTGCTGTCAATTTAAGATATTCTCGCGTTTTCTCGGCTTTCTCTTCCATAGGCCCGAGGTCTTTTTCAAGTTCACTCGAAACGTCTATTATTCTTATAATGTTTTCGCGGGTTTTTTCAAGTTTGCGTTCGTTCTCGATCTTTTTTGCTTTTGAAGAAGCAATACCGACCGCTTCTTCAAAAATAACACGACGGTCTTCGGGTTTTGAATTCATAATCTCGGCAATTTTACCTTGCCCGATTATGGAGTAACCGCCCTTGCTTACGCCGCATTCATGGAGTAATTCGATTATATCTTTCATTCTGCACGGCTTTTTATTGAGTGAATACTCGCTTTCACCGCTCCTGAAAAGTTTACGTGACATGCAGACTTCGGTATAATCAAGGCTCGGGAATATTTTATTGGTGTTATCGAAGTATAACGAAACTTCACAGTATGAAAGAGATTTACGATCCTGAGTACCGTTGAATATAACGTCTTGCATTGACGAACCGCGAAGCGTTTTCGCCGACTGCTCGCCCAAAACCCAGCGGATTGCGTCGGCAATATTACTTTTACCGCATCCGTTCGGTCCGACGATTGCAGTTATGCCGTCGTTAAAAAGAATCTCTTGTTTATCGGCAAAACTTTTAAAACCGATAAGTTCGATTTTAGTAAAATCCACTTATTTATTCCTGCCTGTAATTTTATTTAGTGCCCTGCACGCCGCCATTTGCGACGCTTCGGATTTGTTTTTTCCGCTGCCCGCCGTTCGCACTCCCGCTATTTCTACGGAAATAGTGAATGTAGGATCGTGGTCGGGACCTGTCTTAGAAACAAGTATATATCGAGGTGTACCCGCTTTGATTGACTGAGTATAAATCTGCAGTTCGCTTTTATAATCGTGAACGATTTTCTCCCCGCCTGTTCCCTGATTGCCGAAAACAAACTTATCGGCAAAACGCTCCGCAGCGTCAATTCCGCCGTCAAGAAATATTGCCGCAATGATACATTCACACAAATTTTCAAGAACCGATGTCGGCAATTTTCCTTTATTTATGCTTTCGCCGCATAACAAAAATTTACCTAAGCCTGCATTAGTCATTGCGTTTGATAAAGGAAATGTAGAAACAAGTTTTTGTTTTTCCTGCGTCATATCCCCCGCACTTTCTTTCGGCGTTTTTACGTAAAGCCGTTTGGCGACTATAAAACCAAGAACCGAATCGCCGAGAAATTCAAGCCGCTCGTTATCTTCAGTTAGTTTTCCGCCGTCCGATTTATGTTCGTTTTTATAAGACGAATGAGTAAATGCGTTACGCAGCAAAGCTATATTTTTGAATTTGTATCCGATTATTTTTTCCGCTTCGGAAAATTCAGGTATCATTACTCAATTCTCCGTTGACGCCGTAAATGCCGTATATTTTTTTACAGCTTCCGCAATTGCATCCGTCAGGTTACACTGACAAGCCGACGCAGCCTGAAGCACCGCATTTTTAACTGCAGTATCTTTTGAAGAACCATGCGATTTAACGATGACTTTATTCGCGCCGAGGAACACGGCGCCGCCCTTTTTGTTATAATCAAGCGTATTCTTAACGGCGCGTAATGATTTTTTCATAAGAAGCGCGCCGAGCTTTGCAGTGAACGATTTACCGATTTCTTCTTTTAATTTAGCGAACACAGCTTCGGCAATACCTTCCATACTCTTAATGGCAATATTGCCGGAAAAACCATCGGTTACGACAACGTCGCAACAACCCGATATAATATCTCTCGCTTCAATATTGCCAACAAAGTTTATTTCGGGATATTCGTTAAGTAATGAATGTACGGCTTTCGTCAGTTCGTTACCTTTTATTTCTTCCGTTCCGTTAGAAAGCAGTGCCACACGCGGATTTTTTACGCCGAGCACGCTTTTCATATATACACTGCCCATCAGCGCAAAATGAACAAGATTGATTTCTTTACAATCGGCGTTGGCGCCGACATCTACAAACATAACGTTACCGCCGGAAATCGTCGGCAAAACGGGCGAAAGAGCCGGGCGCGACACGCCCTTAACCCTGCCGATTTTTAATACACTGCCAACGAGAAGCGCGCCTGTACTGCCTATCGAAACCATGGCGTCGCCGCGTTCGCGAAGCACGGCAAACGAACGCATCATTGAAGAATCGGGTTTGCCCTTTACGGCTTCCGTCGGTTGTTCTTCGCAAGTTATAATGTCTTTCGCATCGACGATTTCGACACGCGATTTATCATAACCGATTTGTATTCGTTCAAGTTCGGTTTTTATTACTGCTTCGTTACCGACAAGAATAATTGTTATATCCTTATTTTCATCTAAAGCCGAAATTGCACCGACAATGTTTGCCGTAGGCGATAAATCGCCACCAAAGCAGTCAACTACTATATTAACCATTACACTCCGTTACGCGGACAAACCATAATAGATCAAAAGTTGCAACAGAATTATTGACCATAAAATGACGATTGTATGACGCTGCCATCGGAAAAGTTATTGCGTAGAAATTACTCCGTCGACCGATTCGCCCGCATTATCAAATTATTGTGCTTTTATTATAATAACATGTTTTTACGATTTACACAAGAAAAAAAAGTAACTTTTAAAATTTCAACAAGAGATTTTGATACGATATTGCATAAAAAACGTTATAAAACGCATTATCTGTCAATATCCGATAAACTTACCTGAACTATGCAGCATACCTTACGGCTACGCTAAGGTAAAAGTGCTTAATTAACTATTTTTCAAAAATGCGAACATATGTTTGACAATTAGAAAAATGCGTGATATAATACGATTCGATAAATGAGTTACGACATGCAAAGCGGAAAACCGACGGGAGGAAAAAATGATAGACGAAATCAGGCTCGGCATTCTTACCGAAAGCGCAAAATATGATGTATCATGTTCATCCTCCGGCTCGGCGCGTAAAAACACCGTCGGCGGTATCGGTAACGCCGCTTATTCGGGAATATGCCACTCTTTTACACCCGACGGAAGATGTATCTCATTGTTGAAAATCTTAATGTCTAACGATTGCGTTTACGATTGCGCGTATTGCGTAAACAGGCATTCAAACGACGTTCCGAGAGCAACCGCAACACCCGAAGAAATATGCGATTTAACAATCGCCTTTTACAGAAGAAATTATATTGAGGGTTTGTTTTTATCCTCGGCGGTACATAAAAACCCCGATTATACTATGGAACTTTTGCTTTTGATAGTTAAAAAACTTCGTTACGAATACAGATTTAACGGATACATTCATTTAAAAGGTATTCCCGGCGCCGATTATTCGATGATTAATCAAGCGGCAAAACTCGCCGACAGAATGAGTTTCAATATTGAGCTTCCGTCGGAAAAAAGTCTTAATCTTCTCGCACCGCAAAAAAGTAAAAATGCAATCCTTCTTCCGATGCGAACGCTTTCGCTCGAAAAAAAAGAACGCAAAAAAGAAAGATTATTTTTACCCGCAGGGCAAACCACTCAGATGATCGTCGGAGCATCGTCCGATCGCGACGGAAAAATTGTAAGATTATCACAAGCTCTCTATAATAAATATTCACTTAAACGTGTATATTATTCAAGCTATGTTCCGATAAACAATAACGTGTCGATACTCCCCGATTCACCCGTCGGACTTCTTCGGGAACATCGTTTATATCAAGCCGACTGGTTAATGAGGTTTTACGGTTTTAACGCAGACGAAATATTAGACGAAGATGAAGACCTGAGATGCGACGTAGATCCGAAACACGGTTGGGCGCTTAAACACCCCGAAAAATTTCCGATCGAGATTAATACCGCACCGATAGAGGATTTATTAAGAATTCCGGGCGTGGGCGTGAGAAGTGTTTATAAAATCGTTAATGCTCGAAAATATTCTTCCGTTACTCTTGAGGGGCTAAAAAAAATGCGTATCGTACTGAAAAGAGCACTCGATTTTATAACGATAAACGGAAAATTTTACGGAACAAAAATTGCTTTATTATATTCTTCACCAACAAAACAAGACAATACTTTCACTCAACTAAGCCTGTTTTCGGACAACTCGATTTCAGCCGCCGTATTAAGCGGCGAATTCTAATATAGGAGAAAACCGATATGATCATTTACAAATTCGACGGTACATTAAACGGCATATTTTCTTGCATTTTTAATTCTTTTATGTCACACGAAATTCCAAACGTAATAACAAATGATAATATTCAAACAGGTTTTATTGATGAGATAAAGATCATAAAAAGTTGCAACGATAAAGCTAAACGTGTAATTCGCGCTTTTGTAAAGTACGCAGGCGAAGGAGCTTTGCTTGACGTTAAGTATGCATATCGCAGCGGAGAAAAGAATAAAAATCAAGTCATATTCGCTTTTATAAGAAAAACCTTGGAAAGGAGAATGAATATCTCTACAGATTTTTCTTGCATAGAAGTTCTCGATTTTTATGATACTATAAAACGAATCGGCACTGAAATTCATCGAATTAAAGGCTTTTTAAGGTTTTCTCTTGCCGATAACGGCGTTTTTTACGCTCATTTCTCACCGGATAATGATATAACCGAATTATTAATCTCTCATTTTTCTGCCCGTTTCGGCACACAACCTTTTGCGATACACGACGTAAAAAGAAACATCCTTGCAATGTGCTATAAAGGCGAACGCAAGATAATTAAACTCGATAAGCCGCTTCGTATATATCTTAATTCGGGTGAAGAAACGTTCATAAATCTTTGGCAAACATACTATAGAAAAGTAACCATAAAAGAACGTATCAACGAACGGAACATGCTCAATTATATGCCCTCAAGATACCATGATTATCTATCGGAAAAACGACAAGAAATAAAGATAGTATGAGCTTTTTTGCCTGATTTTATGGCTGACATAACTTTTTTATTTATATTTTTTTTCAGCGAATCAACTTACCGAATTTTTAATTTATTTTTGACGATGGTCTGAAAATCAAAGCGTTAAAAAAGCTAAAAACAACGGCAGCCGAAATTCCTGCGGAAGCGGCTTTCATTCCACCGGTAACGGCACCGAACAAACTCTCCCTTGCCCCCTTGATTGCGCCCTCGGCAAGCAAATATCCAAAGCCGCAAATCGGAACGGTTGCTCCGCTTTGAGCAAATTCGACAAGATACTTGTAAATTCCGAACGCCTGAAGAACTAAACCTGCAAGCATAAAATACACGAGTATTTTTCCCGCTGTAATTTTGGTATAATTTATGAGCAGTTGCGCCGATAAACAGATCACCCCGCCAACGATAAATGTTTTTAGATAAGTAAAAATTATTATCATATGTAATTAAGGCATCGATTATCAATTCAAAAATATGTAATCCCGTTTTATTAATTTTTAAATAAAGCGTTGCGAATAATTATTCACTCGATAACTCAATCAAATGGGCAATGCCGGGAATTGTTTCGCCTTGTTGCGTTGAGGTTGTAGACAGCAACGCCCCCGTTGTTATCAATAAAACGTTTTTATATTCACCCTTTAACATTCGCTTATAAATATAAGAATTAAATACTATAGCCGAGCAGCCCGCTCCGCTCCCACCCTGATATTCTTCTTCGTCTATATTATAAATCAATTCGCCGCAATCGACGTGATTTAAACTTATATCTACACCTTTTTTAAGCAGTAAATCTTTAAGAATTCTCGAACCTAAAGCGCCTAAATCGCCGGTTATAATTAAATCATAATCGGAAGGCTTTGCTTTTTTGTGCTTGAAAAAATCCAGTATCGTATCAGCTGCCGCAGGCGCCATAGCAGCCCCCATATTATTTGCGTCGACAACTCCGTAATCGACCACGCGCCCCAATACCGCGGAAACAAGTTTTACCACGCCTTTTTCGCTTGATATAACGTTCGCGCCCGCGCCTGTAACCGTCCATTGTGATTGCGCCGGTCTCGTTGTGCCCTGCTCTACCGGAAAGCGATATTGCCTTTCCGCCGTAGAAAAATGGCTGCACGTTGCGCAAACAACGTTATCCATAAATCCGCCGCCAACTAATACGCCGCCGACGATCATACTTTCAGCCATTGTAGCACAGGCATTATATACGCCGAGAAACGGAAATATAAATTCGCGTGCGGCGAATGACGAACTGATTATCTGATTAAGCAAGTCTCCGCCGATATACGCCTCGATTTCATTCTTTTTTAAACCGCTTTTCTTCACGGCGCGTTCTATTGCAGACGTTAACATTTTACGCTCGGCAAGTTCAAATGACGGCTGATTATCGTAATCGTCGTATTTTTTTAAGTCGATATAGTCGGCAAGGCAGCCTTCTGCTTCTTTAGGTCCGCACACCGTGTAGCTCGATATTATCGACGGTTTATTTTTAAAAATAATCAATCTTTCCATATTACAACCCGAAAATATAATAAATCAGCCCGACGATTACGCTTCCCGTAACACCGTAAACGATAATCGGACCTGCGACAACAAACATTTTAGACGCCATACCATAGATTAAACCCTCGCGAGCGAATTCCATTGCCGGTGAAGCGACCGAGTTGGCAAAACCCGTTATAGGCACTATAGAGCCGCCGCCTGCGTGTTTGCCTATAGTATCGTAAACGCCGAATCCTGTCAGCAAAACGCCTATAAAAATCAATACCATTGACGTAGCCATAGCCAATTCATCGCCGGTTAAATCGCCGAACAGCATAAACATATATCGGATAAATTGCCCGATCGAACATATAAACCCGCCGACTAAAAAGGCATTCAACAGGCTTCTCTTTTCGTTTGATTTCGGTGTGATTTTCGCAACGTATTTAAGATAAGACGCGCTGCTCATTATATTGTTATTTGTCATTTTCCCGAATTCTCCGTAATTGTTGTATGCGGAATATACGACTCCTTTTCGTCAATTGTTCTCATCGGTTCATAAGGCTTATTAGATGTTTTCTTTCTCATAACCCTATTATGAGTGTTAGTTCAAAAAAATATGCTTGGTAAGTGAATCATCCTTCACTAAAAGTTGTTAAACATAACAAAAAAACCCGCAAAACCAATAGTTCTGCGAGTTTCGTTTTAGTAACCTTATTTTTTAAAATAGTTTTTAATAGCCTCAAATGCCGTTTCGGTAATAACATGCTCAACGCGGCAAGCATTTTCTTCAGCCTCTTCTGACGGCAACCCCATTTTAACAAATGCTTCTGTAAGGTATTTGTGCCGTTCAAGAATGTTTTCCGCTTTTTCCTTTCCTGCATCGGTAAGAATAATCGATCCGTCTTTTTCTACGACTATATAACCGTCTTTCTTCATTATTCCGACTGCTCGCGAAACGCTCGGTTTGCTGTAACCTAATTCTTCGGCA
>CAKQKA010000045.1 GCA_934247855.1 uncultured Clostridia bacterium | reverse complement strand
GTTGCCGTTTGTGCCGGGGTCAGTTTTCTTGATAATGGACGGCGTTTTGCAATCGTCATACGACGTGTACTTTTTATGAGTTGTCGTAATCAAGTCATGCAATTGCCCGAGCAAAGCCTGCCCGCCGGTTGCAGTGATACCCGAATAATAACCGGTATCGGCATTGACAGTCTGAACACCGACGAACACGGATAAATACCCGACGAGAATCGCCAATGCCAGAACGCAAGAAAATAGCTTCAGCCTTTTTGAATTTTTCATTTTTTCTCCTCATTTACGCAATTATTATGAAAATACATTGCCATAAACAAAACTGCATCGTCAACATTATACCATACGCAGACAGGAATTACAAGAGTTTTGCCAAAAAAACAATTAAAAAACTTAGGCGCAAAAAAAGCCGTTGCAAATTTATTTACGCAACAGCTTTATAATGAGATAAAATTATTTTTTTCGATTCAAAAACTTGCGAACAAAGAGAGGCAATCCTTTTTTCTCTTCTTCGCTATCCTCATGTTCTTCACCGCCCTCGGAAACGTCATAGTTTCTTTCTGCAATTTTAAAACTATCCGTATCGGGAGCCGAATAACGACCTTCATCCATCGACCGCTCCGTATTCGGTACGATTCTCGAAGAAAAAGCGCCTTCTTCGGGTTTCGTAAAAGCTCTGTCTTCCGTCGGCATGGCAGTTTTCTCTTCGCGATAATAATCCGCCGACTTGTTTTCGGATTGCTCGTTTTGCCTTTCGGCCGCAAAACGTTCGACACGTTCCGAAATATTTTTCCTGCTTTGCAAGGCATCACTTAAATCGCCTTTGTTTTTGAAACCGGTTGCAATTATCGTAATTACGACCTCTTCGTTCAAAGACTCGTTAACGTTCGCACCGAAAATAATATTTGCCGAATCATCGATCACATTCTGAACAAGTCTTGCTCCTTCATGAATCTGACCGATTGTGATATCTTTTCCTCCGGTTATGTTGATTATTACGCCGGTCGCGCCTTCGATAGTCGTTTCAAGCATAGAGCTCGAAACCGCCTGACGAACAGCCTCAACGATCCTGTTTTCGCCTTTCGCTCTGCCGATTCCCATATGGGCAAGTCCCTGATTACTGAGAATCGTTCTGACGTCCGCAAAATCGAGATTTATAAGCGCAGGCGTAGATATCAGATCGGAAATACCGCATACGCCCTGGCGCAAAGTATCGTCGGCATAAGAAAACGCAGTGAGAAACGGCGTATCCGTCGGCAACGCCTCAAGAATTTTATCGTTAGGAATTATTATTATCGTATCAACGTATTTAGATAAATTCGCGATACCCTTAACGGCATTTGCCGCACGTTTTTTTCCTTCGAAAGAAAACGGTTTTGTAACGCAAGCAACGGTAAGACACCCTTTTTCTTTAGCAATTTTTGCAATCACAGGCGCAGCGCCCGTACCCGTTCCGCCGCCCATTCCCGCCGCAATAAATAACAAATCGGTATTATCGCAGATTGCTGATATTTCGTCTTTGTTTTCTTCGGCGGCAGCTTCGCCGAGTTCGGGTTGAGACCCCGCCCCCAAGCCTTTCGTCAACTGCTGCCCGATCTGCAAACGGTTTTCCATAGGTACTTTTGAAAGCATTAGTGCCTGCTTGTCCGTATTTACGGCATAAAAATCAGCGCTTGTAATACCGCTTTCTATCATACGGTTAACGGCATTGTTGCCGCCTCCGCCTACGCCGATTACTTTAATCTTGGCAATTCTGAGATCTCCGTTATCTTCAAACATACTTAACCTCCGTAAAAAAAATTTTAAACACCCTGCGATCCGGAATCGATCGCAAAAAAAAATTAAATCCGACCTTCTTCTATACCCAGTGCACGATCAAGGAGCGAAAGACATGCCGATTTATCGGGCAGGTTCATCGCAGGCACATGCGGTACAATAACAAATATTCCCGAATCCAGGCGCGAAGCCAAAAGTTCCTTCGCTCCACGCATATACGAAATACCGCCGCCAGTTAACGCAATAGGTATATTTCTGTCGCACTCGATATGCCATTCTGTTAATAAATTTGAAATTTGCCCCGCAAGCTCATCAAGACATGCCCTTACGGTAAGATTAGCTTTTTCTATCGGAACAACAATAAAATCATCATTAAGGGTAACGGTATATTTTTCGGTTGACTTGACGTCAAAACCGAGATTAATCGTTCTTTTAAGTTTTTCGGCAAAATCAAGTTCGAGACCGAAAGCGTCGATAAGCGACGCAGTGATATATCCGCCGCCGTATGAAAATGCTTTCTGAAATAAAACGCCGCCGCCGTATGCCACACACACGTTGGTTGTAAGATATCCGCAATCAATCAGCACGCGCGGATATTCCTTCTGTTGTTCATTCAATAAATATTCACATTCGGCAAGCGATTCTGAAATATAATGAATATTTTTCACACCGACAGTACGACAAGTATTGCCCACTAAATGCTGAAATTCTTTCGTACAAAGCATATATGAAAGATACCCGGTCAATTTATAGGTTTTTGCGCCTTGAGGATGAAGAACGCGCCTGCTGTCGTCCAGTTCAAAATAAATAGCCGACACATCGGTAATCGTGTAATCGGAAGATTTGTCAAGCGTAAACCAGTTGAAAAGTTCATGAATTTCTTTTTCGCCGATTCTTTTTTTGCGATTAAACGCCAAGGTATGATTCTGCGTTCTTACTGTCGAAAATTCCCCGGGAACGCCGACATACAGATCTGAAATACGCATACGCACATTTTTGCTCGTTTCGGAAATAACGGACATTATCGCTTCCGAGACGGATTTTTTTGAAAAAAACTTACCGCCGTCAAAACCGTCGTACTTTTTTTCCGCAACGCTCTTTATAATAAAAGTGCCGTTCACGCCACGCTGAGCGATAACGCAAGTCACGTTTTTCGAACCTATTTCAAGTACCGCGACCGATCTTTTAAACATTGTTCCCTCCAAACCTCAGCAATCGAGCTAAACGATTATCTCGGCATTTTTTTTCGTATAGTCGCACCTTATTCCGTCCGACTCGTTGTAGACAAGAATAGTATTCTCTATCCTCTCGCTTTCGCTTAACGACTTATAAAAGTTCACGCCTTTTATTACTTTTTCAAAAAGATCGCGATCTGCATTGCGAATTTCAATAGAAACGCCCTCAACCGTTTTAAGTACAAGTCTGTAATTTTTTGCTTCGGGCATGCCGACAAAATTTATCGAAACGATATTATTGCGCGAATCGCCTAAAGCCGCCGTAGATTTCAAAAGCATATCGTTAAATCCATACCCGAACTCGATTTGCTTTTTTAAAACAAAATCAGGCTTTAAACCACTGAATTTATCGGTAAAGCTCACACCCGTCAACCCTGACGATAGAAGAGGCTTTTCCGCTACTTTGCCGACAACAAAAAATTCTTCGTCGAACAGATAGTATTCACCTGTTTCACGGCTTAAATCCTCGTAAAAATAACAAGGTTTCCGCTCCGAAAGAGAAACCGAAATTTCACACGGGTAAATCTTTTTTACCTGCATAACTTTCAGATACCTGTCGGCAGTTATCTCTTCTTCAATCTTTTTAACATCGACAAATAAAAGACTCTGCCCCTTGTATTTCTCAAGAATTTCGGTTACATCCTCAACGTTTTGCTCGTTGAAAACCGAATATTCGACAGTGATATCCCGCACGGAAAAAAGTTCTTTTAAACTTAAAAAGCAAACGGCAATAAAAACCATAGACGTCAAAATAATTACAAAAAATTTATTTTTCATATTCCCTCCTTGGTTGTTATTGCCGCAAGTTCTGTATATTTAGAATTTTATCTATAAATTTATTATATATACTGCAATTATTCTTGTCAACCGTTTGTCCGGACATTTATTTCAAAGATATCTATTTTTTTATTACAAAACGCCGATTATCGACCTATAGCCCGTTATATCTCCTTTGCGCAACCGCCAAGCAAGTTGATTTTTTTACACAAATCCTCATACCCGCGACATATTGTATCCGAACGGTTTATTACCGATTTTCCTTCCGCCGCCATTGCGACTATGCAAAGCGCCGCACCGCCGCGCAAATCACTTGCTTCGACGTTTGCAGACTTAAGTCTTTCCACTCCGTCAATTTTAAGTCGTCCGTTTTCGACCTGCGTTTTTGCGCCGAACTTATTCAGCATTTCCGCATAACAAAATCGCCCGTTGAAAACTTTATCGGTTACAATAGACGAACCGTCAGCCACAGTCATAGCCGCACAAAACTGCGGTTGCAAATCGGTAGGAAAAGACGGATACACATCGGCAACAACATCCGTCGACTCAGGGCGATTTTTACGCTTGACGCATATCTCACCGTTATAAAAATATGCCCGCGCACCAGTTTTATTTATTACGTCAATAACCGACTTTACCCTTTCACCGCAATCAAACTCAAGTTCGATTTCACCGCCGCACGCAACGCAGGCAAGCATAAAAGTACCCGCTTCGATACGGTCGCAGACAGGCTTATGCGAAAAATCCACCTGAGGTACATCCTTTATACCGACAATTCGGATCGTTCCGTTATGTACATTTATTCTATATCCGCATTTTTTCAAAAAAACACACATATCTGTTATTTCGGGTTCGCAAGCCCCGCCTTCTATGATGGTTTCTCCGTCAAGACAAAGTGCGGCGCAAATAATATTTACCGTAGCGCCGACACTCGGATATCTCAAACGTACGACACCCGCATGCATGTTACTTCCGTCAAAATATACTCCGTCTTCCGCACAATCGGCAACAACGCCTAAAGTCCTTAATCCGTCGATATGAATATCGATCGGCCTATTTCCTATGTTGCAACCGCCGGGGTACGGAATATATGCTTTGCGAAAACGCGTTAAAAGCGCACCGGCGGTAAACAATGAGGCACGCACTCTGCCGTAGAATTGCCCGTTACCGACAAAGGATTTTATATTATCCGTACCGATCGATAAACCATAATCGTTAAATTCGAATTTACCGCCAAGGTCGCCTATAATTTCAGCCATTACGACAACGTCGCTTATTTTAGGCGCGTTAACAAGCACTATATTCCCGCGTGTAGCGATTGCTGAAGCAATAATAGGCAAGCAAGCATTCTTTGCAGGCGCGATTTTAACCGAACCCGATAATTTTCGTCCGCCTTCGATAACTATTTTTCCCATAAAAAACCGCCGTACGTTTCAGTGTATGACGGCGGTCGATATTAAGTTAAAACAGCCGGCTTTCGTTTTCGCGATAACGAGCAAATCAAACCGAATGAAGCGGCAAAAGTAACAATTTGCGTATTTCCGCTGCTTACAAGCGGAAACGGAACGCCAGTCGGAGGTATGCTCCCTGTCACAACTAATGCGTTTATCGCAATCTGAACAAGAAAAACCGCGGCAACGCCCACGCTTAACAAATAAGTGAAAAAATCGCCCTTTCTTTTTCCAAGCCTTACAACGGCAACGGCAAGAACGATACAAACGCCAAGCAAAAGCACCACTCCGAAAAAACCCGTTTCTTCACCTATCACCGAAAGAATAAAATCGCTTTCGGCAAACGGCAAAAACCTTAATTTCTGCCTTGAATTGAATAAACCGACTCCGAAAAGCCCACCGGAACCCAAAGCATAAAGCGATTGGATCAACTGATAGCCTTCAGCCTTAGGCGACGACCACGGATCGAGAAACGCATACAAACGCTTTAGACGATAAGGTTCGGCAATAATCAGAACAGGCAACGCAAGCAGCAACGGAAGCGCAAACAAGACAAGTTTTTTTATCGGGAACCCCGAAGCAAAAAGCATTATAGCCAAAACCGCGGCAAGACATACCGTAATCGACATATTCGGTTCCGCAATAACAAGCAAGCAAAACACCGCACCTATGCAAATTACAGGCAAACTACCTCTTAACGTCTGCGCACGTTGCAAATCGTCCGAAAAGTAAACCGCTGAAAATAACACAAGCGCAAGCTTTGCAAAATCGGACGGCTGAACAGTAAAAGCGCCTAAGCCGATCCATCTTTTAGCCCCGTAAACTTCCACACCGAGTGGCGTTAATACCAAAAACAACAAGACCGCAGTTACGCAACATGCGGGGAATGCAACTTTTTTTAACATGTGTGGTTTAATAAACCAGACGGCAAAAAAAACAAGAACTCCGACGGCATATCCGATAATTTGCTTTTTTAAGAAATAAAATCTATCGTCGTAAACCTTTTCTGCCGTATATAATGACGCAGAATATACAAAGATACAGCCGTATGCCGATAGTATAACCAGACACAATATTACAACGAATAAGTCGACGTCGAACCTTTTTCCGCCGGCGCGTTCATTCTCCATCAATTTCGCTTTCATTGCCGAAATCGCCTATTGTTTCAACAACTATACTCGTATCATCGGTTTTACTTGCGCCCGCAGTCGACTCAATATCTGAATAGCCTGCCGTCTTTGCGGAGCAAACGTTTTTGTTTTCAATATCGATAAAACAATGTTTATCACGTTTTAACTCATTATCTTCGATATACGATTTAACAAGTCCCGCAAAGGCATCGCCCCTTTCTTCAAAATCGGTAAATTCGTCAAAACTTGCGCAAGCAGGACTGAGTAATACGGTATCGCCTCGTTTAGCGATTCCGAACGCCGTCCTTACCGCGCTATCGAATCCGACTGTAAGGTATAGCTCTTCGATACAAGCATTTTCAGCAGCGCGATAGAGCTGTTTTCTCGACTTGCCGTACACTATAACAGCCCTGACGTTACCTCGCCCTGCAATATTTTCAAAAAAAGTATTATATCCGAATCCTTTATCGATTCCGCCTACCAGCAAAACAATGCTTTCTCCGCATGATTCAACAGCTTTCAATGCAGAATCGGGATTTGTGGCTTTTGAATCGTCGATATAAACAATGCCGTTCTTTTCTGCTATTTTTTCCTGTCTGTGTTTTACGCCTGAAAAATCACACACGCCTTTTACAATCGTTTCATCGTCAACGCCGACAAGTTTCGCAACGCACACGGCAGCAAGCGCGTTTTCGAGATTATGTATCCCGCTAAGTTTCAATTCGCTTATCGGCAAAACAGGCTTTCCGCGCCAAAATATTTTATTGTCGGCAATATACGCTCCGTTTGTTTGTTTTTTAACCGAAAAATACACCTTTCGACCTTTACTTTGCTCGCCTAATTTGCAAACGATTTCATCATCGGCTGAAAGCACGGCGTATTCACATTCGCTAAGGTTTGCAATCAATTTTGATTTAAGGTAGGTATAGTTTTCCATATTGTAGTGCCTGTTCATGTGGTCCGGCGTAATATTTAATATGCAGGCAATGTGCGGAGCAAAACGTTTTACTGTTTCCAGCTGAAAACTCGAAACCTCAACGACGGATAACGTATCCTCGTCGCAATCGTCGACCACCGAAGATAACGGAGTGCCAATATTCCCCGCGAGAGAACATTTCAACTCTGCCGTCTTAAAAATCTCATAAATCAATGAACACGTCGTAGTTTTACCGTTCGTGCCCGTAACCGCTATAATGGGACAACGTGAAACGATATAAGCAAGTTCGAGTTCTCCTATAACGCATTTCCCTTTGTCGATTGCATATGACGGCAGCTCGCCGTCTATCGGAACGCCCGGACTTAAAACGATAACGTCCGAATTATCGATCGTGCCCCTAACCGCATCCTTAGTAGCGGTCGTCGCACCGAGCTCGTTTAGTTCATTCATTGCTTTAGCGACTTCAGCCGACGGATTTTCATCGAAAATATAAACCCTGGCATGCCGCTTCAGCAGCAATTTACAGGCAGCGCGTCCACTCCTCGACATTCCGATTATCAGAAATTTTGTTCGTTTAAAATACATATCAACCTCCGGCAGTGATTATAAGGGCAATGACACCGACAACCAAAGTAATCAATTTGTAAACAAATACTATTTTACTTTCGCTATGCCCTTTATATTCAAAATGATGATGCAACGGCGCCATAAGAAACACTCTTTTTCCCGTACGTTTAAAATGAGCCACTTGCACTATTACTGATATGCCGGATACCACAAACATTATTCCGAAAACGGGAATAAAAAACGCATTTCCGCTGAAAATCGACGCGGAAGCGATAAACCCGCCCAGATACAGCGAGCCTGTATCGCCCATAAATACGCTTGCGGAAAACGTATTATAAAGCAAAAATCCTAAAATAGCCCCCGCTTGAACAACCGAAAGCAGAGCTATTTCCTCCGCCTCACCCGGTAAAATAAAGTTATTCGGATATACAAACAACTGCACTCCTATAACTGCGGCAAGCAATAAAAGATAAACGTACGATACGCCGCCCGCAAGCCCATCCAAACCGTCGGTAAGGTTCACGCAATTGGTCGTCGCAATAAAAATAAAAAAGACAAGCACACAGCCTACTACTTTGAGGTCAGCAAAATAATTGAGAAACGGAATAAAAAAATCGGTGAGCGAGCGTGTATATACAAAAACTGCGACAATAGCGGCAATCGCACCTTGAAACAATATCTTTTGCCACGCCGTCAACCCCTCGTTTCTGTGAGATTTGATTTTTATAAAATCATCCAGAAAACCTACGATAAGATAGGCAAGCGCAATCGCAAGCGATATAAACGCAAGCACACCCCTCTTCTCCGAAAAAATCAGATAGCAAATAAGGGCGGAAAACGCAAAAATAATTCCGCCCATTGTGCTCGTTCCCGATTTGCCTGCATGATTATCCACATAACCGAGTATGTTTTGTCCTGCTTTAAGTCGTTTAAGAATGGGTATTATAATCAAGCCGGTCAGGCAACTGACGATAATGGAAACAACAAAAGCAATGCCGCATTTTTGCAATAATACCATGCTACTCCTTGTTTTTATAATAAGCGCAAGCGGTTTCTTCGTCGGAAAACGGTATTTTTACGCCCATTACTTCCTGATAACATTCGCATCCTTTACCCGCAATTAAAACAGTGTCCGCAACGGTCGCATAACGCAAGGCATATTCTATGGCAAGTTTGCGATCGGATATCGTTACATATTCAACGTTGTCGACTTCGCGCACGCCCTTTTCAATCTCGTTGATTATGGCGTTTACATCTTCAAAACGAGAGTTATCGCAGGTAATAACAGTCAAATCGGCAAGTCGACCGCTGATTTTTCCCATTTCCTTGCGTTTGCCGTAATCGCGATTGCCGCCACAACCGAATACGCATATCAATTTTCCTTCGGTTGATTTTTTCAAAGCGGAAAGCGCGTTTTCAAGTCCGTCGGGCGTATGCGCATAATCTATGTATACGTTCGGCATAGAATGTACTCTTTGCATTCTTCCGCGTACACAACCGAGTTCGGGTATTTTTTCCGCAATATAATCGGTCTTCAGCCCGCAAAGCGCACAAGCGGTTGCCGCAGCAAGTAAATTATAAACGTTGAATCGCCCTATCAGTTTGGTTTTGAGGTCATACAATTTATCGAATAAATTGATAATAAAACACATTCCTTCTGCCGTTTCTTTAATATCTACGGCAAAAATATCCGACGGCTGATCTATACCGTAAGTTATAGTAGCCGTTTTCCGTTTCAGCGCAATAATAAGTCCGAGCGGATCATCCGCATTTACGACCGCCAGACGACAATTCTTCTGAATAAAGGCACTTGCCTTGACTCTGCGATACCGTTCAATCGAACCGAAAAAGTCGAGGTGATCGCGAGTACAGTTGGTAAATATCAGTATATCGAATACAAAATCGGCTTTCTTGTAATAAATCGCGTGAGCAGACAGTTCCATACACACGGCTTTAACGCCGCCGGCAACCATTTCGCTAAGCAGTTTATATAATAACGGCGGATCCGGCGTCGTCATTCCGGTATCGATTTCTTTTCCGTCAAAAAAAGCTCCGTTTGTACCGATTTTTCCACATTTAACACCTGCTTCGTTAAGCATTCGGCAAGTCAATTCACAAACGGAAGTTTTTCCGTCCGTTCCGACAACTCCTATCAATTTTAATTTCTTTTGCGGATCGGAATAAAATCTCTTACAGATTGCATTCATCGCCTTGCGAACGTCTTTCACCACGACGTCGGTAAGCGAACAGTCAATCGGTCTTGTTGTAACGACCGCGACGGCTCCGTTTTTTGCAGCTGAATCGATATACGCCTCTCCGTCGCAATTATTACCCTTTATGCAGAAAAAAATACTACCGTCTTTGCAATCGTTATGCGACAGCGCAAGAGATTTTACGTCAACGTCATCACCTATAATACTGCATTTTATCGTATCTGTCAGTTGTCTTATCTTCATGATTTATCTCCGTAATGGATTTTGCATTTATAATACGTTGGAATACATTCTTACAAACCGGCGCGGCAACAGTTGAACCGTATGTGCCGCCTATCGGCTCTTCTACTATCACGAGAGCAAGATATTTCGGCTCGTCGGCAGGGAAAAAACCAATGAAGGACATTACATACTTACCCTGCGCTATAACACCGTCTTTATAAATCTGCGCTGTACCCGTTTTCCCACCTACACGCGCGCCCTCGATATATGCTTGCTTTCCGCTTCCGTCGCGAACTACGCCTTCAAGGTATGACGCTATAATTTTCGACGCTTGCTCGCTTATCACCCTTTCGGTCTGAACAGGATAATATCTGACGGCGATTTGTGTATCCGAATAAATCTCTTCCACGAGATAAGGTTTATGATACACACCTCCGCTCACAGCCGCCGAAACCGCAGCCGCAAGCTGCAAAGGCGTTACGGCAATCGTCTGACCGAATCCGATACGAGCAAGATCGCCGTCGGTAACAGACCTTTCGGGCACAACCATGCCGAGAGCTTCTCCCTGAAAATCTATACCTGTCGTTTTACCGAAGTTGAAAGCGTTAACGTACTTATAAAAAGTACTTTTACCTAAAGAAAGCGCGATATCTACAAATATCGGGTTGCAGCTGTTATTGAGCGCATCCGAAAGTTTTTGATTTGAATGTTTTCCGCCCGCATGCGTGCTCCAACATTTGATTTTTCTTCCGCCGACAATCCGATATCTGCCCGAATTATAAACGTGTTCGAGCGAAAAAGCATTTTTGTTTCCGCTGAGAGTTTCTTCGATATTCGCGCTTGCCGTAATCACTTTAAACGTCGATCCGGGTTCATAAGAATCGGCTATTATTCCGTTTCTTCCGAGTTTCATAAGCTGCTCTTTATCGTCACGCGGCACATCGTTTAAATCGAATGACGGCTTTTGCGCCATAGCAAGCACTTTACCGCTGCCTGGCTCAAGCATCAGTATTTTTGCAGAAACAGGCGTATATTGCGCCATGACCTTATCGAGTTCATCCTCACAAATAAGTTGAATTTCGGAATCGATCGTAAGCCTTACGTCAAGACCGTTTACCGCAGGAAGATACGACGGACTTTTTCCGTCCATATCAAGTCCGACAAGATCGCTTTCATATAAGATTTTTCCGTCGGTACCTTGCAAATATCGGTTATAGTATTTTTCAATACCGCTAAGCCCGTTGCCGTCCGACGATGTATAACCTAAAGTTTGACATAGCGCCTGATTAAACGGGTAATTTCTTTTTCCGTCGGGCGAAAAATATACGCCGTCGAGAGAATAGTCCTTCAATTTATCCGTTTGCACCTTAGAAATCTGCCTTGCAACGGTAATTTCGGAAGTGCCTTTTTTATTGATTTTTTCAAGCAACCCGTCATGATCGCAACCGAGCTCTTTCGACAAGGCGCCGGCAATCCGTTCGGGATTTGTAACGCACCTTGTACGCACAAAAACCGAAAAAGTCGATTCATCTGCGGCCAGAACAACTCCGTTTCTGTCAACAATTCGACCCCGAATAGCTTTTATGGGCAATTCGCGCGTCCACTGATCGATCGCCTTAACCCTTAATTTATCGCCGTCAACCACGGTTACAAAAAACGTTTTACCGATAATAAACAAAAAAATAAAGGTTACCGCACAAATAAGCGCGAGTAACCTCTTTCGTAAAATAGTTATTGAGAAATAGCGTTTTTTTAATTCTTTTTTCAATGTTATACGTCCGTTAAAAGAACGTACTCAAAATCAGTCTCTGTAAACCATGCCCATATCCTGTGCGCGGCGAATAACCTCTTCATCGGAAGAAACAAACTCGTAACGTTCGGTAAGAGCATTGTTTTCACGGACAAGTTCGGTAATACGCGCTTCCTGCTCGTTAATGCTTGTATCCATAGTCTTTAACAAACGAGTGTTCATAATAATGAGCGTAAAAATGGTAAGAACAACGATAGCGTAAACAGCTATCATAATTTTGCTCTTTCCGCTAAGTCCTTCTTTCCCGACAATGCTATCGTTTTTTTCGTCGAGATCGTTCATGTCTTCATAGACATATTTACGATCCTTTCCGACGAACTGCATAGTTGTACCCGAGGGCACAAGATCATCGCTCATTTTACGTTCGGGCATATCGCCGATATATTTTTGATAATCAGCGGCTGAACCGAACTCTCTTTTCGGGCGGGTTTCTTTTACATCATCGGAGCCTGAACGTGCGCGAACATTGCGCGCAGCCGTCATTTCGGACTCATATTCGGCGTATTCATCGTATTTTGAGTTACGTTTATCGTTATTATTCATATTGCCTCCCCTCCTGAATTATTCTTATTTTAAAGCATATGCTTAAATCAGTAAACAATATTATGTGCGCAACGCGACTTAAAAATCAATATGATCGTTAAATCACAGTTTTTCGATTACGCGGAGTTTTGCGCTGGAACTACGCGGGTTTCTTTTCAGTTCTTGCTCGGTTGCCGTAATCGGTTTTTTCGATATGAGTTTTGCCTGTTCTTTTCGTCCGCAAACGCATATAGGAATACTTCTATCACAGGTACATCCTGTAGCAAGATCCACAAAAGCTCTTTTTACAATGCGGTCCTCTAAGGAATGGAAGGTAATTACCGCAAGCCTTCCGCCCGATTTTAATCCCGAAGCTATATCGTGCAAACATTTATCAAGTCCGTCAAGTTCGCCGTTCACTTCTATTCTAATTGCCTGGAAAGACCTTTTTGCCGGATGTCCGTCTTTCTTGAATTTTGCAGGAATACTTTTCTCGATTATTCGTACAAGTTCGCCCGTAGTCGTAACAGGAGCTTTCGCCCTTTCCTTTACGATATTCGCAGCGATATTTGCCGAAAACCGTTCTTCGCCGTAAAGAAACAGTATCTCTTTCAATCTTTTTTCGCTATATTCGTTTACAACGTCATACGCGGTAAGCGGGGAATCACTGTCCATGCGCATATCGAGTCTGACATCGTCCGCCATATAAGAAAACCCGCGGCTTCTTTCGTCGAGTTGATAGCTTGAAACACCTAAGTCGAGTAATGCACCGTCAATCAAGCCAAGCCCTAAGTTTTCTTTAACGGAAAGAAAATTTTTGAAATTGTCGTGAACGAGGGCGAAACGCCCTTTAAAATCTTCAAGCTTTTTCGAAGCGGCTTCTATCGCCT
>CAKQKA010000044.1 GCA_934247855.1 uncultured Clostridia bacterium | reverse complement strand
CAACGGCACTGTTTACTTTACCGACTACACCGTTACTACCATAGAAAAAGAACAAAAACTTTTCGAACTTACAAACAGCGGACTTAAACTTGTTGAAGGAAGCGAAGTAAAATATACCCGCATCCCCACCACTATTAAGTATAACCCCACGACGGACGACACCGCTTCAGACAGCTCCGGCAAAAAGGAAGTTAAGGAAATAATCGAAGAGTACGAAGCAACAACAATCTACTGCGAATACAAAAACGCCGATACGTCGGTTAAATCGTACGACTATACGACAGTTGACGTCGAACACGAAATCGATAAAACGACCTCTTCGTCCGACGATTCGAGCAGCAGCAGCTCTTCGGAAGATTCGTCCTCTGCAGCCGATCCCTCATCTTTCAACTGGGCACTCCAGCTTACGTCGATCATCATTGCCGCGGTACTTATCGTACTCCTTGTTGTGATAATGATTAAGAATATAGTTGAAAAGAAGAATTCCAAGAAATCTAAATCGGTTGAGTTCTACAGCCGCGACAGCAGAGAAATCGCAGGCAAAAAGGCTCTTGCCAAGAAAGCCGAAAACGAAAAGAAAGCTGCGCAAGCCGATGACGATGAAGACGAAGAAGTCGGCGAATACGACTATGACAACCCCGAAATAAACAATAACGGTATGTCTGACGCAGCCGAAGAACCCGCTGAAGAATCAACCGAGGCTACCGAAGAAACCACGGAAGAAACTACTACCGAAGGTGGCTCCGAAAACACTGACGGTTCCGAAGGTTCAGACGCTGAATAATTCAAAGTCAAAGTTACACTTGAATAGAGCAAAAAAAGAACTCTCCTTGTCGAGAGTTCTTTTTTTGTAGCTTATCTACGTCGTATAGCGGCGTTACCGCTTCGGACAAAAGACCATAATGACCGCAGAATATATCACATTCCCGTCATCCTGAGACGCACTTATATACTCGGCTCACGAAGGATCCAGGCACGAAGTGCCGCACCTAAACACAGTCTAATCTCTAAAAGTGCGGGGCTTACGCCCCTAGCCACAGGTGACTGCGTTAGAACGCAATCTCCTGTGACTATATCCCTCGTAGGTAAGTCAAGCGGGTTCATCTCGGGATGACTAAAAATACTGCCGCAAGTTACAAAATCTCATAACTTGCGACAGCCCCCTACTTACACACAGCAATGCGCCGCATATAAAGCCTAAAAAATTATTCGAGATTAAGCTTTGTTTTTAATCTATTCAGTACGATAGCGTACGAGCCGATCGCCACGCCCGATATGGCGATTATTGCAAGCCATAACGTAAGGTGTATTACCGCGCTTGAGGTAACAGCTCCGCCGATAAAGACGACGGCAATGTAAATGCCCGCGATTACAGAAAACGCAATTTCAAGCACGAACGATATTATAAAGTAGAACAGAATTGCGCCGAGCACTTTGTTTTTAAAGCACTGCCCGAACGAAACGGCAAGGTACATTTTTAAAATAGCGTCCGATAAAAGTGCTATTCCGCCGATTGCTATTTCCACGACAAACAGAAAACTTTCGGGGCTATTTAATAAATTCGCAAATGCTTTAAAGATAGTTGTTACAAGGTCGCGGTTGAAAGCGAAAGCGATAAAATATGCGATTCCGTCCACAACAAGCGTTAAAAGCGCACAGATGAACGCGACCATGAATTTGCAGAATATGTGACTTTTGAAATCAATAGGCGTGCATAAAGTGAAGTAACCTTCGCTTGAATATATGTTGCGATAAAACCGCACTGCCGCCATTATATAACAAAACGTGAGCGACAGCCCTATCGACACCGAAAACAAGAACGACAGCATACCCGACGACATTAGAGTCATTGTAGATAAAACCGACGATTTTGCGATTGTATCGGAAAAACTTTCGACAAGCAAAAGGTTTATGCAGTGGAGCACCGCTACCGATAAAACGACTATCCAGGCAAAAACTATTTTGCCGAGCATCCATTTGAATTCGTATTTAAAGAGATTTTTCAGCATCTGAATTCCTCCCTGAAGAGTTCGTCAACCGACTTGCCTGTATGGCTGTAAAAGCCGTCTTTCGTGCCCGCAAGCACTATCTCCCCGCGGGATATGAACACTACGTCGGTAAGAGTTTTTTCTACGTCGGCAATCAGATGAGTCGAAAGAATTATGGACGAGTGCGGCGAATAACTTGTTAAAATCGTGGACAATACATAATCGCGCGCGGCGGGATCGACGCCCGCAATCGGTTCGTCCAAAAGATATAATTTTGCATTACGGCTCATTGTAACGATTAAAGCGAGTTTTTCCTTATTGCCCTTGGAAAGCGTTTTAATTTGCGCGCTGTGGCTGATTCCCAGAAGCGCGGTCATATCTTCGGCTTTTCTGCGATCAAAGTCCGTGAAGAAATCCGACGTGTAAGTAAAAAACTGCGCAACGGTCATCCATTCGTTAAGAAAGTTCCTGTCCGGAAGATATGCCACAAGTTTTTTTGTTTCCACCCCGATTGGATTTTCACATATGGTAATACTCCCTTTTTCAGGAGTTAAAAGCCCTGCAATACATTTTAGCAGCGTGGTTTTTCCGCTGCCGTTCGGACCTAACAGTCCGAGAATTTTGCCCTCGCTCAAAGAATAAGTCAGATTGTTGATTGCCAACTTGTCCTTGTATTGCTTGGATAGATTTTCAATCGAAAGTATGTCCATACTACCCCCATTATTTTTTAATATAGTCAGATTAAAATTGATTTAATATCGTCAATCATAACCGATCCTACAGAATGTTCGCACGGCAAAACGAAACAGATTTTGCCGTTTTGGTTCTTTTTATCGCTTTGCATAAACGGAACAAGATTTTCAATTTCGTCAAGGCTGAGTTCGGCATAATCGCCAAAGTATTTGCGATATAGCTTAGTCAAACGCTCAAAACGATTTTGACCGATAAAGCCCGATTTATAAGCAATATTTGTTTCGGTTATCAATCCGAGCATAACCGCCGCGGCGTGGTCGATAGAAAAGCCGCTTTGCGCCTCTATCGCATGCGCTATGGTATGCCCCGCATTAAGTGCGTGCCGCGCGCCCCGGTCGCGTTCGTCAAGCTCGACAAAACGCCCCTTTATCCGCAAACATTTTTGTATAATAGTCGTAAGCTCGGTCGTAAAATTTTCAATCGGCAATTCGGACAGATATTCGTAAAAATCCTCGTCAATGACGGCGTATTTTACTATTTCGGACTTACCCGCGTCTATCAGCTCGTCAGGTAAACTTTTTATGATATCGCCGATTATACATACCTTTTCGGGCTGATAAAAGGTGCCCCAGTGGTTCTTTTTGCCGTTGCAGTCAACCGCCGTTTTGCCGCCTATGCAGGCATCCACCGCGCAAAGCAATGTTGTGGGTATATTATAATATAAAATCCCGCGCTTGTAAATACTTGCGACAAAACCGCCGAGATCGCAAACCGTTCCGCCGCCGAAATTCAGAATCATATCCGACCGACCGAACATGTTTTCGTCTAAAAAAGCGGAAAGTTTCAATGCGCTTTCTATGTTTTTGCACTCCTCGCCGTCATGCAATGTATAAACGTACGTCGTTGCTTCACAGTTTTTTAAAGCGTTTAATAACGCCGCCGTATTCTTACTCTGACTTTCGGATGCAAGAACTGCTATCTTTTTGCCGCTTAACCCGGCGCACGCTTCTGAAATTTGCGAAACGTTATCTATAAATACGACGTCCGTATGTTTTTTTTCGGTTATGTTTATGTTAATCATCGGTCGCTCCTTGGCTATCGGCTGTAGTTACCGACGGCTCTTCGACGGCGGTTTTCTTTTTGAAAACGAAGAGTTTAGAGAAAATATAGTTAAGGATTATAACCACTACCGTAACTATAATTTTGCATACGATAAATTCAAAGTGCCATTTATCGACAAAAAGATACATCGCCCCGATATTTAAAAGCGTGGACGCCGCCCGAAGCAGATAAAACGATACGATTTCTTTTAAAAGACTTTTAAAGTCGTTTGTTTTACTGCAAAACACAAACAACTTATTTGTTATATATGCAAAAGTTATTGCAACTATTTCCGATATTACGTTCGATAAAATAGTATGTGTTTTGCCGAATATTACATAATAAAAAAGCGAAGAAACGGCTATGCTTACAAGCGTGGTCAATCCGCCGAAAATTAAGTATGTAATCTGCTCGCGATATTTTCTAAAGATTTTTTTTATGAATTCTATCATTGCAGTATCGCTCTTTTAAGTTATTTTGTATCAAAATGAGAGTTTAGTTTGACTGCGATTAAAGTGCGCCTAACGGCTAGATCCTTCGTCAGCCGAGCAAGTAAGCGGTCTCAGGATGACGTGATACATTTTTGCGGCAATTCGCTTAAGCAAAAAGCTGTCGCATTATTTTAATGCGACAGCCCCTTAATTATCTTATTAGTCTTTACTCTTCGGAGTAACGTTTTCTTCTACTTTTGCTTCCTTAGGCTTGATGAAGATAACGAGCATCAATCCGATAAAGGAAAGAATGGCAATTCCTAAGAAGATAACCGATGTCGTATTGTTCTTGAAGAAAGAGCCTATTTCTTTGCCCCAATCGCGAGTGTAACTGATCTTGCTGATTTCTTTCGTGCCGTTGATGACAACATAAGCGGAGTCGCCGCCGAATTCGTTCGATACATCGCAAGTAACGTAATAATAACCTTTTTTGGCAACGTTGAAGTTTCTCGTCGATTCGCTGAACGCAAAATCCTTTTCGTCGGTTACGTCATAAAGTTTGCCGTCTTCGGTATCATTATCGCCTAACTTTGCCGCATCTTTCCAAACGAGCTTATCGCTGCCGAGTTCTGTTGTGGAAAAATACAAACGATATTTAGTCTGACTATCGGAAACCGATTCGACGGTAAGCAGTTTACTTACGTTGGTGTATGTAAGACCGTAATATGCGTTGTGAACCTGACCTTCGGACTGGCTCTTTATAACCTTAGGATCTTTTGTTCCGCTGTAATTAAAGCTGAATACGGGATAAAGTTTATTCCCGCCCGCATCGCAAAGGTACTGAACGGTAACGCCCGTAGTATCGGGATTTTCTTCGCCTTCGCCGTATACAACGCTGCTGAACGTTTCGTTGCTCAAGTAATATTTCTTAACGTCGTCTTCATAGTAACCGTCGTCTTTAAGCTTGTAATCGTTAAGGCTGATAGCTTCGTCCTTATCGTTTACGGGGTTAGCAAGCGCGATATAGAAAGTATATTTGCCGTGCGAACCGAGCTCGAATTCTTTAGAGCTCGAACCGCTGACGGTCGATTTGCTGAAAGAAGAACTGCCGGGAGTCATATAGAACAACGTGAGCTTTGCGTCTTCTTTAGCGTAATAATTTACGCTGTACAAGTCTTTAATGTCGGGGAATGTGAAATCGTCGCCGAACTTAACGTTCGAAGCGGTTTCTTTAACGGTTGCAGCGTATTTTTTGAGCGCTTTCAAATCGCCGAAATTATACTTAGGTGTAAGATCGAGCCCGGCAGATGAAACGGTTTTGAAAGCTACTACGGCGTCTAGGGCTTCTTTGCCGCTTTCGGAATCCTTAGGAGTACCTTTTATAGTTGCGGTGTAACCTCCCTGATAGTTGAAAGTAAGCTTCTTGCTGCCGGTTTCGGAAAGCTCTTTATCCGAAACTTTTACTTCGATATCCTTTGCGCCGAGTTTTTCTTTTGCTTCGGCAAGTAAATCTTCAAGCGTGAGCGTTTTTTCGGCTTCACCCTCGCCTGCTTTATCGCCGACTTTTTTACCAAGATATTTTTCAACTTCGCCTTGAGTTAAACCGGCGGGTTCGTAAGAGAAGGTATATTTATAGTTTGCGTAATCGGCTTTGTTTGCTTCATCGAGTTTTTCGGCGAGTTTGCCGAACACGAAATTACTGTCATACGAATTATACGCAAATAAAAATTCTGTCTGAGGTCCGGCAGTTTCATCCGCAAAAGCGGCGGTAGCCGGGGTTAAAAACGAAAAAGTCGTCAATATCGCAACGATTGCGGTAATGAATGCGGTGATTTTTCCCATTTTCATAAAAGTTAAACTCCCAAAAATCGACTGTGCGACCGACTTTTTGCCTCGGCAAATTGTACTGCCACACATAATCTTTCATAATATGTTTTATTTTACACTAACAGCTTGTCTTTGTCAATCAAATATGACGAAAAACATAAAAGTGTTATTCTTTACGGCAAAAAAGTTTGTAAAAAAGTCTCTTTTGCAAGCGCGATACATCCGTTGTACGGATATACACGCCGCCAACGCATGCTTATCCCTCGGTTTCTTCGGATTCCTCGCCGCCTGCGGGCTTCTTTTTTCGCGTAAGCTTATTCAAAAGTGCCACTCCGAGTGCGATAACGCCTACTACGGCAAAAATGCAAACCAGCCCGATACCCATAAATTTAAGCGATTCCAAAAGGGTTTCGGTACTGAAATTGACTTTTAACATCTCCTGTTCGGACGAAGCCGCAAGCAAGGTATTCAAAATTCTCATACAATCCCCTCCTTAACCGAAATAGCCGAGTATAAGACCGCCCGCTATAACCGACGCGATCTGTCCCGAAACGTTGACCGCCACCGCCTGCATTAAAATGAAGTTCTGCGGATCTTCTTTAAGCGCCATTTTATGAATAACTCTCGACGACATCGGGAATGCCGAAATACCTGCGGCGCCGATCATCGGATTGATTTTTTCTTTTGCAAACACGTTGTAAAGCTTGGCGAACAGTACGCCCCCGGCCGTATCGAACACGAACGCGAACAAGCCGAGCGCAAGAATTATAAGCGTTGACCACTGCAAAAACTTTTCGTATTGCATTTGCGAAGCGACCACAAGCCCTAAAACGAGCGTAATAAGATTCGCAAGCACGTTCTGCGCCGTTTCGGAAAGAGAACCGAGCACGCCGCACTCACGCAAAAGGTTGCCGAACATCAAAAAGCCTATTAGCGCGACCGACGCGGGTGCCACAAGCCCTGCGACGATCGTTACGAATATCGGGAACAGAATTTTGGTAAGTTTTGAAACCGACTGCGGCTTATAAGGCATCCTTGTAAGTCTTTCGTGCTTTGTGGTGAGCAGACGTATTATTGGCGGCTGAATTATAGGTACAAGCGCCATATACGAATACGCCGCGACGGTGATCGAGCCGACCTGCGACGATTTAAGCGTGTTGGCGACCACGATTGCCGTAGGTCCGTCCGCCGCGCCGATCATGCCTATCGCAGCCGCTTCGGTAATATTGCCGAACACGAACGCGGCAAGACTAAGCGTCATGAAAATACCGAACTGCGCCGCCGCGCCGAACAGCATAAGTTTTGGGTTTGCGAGCATAGGCTCGAAATCGATCATCGCGCCGATGCCGATGAACAATAACAGCGGAAACAGCTCGTTGCTTATACCCGCGTTATAAAGCGTGGTGAGCGGTCCGTCCGCACCGATCGCGCCGGAGTTGGGCAAATTGCAAAGTATTGCGCCGAATCCCATGGGCAAAAGCAAGGACGGTTCCATATCCTTTTTGATCGCAAGGAAAATAAGCACGCCGCCTATCACCCACATGGCAAGCATTTTTGCAACGTCGATGCCGCTCATTCCGTCAAAATTTTTGGTGATAAAGTCAAATATGTTTTTTGAGTTTTCAGCAAGAAAATTTAAGTTGAAAATACTGTTCATTTTTTCTCCGTTCCTTTAGCGGCAAAACGCGCTGCATGTAACTCGTTTTATAAACAAGTCGTTACAACATATCGCTTTAAAAACAATCGCATTATAAGCAAATCGCCGCAATTTCAATGCCCGAAACACCCGATTTTTAAAATTTATCGATATATTTTTCGGTATTGAACACATTCCAGGGCGTTTTATCTAACGGCGGTTCGACCTTGAAAACAAGACGTTGCCCGGATACCGGATGCGTGAACGCAAGCTCGGTTGCCCAAAGCGCAAGATTGCCCTTGACGGCCTTTTCGCCGCCGTAGCGCATATCGCCGAACACAGGGCAACCTATCGCCGCCATCTGCACGCGAATCTGGTGCGTTCTGCCCGTATGCAAAATCACTTTGCAAAGCGACAAGCCCTTTTCCTTTTGCAAAACGAAATATTCGAGTTCGCAGAACTTTGCGCCCTCTACCGTCTGGCCGCAAACGTAAACCATATTGTTAATGGGGTTTTTCTTGACGTAGTGACGAAGCACTGCGCGATCGTCATGCGGAGTACCGACGACTACCGCCGAATATTTCTTTTCGAAATCACCCTCGCGCATCTGAGCCGAAAGACGCGACGCCGCCTTGGAGCTTTTGGCGTAAACCATTACGCCGCCGGTAACCCTGTCCAGTCTGTGGACAAGCCCGGCATAGACGTTACCCGGTTTGTTTTCCTTTATTCTTATATGCTCTTTTACCACCGTCAAAAGATCCATATCCTTGGTTTCGTCCTCGCAACAAGGTACGTTTTGCGGTTTTAACACCACTATTACATGGTTGTCCTCGTGAAGAACCACGAGGTCTTCGGGTTTCATAATCATTTATTTAACTCCGCTTTTTCTTTTTGTATTGATATTTCGGCGATTTCGCCGCGCCGCATATTCAGCCGCGCAATACCTCGCCGCACTCTGTTTTTTGCCTCGCACCTTATTTACCGATGAAAAGTCCGCTTGCGCCGCACGGAAGTATTATACCTTCTTCTGTGGGCAAACCGACTTCGTAAGCGTCGGTTTCGCCGTCGTAATTTTTCATGGCAAGCGTAAGCACGTTTTTAAGCACCTGCGGCTGAAGCCCCGTCGTGTAACTGTTTATGAGGAAAAACAACGGTCTTTCCGAAAGTACCTGCGTGCATAAATCCACAAGATCGCAAAGCTCGTTTTCCAACTTCCACATCTCGCCGTTGGGTCCCCTGCCGTAACTCGGCGGATCCATTATGATCGCGTCGTACTTTCTTCCGCGCCTGATTTCGCGCTGAACGAATTTTTTGCAGTCGTCCACGATAAACCGCACGGGTTTATCGGACAAACCCGACAACCTTACGTTTTCACCCGCGCGCTCTACCATACCTTTCGCCGCGTCGACATGGCAAACGGACGCACCTGCGTTAAGACATGCCACGGTTGCGCCGCCCGTATAGGCAAATAGATTCAGAACCGAAATCGGTCTGCCCGCATTCTTTATAAGCCCGCGCATAATATCCCAGTTTACGGCTTGCTCGGGAAAAAGCCCCGTGTGCTTAAACCCCATGGGTTTGATTTTAAAAGTAAGGTCGTCGTAGGAAATAGTCCATTCGTCGGGAACTTTGCCGAAATATTGCCATTTTCCGCCGCCGCTTTCGCTGCGGGTGTATTTTGCGTCAAGCCCCTTGTATGCCGACATATCGATAGTCGGTTTCCATATGACCTGCGGATCGGGGCGAAGCAAAACCACTTTGCCCCACCGCTCCAATTTATATCCGTCTCCGGTTGCGATTACGGTGTAATCGCGCCATTTGTCGGCAGCTCTCATACCGCCACCGTCAACCGTTATATTTTTCCACGGATAACGTAACGTTGTCGTCATTTACCGTGAATTCTTTTGCGTAACCTGCCGTAGCGGGATCTTCTTCCGCGACTTTGGCAGCCAAAACGCTTTCTTTAATCTCGTTTTCGTTGTTTTTAAGCACTTTGAGCGATTCGCCCTCGGCTTTGTAACGCAGAACTATCCTGTCGGTTACCTCGAACCCCGCCTCTTTACGCATGGTCTGTATTTTAGATACGAGTTCGCGCATGATTCCCTCGGCGATAAGTTCGGGCGTAAGATGAACGTCCAGAACGACTGTAAGTCCGTTTTCGCTTGCGGACACATATCCCTCCGCACTTTCCGAACCGATGAGCAGGTCGTCGAGCGTGAATTCGACTTCGTCGCCGTCTATGACCGTTTTATAGGTCTTGCCCGCCTTAACGGTTGCGACAACCTCTGCGGTATTGCACGTTTCGAGGAAGGTGCGGATAGCGTTGAGTTTTTTGCCGTATTTAGGACCTAACGTTTTCAACTGCGGTTTGATTTTATAGCTTACGAACCTTGTTGCGTCATGCAGCAACTCGAGCTGCTTAACGTTGAGTTCGTCTCGGGCGATTTCGTAAAGACCTTCGGTGAGTTTAACCGTTTTGTCGGTAGCTACGTACAGCTTAGAAAGCGGCTGTCTGTTCTTTACGTTGGATATGTTTCTCGCGCTTCTGCCGAGCAGAACTATGCTGAGAACGTCCTCCATACCCTCTTCGAGTTCGGTATCGATCATGCTTTCGTCGCACTTCGGAAAATCGCAAAGGTGGACAGATATCGGCGCGTCGGCAAAAAATTGCGGAACAAGGTTGCGGTAGATACTTTCAGCCATAAACGGCGTGTAAGGCGCAAGCACTTTGGAAAGGGTTACGAGCACCGTCCACAGCGTGGTGTATGCGGCAGCCTTGTCATCGGTCATATCGCTGCCCCAATATCTTTCTCTGCCGCGGCGAACGTACCAGTTTGACAGTTCGTCCACGAAACTTTCTATCGCGCGCGAGGTTTCAAAAATCTTGTATTCTTCAAGCCCGTCGTTTACCGTCTTTACCAGCGTGTTGAGTTTTGAAAGCACCCAACGATCCATAAGCGACAGTTTGCAATCTTTGAGGTTGTATTTCGACGGATCGTATTTATCTATTTCGGCGTACAGCACGAAGAACGCATAAGTGTTCCACAGAGTACCCATGAATTTACGCTGACATTCGCTTACCGCATCCTCATAAAACCTTGACGGCAGCCACGGAGCGGACGACGTGTAGAAATACCATCTTACCGCGTCCGCGCCCTGCTTATCGAGCACGCTCCACGGATCGACGACGTTGCCGAGATGTTTACTCATCTTGATGCCGTTCTTGTCGTTTACATGCCCCAAAACTATGCAGTTTTTGAACGGAGCTTTATCGAACAGCAACGTGGAGATAGCAAGCAAGGTATAGAACCAGCCTCTGGTCTGATCGACGGCTTCGGATATGAAGTCTGCGGGGAAACGTTTTTCAAACAGTTCTTTGTTTTCAAACGGATAGTGCAGCTGAGCAAACGGCATCGAGCCCGAATCGAACCAGCAGTCGATAACCTCTTTTACCCTGTGCATTTCGCCGCCGCACTTATCGCACTTGAAAGTAACTTCGTCGATAAACGGACGGTGCAGTTCGACGTCCTTTTTGCCCGACAGTTCGTACAATTCCTGACGAGAACCGATCACATGCACTTTTCCGCAGTCTTTACAAACCCACACGGGCAGCGGAGTTCCCCAGTAACGCTCGCGGGATAACCCCCAGTCGATAACGTTTTCAAGGAAGTTGCCCATACGCCCCGTGCCTATCGTGGGGGGCATCCAGTTGACCGACGCGTTGGCTTTGAGAAGCTCGTCGCGCACGGCGGTCATCTTTATGAACCAGCTGTTTCTCGCATAGTAAATGAGCGGCGTGTTGCAGCGCCAGCAATGCGGATAGCTGTGTTCGTACATTAACTCTTTGAACAATACGTTCTTCGCTTTAAGGTCTGCGATTATCTGTTTGTCGGCGTCTTTGCAGAACATGCCCTTGTAATCGGTAACCGCTTCGACGAACTTGCCGTCGGGACCGACCATCTGAACGAACGGCAGATTGTATGCTCTTCCAACGTTGGCGTCGTCCTCGCCGAAAGCGGGCGCAATGTGAACTATACCCGTGCCGTCGGTAAGCGTAACGTATTCCGCATTGGTAACGTAAAACGCCTTTTCTTTGAACGAACCTACTGCGTAATCAAACATAGGCTCGTATTCGGCATATTCGTAATCTTTACCCTTTTTTGTGCTTATTACCGTGTAATCTTCAAAGAGCTTGGGCGCGAGTGCTTCGGCAAGAACGTATCTCGTTCCGTCGACTTCGATCTCCACGTAGTTTTCTTTGGCGTTCATACACAAAGCCACGTTTGACGGCAACGTCCACGGCGTGGTCGTCCATACGAGGTAATATTTATCCTCGCCTTTTGCTTTGAACTTGACGTATATTGATTTTTCTTTTACGTCCTTATACCCTTGCGCAACCTCGTGCGAGGAAAGCGCGGTACCGCAGCGCGGGCAGTAAGGCACGATTTTGTAGCCCTTGTATAACAGACCTTTTTCCCAGATCTTTTTGAGCGCCCACCATTCGGACTCGATATAATCGTCTTTATAAGTAACATACGGGTTGTCCATGTCCACCCAGTAACCTATACGGTCGGACATCTTCTCCCATTCGCCAACGTATTTCCATACGCTTTCTTTGCATTGCTTGATAAACGGCTCGATACCGTACTTTTCGATATCCTGCTTGCCGTCAAGCCCTAATTTCTTTTCGATTTCAAGCTCGACGGGCAGTCCGTGGGTATCCCACCCCGCTTTTCTCGCAACGTGCATGCCCTTCATCGTTTTGAATCGGGGTATGATATCCTTCATAACGCGCGTTAAAACGTGCCCGATATGCGGCTTGCCGTTCGCCGTGGGCGGTCCGTCGTAAAAACAAAATTCTTCGCCGTCTTTGGTCTTTTCAAGACTTTTTTCAAAAACGTCGTTCTCTTTCCAGAAATCAAGAACTTCTTTCTCTCTGTCTAAAAAGTTCATGGATGTGTCGACTTTTTTGTACATGGTTTTACTCCCTTCCGTTATTTTACAATGCTTTATAATCGGGCGGCACGTCTGCATACGGCGGAAACCGCCGGAAACTGCAAACCTTGCGGACAAAAAAATAACCCCTGCCTCGTAAAGAGACGGAGTTACCGCGTTACCACTCTTTTTCGCACGGCGATAAAAACGCCGAACGTGGCGAGGCGACTAAGCTCGGCAAACCGTAAACGTTACCGCAAACGCCACGCCGCATACCGACATATGCCGCGCGCACTCAAACCCCTTGACGCGAGGATCACGCAACCGACTATTCCGCCCGCGCAAACTTAAGCCGATTGCGCCACGTCTTCGAAGGCTGTGCTGCGGAAGGATACCCATGGGAATTTTACGGCAGGCTCGCACCGCCCCTGCCTCGCTTTGTAAAACCGCCCCCAAAGGCGTGTTTCCGTTTCGCATTATATAATGTATTGAATATGAAATCATTTTAACATACGTAAAAAAATGTGTAAAGCGTTTTTCGGCAAATTTTGCATTTAATCGCATAACCGTTTATTTCTTTTTGACCTTTTTGCCTTTTTTTACTTGATTTATTTATCGCTTTGGTATAAAATAACATAGCCGTGCCAGGTGGGGAGTTAGCGGTGCCCTGAACTTGCAATCCGCTATAGCAAGACCGCAGGTCCGCCCCGGCGCATCGCATGGATGGCAGAGCAGCATAAGGAGTGATGATATCAAGGTCTTATGCAACGGACTGCCGTGAACCGTGTCAGGATAGGGATATAGCAGCACTAAGCGGATATGCTTCGTGTGCCATGAGGTAGCTTTGAAGGAGCCACCTGTGCTGCCCCCGCATCGGTGCCTTACGTCAAAGCGGATGCACGGCCTTTTTTGATTATCTCCGTCGCTTTTCGCGGCGGTTTTTTTATGCCGGAAAAAACCTAAAATAAATACTCGCCGCGCGCAAATAATCAAAAAACG
>CAKQKA010000043.1 GCA_934247855.1 uncultured Clostridia bacterium | reverse complement strand
TTTTTATTTCAAGATTCATCGGTTAACCTTCACCGAACCACGCGACTATCGCGTGGTTTTTCTTTATATCAAAAAAAGGTCGCACCAAAGTGCAACCTTTTTTTTGGTCGAGGCGACGGGACTTGAACCCACGACCTCTTGGTCCCGAACCAAGCGCGCTACCAAACTGCGCTACGCCTCGAAGTACCGCTCCGATGAAAGCACTCCACCGCAACAGCCTTGATATTATATATCTTTTTCTCAAAAAAAACAATCGTTTTTATACGCTTTTTCTATTTTTAATAAAATCAATAAATAAAACCGACAAAATTTCTGAAAACGGTAAACGCCATGAATAATCCGAAAAGAATCCAAAGTGCGATTTTATACCATGACGGATACGGTATAACACGCTTACCTTTCCATAAGTTTACCGTTAAGCAGACAAGAGTGTACGCCCATATCGGCGACGTAACGGTAAAATATGCGTGATAGTAAAACGCCGAAGCGATATCAAACCGCATAAGCGAATATACCGCGCGCGTCAGCCCGCACGACGGGCAATGAAACAAACTTTCGTCGTGAATCAAAAAACCGTAAACATTGTTTTCTATCGGGTTTTTAACATACACATATACAGCAAAGGCAACCGCCGTAAACCAAAAAACGACGATTGCGCCATGCAGTATGTATATTGCTTTTTTGCCGTTCATTATAATATTTGTTCGCTATAATATTTGTTCGCTTTATAAAATAAGTTATAATCCTAACCGACTGATTATTGCTATAATACCGTTAACTCCGGCACCGTTGTTCGGATCAAAGGGATCGTACGGATCATCGAAAAAAGAACTATCTATCATACTGTTTATAAAATCCCATAAATTGCCGAAACTTGCAATCACGATAATCAAGGCGATTATACCGAACGCCAGACCGAATGCCGACGTGATTATACCTGCAAGCGAAAAGCCGTTTTTCTGCTTTTTCTGCGATATTATACCCAGAACAAGACCGACTATAGAAAGGATAATCCCAATGTACGGTATGCAGCATGCAAAAACTATACTCAGTATACCGCAAACCATCGACGCGACCGAAAGTCCGCTTGTGTTTTTCTTTTCTTCGTTCATAGACGTGCCGCCCTGCATACCGCTTATATCTCTGCGATAAAAACTACCGTCACCCGAACCGCTTGTATAATAATCGTCGCGTTCCCCGCGCGAGTAACCGCCTTTTTCTCCGTCGGTCGAATGCGAATGCCCTTCGTGGCGCTCGTATTCACCGCCGCAACTGCTGTCGGAAACAAAACCGCCGTCGGTGCGCTCTGTTCTGCGTTCTTCTTCGGGTACACCCGAACCGTCTTTCATTTCAAAATCAGACATCTTTTATCTCCTGTAAATGTTTATGCCCGCATTATATCACTATATGCCGCAAAAAACAAGTTTTTATTTTAAATTTTTGATATACAACCTTGAAAACTTGCTTGCAGAAGCCCTGTTTTAACGTCGTCTGCGCCCGTCGCTGCTTTTAAGCGTATGTTTACCCGTAAAAATCAGGACCGCGACGAGAATACCGATAAGTAATACCGCAATGACCGCAAAAGTATACATCGGATCAAAAACGCGCGCTATAGTTTGCGTAAACGATTGGTTAGGTGCCTCTATTTCACCGACGTATCGTATACTTCTTAACCCGGATGACGATTCGAGTGCAATGAAAATCATCGCGCTGTCTTTAAATTCGGGCAAAGTCAGTTGTTTTTCGGCGATAGGCAGGCTTGCGACATACAGCGTTTTATAATACGAATAACTGCCTTTTTTGATATCTTCTATGGTGATGTTCGCCTTATTGGTTTCGGCAAGGTGTTTCAGTCGATCGGTGCTGCGCAGCGCGATAACATACGCCTTTCCGTCGTTTATGTTACTCGACCAAAGCAAACGCTTGCTGCCGTCGTAAAAGTCCTTCATCATGCACTGCGAAATACTCATCGTGATAGCCGGGGCTTTGAGGTCGTCCGGCAAAGACACGGTGAACGACATGCCCTTTACTAACGATTTTTCGTCGTTTTCGGCAATATCTTTTACCACGATAAGGCTGTTAGTACCGTCGGAATAATCTATCATCGTGTTTCCGTCGATATACTGACTTGCGCCGAAACGCGTAACGCCCGTCGACGAAGGAGCCGTGCCGAGCAGTGCCGTAGTGTAACTAAGAAAAATATTTTTTTGCCACAGCTTATTCACAGATCCGTCGCGCGCGGGTATGCGATAAACGTAAACCTCGTCCGCGCCGTACATGTTGCCGTATTCGGTGTTGCCTATCGTACCTTTTGGATTGATATATGCGTTTTTTTCCGCAACACGATAGATAATCAATCCGCTGCCCGACAAACAACTGTCGTACGGATCGTCTTTCGTGGCGTAATCTTTGGAACGCGCTTCCAAAATAAAATACTCGCCCGTACTCAGATAGTTAGACAAAACGATTTTTGCGCAAACGTAGCCGTCCTTCCACGAAAACGGCAGACTGAATTGTCCGCTTGAATTGACGTATAAAATATTGTCGTAGCTAAGCCAGCCCATTTTATAACGCACATACGCCAGCATGTTTTGCGGAACGGGCGTATAGTTACCGAGAACGTCGAACTCTCCTACGGATTCATATTTGGGATCTTCGTACGAATAATAATCGTAAAGCCCCAGGTTATGCGCCATTTCATGGCAAAGAAGACCGACGTCATACAATTCTTCGTCGTCCGTACCTTTCAGGACCGACGTAAAATTGTTCACTTTATTCTTGCAGATTTCGCCCGCGGAGAGAAAGTTGTATTTCGATATTTCCGAATAACCGAACTGCGGCTGCGCAAGAGAATTCGCAATAACGAGATCTTCTTCCGTATAGTAATAGTTTTTAAGCAAACTTTGCGAAAAATTATGAGCAACGCCCATGTGTGACCACAATATTTCGCCCCACGAACTATCGGAATTTCCGTTCTTGCCCGCGTCTGTAACGAACACCACGCTGTCAAGCTTTCCGTCGCCGTCGTAATCGCCCCAATAATTGCCGATATCGCATTTTGCGATTACTTCGCGTATAAGCATCTGTTCGCGCAAGTATCCGTCTATGCTTTCCTTTGCGTTCTCCGTCATAGGACTTACACATTCGCCGTTTTCGTTGTAACGGCGGTTATCGTAACCATCGGTCGCGCCCGTAAGCTCGTACTCGCCGTCTTTCCAGACGTATTTCGGCTTGTAATACTCTACGGTGTGATCGAGTTTTATAGGCTCGTTCTCGCCGAAAAAAGTGGTTTCTACGGTGAGTTTGCCGTTGCTTTGCTTTAAATAATAGTTTTTAACGCTGAGCGACGACGGACTGTTATACATTCTTTCCATCTTTGCAAAAAAATCTTTGTCAAACTTTCCGAAACACGTATTTTCGGCAGATGGCGCTTTTTCGATAGACGGAGCATTTTCGGCAGATGCGGCACCGTCGTCGGATATCTTTTTTTCGCTTTCCGCAAAAGAAAGGTATATGACCGTATTAAAGACATACCCCTGCGATTTATACCCGTTCGCCTTCGCCGTTCGGGCTGCACCGGCGGTCGGTAAACTTGCAGCTGCCGCCCCCTCGGCTGCAGAAACCGCAGGCATCGGACTTGCCGCCCCGCGCGATATTATATTTATCGGTGAAATTAAAATAAAAAATAACACCGCAAGTGTAAATAGAATTGACTTTTTCATAAATGTATTGTAACATAAAAAATACGAAAAGGCATGCAAATATCGGCAAAATAATTAAAAATTGCCATAAATAATCTACACGCACAGCATTTTTTGTTTAAAAGGAGCACAATTATGGATCTTTCCGCATTTTATCCGATAGTAGACGATTTTCACCGCAAAAGAGCGGAGGAACTGTACAGTCGATTTATCGAACTGAACGGCAAAAAACCGGAATACGTTATTTCCTCGCCCGGGCGCGCGGAAATTCTCGGTAACCACACCGACCATAATCACGGCAAGGTTATGGTTGCCGCAATAAACTGCGATATTTTATGCTTCGTTTCACCCGACGCAAGCGGTAAAATAACCATACATTCCGACGGGTTCAGCCCTATCGTTACCAACGTTAACGATACAGAAATCAACGAAAAACAATTCGGCACGTCGCTCGCACTCGTTAAAGGCGTTTGCGCTAAAATTAAAAGCCTCGGCTACACCGTGGGCGGATTCACCGCTTGCGCGACCTCGAATATTTTCAAGGGCGCGGGCGTTTCGTCTTCCGCTGCGTACGAGGTTATGATCTCCGAAATTTTCAATATGTTGTATCTCGACGGCAAACTGACGGCGGTAGATAAGGCTGTTATATCGCAATACGCCGAAAACGTTTATTTCGGAAAACCCTGCGGACTTCTGGATCAGAGCGGAATAGCGATCGGCTCGCTGAGTAAGCTCGATTTTAAAACCTCCTTGCCCGAAATCACTAAGCTCGCCCCGCCCGACGGTTACACTATAGTACTCACCAACACGGGCGGCGACCACGCAAAACTCACTGAACATTACGCCGCTATCCGCATTGAAATGGAAAGCGTTGCCGCATATTTCGGCAAAAAAGTTTTACGTGAAGTGGATTATAACGAATTTTTGGCTGCGATACCGCAACTTAAAAAATCTCTTTCTTCAAGAGCAATACTTCGCGCCATGCACTACTATAGTGAAAATCAACGCGTTGACGAAGCCGAAGCCGCACTTTTGAATAACGACATTCAAGGTTTCTTAAAAGCAGTTTCGGCATCGGGCGAAAGCAGCCTTGCGATTTTGCAGAACTGCTACGTTCCGGGCTCGGTCGATCAGCCGGTAGTTCTCGCAGTTGAATACAGTAAGCGCATTGTGAAAGACGGCGCGTTCAGAGTTCACGGCGGCGGCTTCGCAGGCTCGGTTTTAGGCATTGTAAACAATAACGAAGCCGAAATGTATGTTCAAGCCATGAAGAAAGTTTTCGGCGAAGAAAACGTATTCACCGCCCTTGTCCGCCCCACCGGCACTTGCGGAATTAAGCTGTAACTCCATTATTTAACGCAAAAAAACGGTTATCGCGATATCAAAGCGACAGCCGTTTTTGTTTGATAATTTTTAAGGGCGAGCGGTAAATGCCGTTCGCCCTTCGTTTGCAGGTTTTACGCAGCGAGCGGTTCGGGAACCGTTTTGCCTCCGCCAAGCGCATTGATAATATCTTCAAGGGCGATATTGCCGACAGCCTTATCCATTTCGGCGTTTTCTCCGCCGTTCAAGTAATCGAGCAACTCGCCGACCGTAAAGTCGCAAAATTTGCCGAGTACGGGATCATCGGCAACGCCGACGAAGCCGAAATTCTCCAAAATCTCGCCTACGGTACTGTTGCGTACGTTTTCATCTACCTTCGGGTTTACCACGGTGCCGTCGAAGATCATGCCCAGCATAGCAAGAACGGGTTTGACCTCTTCGGGTAGAGCACCGATAGAACCGATAGCGTTTATAATCGCATCGATATTCAACGACTTTGTGTCGGCTACGACAGTTCCCAAAGCGGAATCGCCGTACAACGCATCGATCTGATCGAGAACCTCGAACACGGTAGTTTTTACCGCACCTTCGGATAAAAAGTCGTTTACAATCGACTTAATATCGGCTATAACGGTCGATATTTCGGTATCGCCGTTTACCTTGCAGTTGCCGATCGTGCCGACTAATACGTCATTCACGAGCCCGACGACATGATCGATAACCTCTTCGTTTACAACCTTTCCTGCTTTAGCGACATTGCCGATAGCGGTAACGACGATATTTACGTCGAAAGCTTTGGTTGTTTCAACTAAAGTTTTAAGCGTTGTATCGGCATACAGTAACCCGACCTGCTTTTCGAGTTCGTCGAAAACGGCCTTTGCCGTTTCATTGAAAGCCGTGCCGGCGCATAGCTCGACAACTCTGCGGATATCCGAACAAAGCTCGGTAACTTTTACGTTTTTGTTAAGCGAAACGGGATCGGTTTCGGTATCGATATATTTCTTGGCGATTTGCCAGATTTCGGTCAAAGTCTCTTTTACGTTTGCGTAAGCGTTGCCGATTGCGGTGATAGCCGCGTCAACTTTATTTATAAGTTCGCTTCCCGCGGCAAGCAGATCGCCCACGGTCATATCGCCGAATATTTCTTTAAGTTTTGCCGCGAGTTCTTCGTCTGTTACAACTTTATCGATTATATCGCTTATCTTGCAAGCCGAGTTGATCTCTATACCCTGCTCTCCGTCGATAAGCACCTCGCCGAGCACTTTTACGATTACGTCCGAAACATCTTTATTTACGCCCAGAAGCGCAAGCAGTTTTTCCGCAGTTGCGGTAAGCTCTTTAACGGTACCTGTAAATACGGGATATTCGGGATTACCGAGCGTGCCGCCGAGTGAAGATTTGAGCACTGCGAACAACGCAGCCGTTCCCGCATTGTTTTCGGCATTGCAAACAGCAGCGAGGTCGTCGAGCAGTTGCTGAACGGGAAGTTCGGTATTCAATTGAGGATTTTTTACCGTTCCGCCAACCAGATCGCAAAGCAGTTTTTCTATGTTTGCGGTATCTGCTTCCGGTTCGGCTTTATTTATAAGATAGAACGCAAGCGAGATGTATACGTCTACGTCCATCGCGGTGTATGTATTCTTAAAATATGTTTTGCCGTTATCGACGGTTATATCGTAAAAATCACGGACGGATAAAAGCAAAAGCGGTTTTACAAGTTCGTAGACGGCTTTATTTTCCGTCAGCGCGGGAAACGCGGATATGATACCCATCGCTATACCCATATCCATATCGAACGAACCGTCGCCGGACTGACCTTCCATCTTTTCAAGCGTTTTTTCAATGCTGAACTGAGTGTTTAAAAGCGACTCCATAAACAAGTCGATAATCTTCTTGTCTCCGACGATTTCAAGACGACGTTCGGACATATCGAGCGTCCCCGAAAACAACTCGTATTCAAAAATTACGTTTAAATCGGAATCGATCTCCGTAGCTTTAGTTCCGCATCTCCATTTGCCGTCTTTATAACGGTTGAGAATGAATTTGAACGAACCCTCGGAAGAGTTTTCTTCAATTGCGGTTTTTACAAGATTTCCGAACGTTACGCCTTTAAACAGCAAAGGCATAACGTTGCCGTTTGCGTTTTTAATATCCGACATCGTAAGCGATTTTGCATTCTGCTCAATTTTTTGAGAGGCAGGAACAAACTCGTCGATCTGTTCGGACAACCGATCGTCATCGTCGGGTTTTACTACTTCGCCGCCCGTCGACGAAGAAGAATCGTCGTTTTTCTTTGTGCATCCTACGAAATATATCGCGCTCGTAAAACACAAAAGCAAAGATAACACAACCGATAATAATCTTTTCATATCGTTAACTCCTTTTATTTTTTATACCCGAATTATATTCGGTTATAGCCCGTCTGTCAAGCATATTTTGCAATCTCTTATACATACTCATATGTATAAAACAGTAAAAAAGTATTACATGAATAGTGCGGCGGCACCCAGAAGCCCGGCTTTATTGCCAAGTTCGGCAACGCGCAAAACCACCTCGGGCGAGCCGAAATCCGCGCCGAACAATTCCGACTGAATTTTCTTCTTCAGCGGAATAACAAGGTTGTCGCCCTGAGCGCACACGCCGCCGCCGATGATAATGGCTTCGGGTCTGAAAATGTTGGCGATATCGGTAAGCGCGGAACCCAGCATTTCGATATAATTGTTAACTACTTCGGCTGCGTACTTATCGGTTTTTGCATAATCGAAAGGCGTTTTGCCGGTAACGTTATCGACCGAACCGATCTCCCACATCAAAGAATCTTTGTGATTTTGCATTGCGCGTTTGGTATCGCGGATCAGCGCGGTTGCGGACGAGTACGCCTCGAAACAGCCCTTTCTGCCGCATGTACACTGCTCGCCGCCGTGAACAAGCAGCATATGCCCTATCTCCGCCCCGGCCGAACGATTACCCTCGAACAGCTTGCCGTCGATTATAATCCCCGCGCCCACGCCCGTGCCGAGCGTTATCATAACCATATCGTTATAATCTTTACCGGCGCCGAACATTTTTTCGCCGAGAGCGGCTACGTTGGCATCGTTGGCAACCTTTACTTTAAGACCTAATTTCGCCTGCATGATTTTCACTATCGGAAAATCTGAAAGACGGACGTTATTCGAATATACGACTATGCCGTTTTTACTGTCGATAAAACCGGGAAAACCCATCCCCGCGCCCACGATTTGTTCTTTATTTATGCCGCTTTTTTCAAGAAGCTCGAAAACGAGCGTTGCCGCGTTATCCGCAAGCTTGTCGCCACCTTTGTCGCATTCTGAAGCGATTTTTCCGTCGGTTATGATATTGCCGTTTTTATCGACAATGCCTGCTTTGATAAAAGTGCCTCCGACGTCTATACCTATGTAATAGTTCATCATTGTTTGCTCCGTTTTTTTATTTATTTTATCATCATATGCGAACTTTTGCAAACATTTTCCACTGCATGCCGGACAATGTAACGATTAACCGAAAAAAATGCTTGACTTTTTTTAATCCGAACCACTATAATGAAACAAAGTTTAAGAAAATTAACCAAACTTTCAAGGAGCGAAAAAATGGATCTGACATCGATTTTGCCGTATATTTTCACTTTGTTTATCGGCTTTTTTGTCGTTATCGGTTTCTTTTTGGGTATAATGCGCGGACTGAAACGTTCGGTCGCAAGGCTGATCTGGCTGGCGGCTTCCGTCGTGCTGCTGATTATTACGATTACGGCGATAACGCCTATGTTTATGACTATGGACGTTTCGTTTCTGAACCTTTCCGTCAACGGACAAAATACATCGACCTTAAAAGAATATATGGCGCTGTCGCTTTCTTCTTCGATGAACGTTCCCGTCGACGAGTTGGGTAAATCGCTCGATTTCGGAATAGCGATTTTCTCTATGATCATCAACAGCATTATATTCGCGCTGCTGTTCTTTTTGCTTAAAGTACTGACCTGGATTCCGTACGTCATATTAAATAAAATACTTTTCCATGACCGCGGCAAGAAAAAATATCGTATTGCAGGCGGAGCCGTAGGACTTGTTTCCGGTTTGTTGGTCGCGCTCACTTTCCTTTCTCCCCTCGCAGGTTACGTCGCGTTGTACGACGACGTATCGAAAGTATTAAGCGATACCGAGTATGCCGACAATCTCGCCGAAACAGATGAAGCCGTAAACGCGTATAAAAACGACGCAGCCGTAAAACTGCTTAATTCGCTCGGCATAAACAAATATCAGCTTGCGATATTCAACTCTGTATCAAAAGCAAAATACGGCGACACTACTTTCAAACTGGCAGACGAAAAGGACGATATAATCAAAGTCCTGCCTGCTATTATCGAACTTTCCAAAAACGCCGATTCCGAGGAACCGACTGATTTTAAAAAATACGTAGAACCATTCGTCGCGCTTATCGACAGCAATATCTTCTACACCGCGCTCGTCGAATTCACGCCCGCGATCTGCGAATCTTTGAACAAAACGGATTTCGGCGACAACAAAATGTCGCTCGAAACGAAAGAACTGATGATCGAGGCACTGAATAAACTGCCCGAACTAGAAAAAGAACCGGTTAAGGAATGCCTGCTTGCCGTTGCGGACATCGCAACCGAAGCCTCTAAAGCGGAGGACGTGGAAAAATGCGACTTTGCAAAAATCGGAAAACAGGTAGACAAACTTATAAGCCTGGGATTTTTCTCGAGAGAAAAAATCAATTCGCTTATGGTAACAGCCGTTGAATCGGCAATCAAGTCGGTAGATGAGAACAGCGAAGTTTACGACGTTTTGCAAAAGGTCATCGATAAAGTAAAAGCAGGCGTTAATTCTTACGAAAAAGAATTTACCGCATTTAAGAAAGTTTTCGGAATTAAAAACATGCTCGACGGCGATTTCTCGTTTGAAACTTCGGGTGCGGAACTGGGCGCAAAAATCGACGAATTGCTTGCGGTAAATGCCGAAATCATAGATAAAACGCTCATAAACGATATGCTTCGCTCAGCTATCGACGAATACGCAGTTTCGCTTACCGACGAATTTACCGCCTATACCGACAAAATTAAAAACAATCTCGACAAAATCACCTCTTACGAAAAGGAAATGTCGGTATTTAAAATCGTGTTTGAAATGAAAAACGTGGTAAACGATGAATTCTCTTTTGCATCCGACGGAACCGAACTGGGCGCAAAAATCGACGAATTGCTTATGGCGAACTCCGCGATTATCGACAGACAAACGGTTAACGATTTTATCGGTTCGACTATCGATAAATATGTTAAAGACAACCTCTCGGGCGATTTTGCAAGTTATAGCGGCACAATCAAAAACAATCTTTCGCTCGTTACGTCATACAAAAACGAATTTGCTTACGTTGCAAAACTCATCGACTTGTCTACCGCCGATTACTCGATCGAAAACATAAACGACAAAGACGAAAACGGAAGGACTTTGGGCGAAAAGTTAGACGACATTTCGCCGTCTGTACTGGTCGGCTCTATCCCCCTGAACGTTATCGGAACGCAGCTCGATAATTACGCGGCTTCTTCGGAAAACGCGAAATACAGCGACATTCTCGATACGGTGAAGGCAAACTATAAAAACGTATGCGACAATGCGGTTGCAAACGGAAAAGAAGACGGTTACACCTATTCGGATATAACGACGGCGTTTGCCGAACTTTACAAAGCCGTAACCGACAAGTCGAGCAAAGTCGTAGGCAACGCAATATTTACATCTGCATTTGCCGCCGGATACGAAGAAACTCTCGCTAAACTTGCCGACAACATCGTTCTCGGCGAGAACGGCACAAGAAAGATCGCCATAGCCATAGCCGACGATATAACGGCGTTTATAGACGACAAACCGCTTCTTGCCGCAACCACGCAAGGCAAAGCGGTTAAAGAAAAACTCTCGGTATACAAAGAATACCTCGCCAGAACGGGCAATCTTTGCAAAGAGCCTTACACAAGCGAAACCAACGTGTTCGCCGATAAAGACGGTAATACGTTTGCCGACGACGGCGACGGACGCATGCGCGTTAACGAACCATTTACGTTCATCGCAGAAAAACTTAAATCCTTTTCAATTTAATTTACAAAAAACCGCAAATATCGGGCTATATGTCCGTTATCTGCGGTTTTTATATTAAAACGCTGTTTAAATAATAATCAAAAAAGTCGGGCTATAAGCCCGTTATCTGCTGTTTCGTTTTGATTTTGGTTTTTACTTTTTAACAGGTAACGTAACGGCGAAAATTGCTCCGCCCTCACTGCGGTTGTCGCAATTTATGCCGCCGCCGACGCAATCGAGTATTTTTTTGACAAGCGATAGCCCCAGTCCGTTACCTTCGGACTTATGCGAACTGTCGCATTGATAAAATTTATCGTATAAATGCGATTTATCTTCAACGCTGATACCGCAGCCCTCGTCGGCTACGGATACGACGATTTTGCCGTCGTCTTCTTTTAAATCGATATAAATCTTACCGCCGACGCGATTAAATTTAATCGCATTATCAATAAGATTTATCCACACATGCTGCAATAACGAATCGTTGCCGAAGTATGAAACTTCTTTAAGGCTCGCGTCGAACTCTATATTCTTTCGCTCCCACTTCGGTGAAAGCATAACTATGCAACGGCGAATCTGCTCGTCAAGCCGAAAGGTTTCGTTTTTTGCCGAAATGTTCTGATTTTCCACCTTGGAAAGAAGCAGCACGTTACCGACGAGGTCGCTTAGCCTCTGCGTGTTAAGTATGATTTTATCGGCATATTCGCGCCGCTCTGCATCGGAAACATCGTCTTGCAGTAAAGTCGCATAACCCTCGATAACTCCTATCGGCGTTTTAAATTCGTGCGATACGTTGGACACAAAATCCGACTGAAGCACTTCGGTTGCAGCAAGTTCTTTGGTCATTATGTTGAAATTTTCAAGCATTGAACTGATTTCGTTTACAGAACTTTTGGTATTCATCCGCACACTGAAATCGCCCGAAGCCACCCTCTTCATAGCCCCGCTGAGCTTTAATATCGGAATGAAAATTATTTTACCGATCAAAAACGACATAACTCCGCCGATGATGATACTGAACAGCACGATCCAACCATAAATCGTTATCTCTATGTTCACGTCGAGCCATCTGTTTACAAGACTTGCGAGCGTTGTGGTTGTGAAAACCGCAACCGCCAGTACCGCCATCGAAATGAGCATGAATATAAACCAGATGTTCTTTATCGACGCGGCTTTTTCCGTCTTTTTTGCTATATTGCGGGCAAAAACGCCTCTTTTAAATCTTTTTTTCATTTTTTCATCAATTTATAACCTACGTCGCGTATGGTTACGATCTCGAAATCGGCACTGTTTCTGAACCTGTCGCGCAGTCTGCCGATATGAACGTCTACGGTGTGCGTATCGCTCTTGTTTCCGTCCGCCCAGATCTCGTCGAGCAGCTGCTGACGAGTAAAGATTTTCCCGGGATACGACGCCATTTTATAAAGCACCATAAACTCCTTTTGCGGCAAAATATTGGATTCGCCGGCGGAAGTAACCCTAAGCGAATCGAGTTCCATAACCGTACCGCCTATTGTGAGCTTGCGCTCGTTCATCATTCTGAATCTGCGGATAAGCGCCTCTACGCGCAGCAATAACTCGTTTATATTGACGGGTTTTACCATATAATCGTCGCTGCCGGAATTGAAACCTTTGCGCATGTCGTCGAGCGAGCCTTTTGCCGTAACGATAAGCACGGGAATTTTATTGCCGTCCGCCCTTAACCTTGAAATAAGCTGATATCCGTCGGTTTCGGGCATCATGATATCTGACAGAACAAGGTCGAAATAGTCCTCTTCTGTTTTTTTGAGCGCGTCGCTGCCGTTTACCGCAAGACTGACCTCGTATCCGTTTTTTTCAAGAACGCGGGCAAACAGTCCGCTAAGTTCGGAATCGTCTTCAACGATAAGAATTTTATACATATTCACTCCGTAATTCATTGCTGAAATCAGTTGCAAAATGCGATATCGCATTGTTAGAATTATAGCATATTTAAAGCCGATACTCAACGTTTTTACGAATTTTCTTGCAAACGACGGTAAAAAAAATCAACAAAAATTGAATTTTACCTTTTTGCCTTTTTGTTTACATTTCTATCCGATTGATATATAATGGCTCGTGTAAGAGATAAGTATCATTATATATAACAGTGTAAAATGCAAATTTTATTGATTATTCTGTATTGCCTTGCGGCAATCGTTGGTTTTATAGTCGGTTTCCTGTTGTGCCTTATACTATTTACGATAATAGTCAGCCTGTTTGCCGACAAGAATAAAACCTATTTGAAACACAGCCGTTTTTACAGGCGGTTATTGAATTTCTGGACATGGATTATGACTAAAATGTTGTGTATCAGAATCCATGTAACGGGTATGGAAAAAATGCAGAGCGTTAAGGGAAGGTTCTTGCTTGTTTCCAATCACCGCTCCAATTTCGACCCTATACTCACCTGGTTCGTTTTTAAAAAGTACGACGTGGCGTTTATTTCTAAAATAGAGAATTTCTCCGTGCCGTTTTTCGGCGCGATAATAAGAAAGTGCTGTTTTCTGGACATTGACAGGGAAAACCCCGCCAACGCGCTGAAAACCATAGATACAGCCGCAAACCTTATGAAAAACGACGTTGTGAGTTTCGGCGCATACCCCGAGGGAACAAGAAGCAAAGAATGCGTTTTACTGCCCTTTAAAAACGGCTTGTTCAAAATCGCAACCAAAGCAAAAGCACCCATTGCGGTTATTACCATACAAGGCACGGAAAAGATAGCGAAACAGCCGCTTTTTAAACGGCATGACGTATACATCGACCTGCTTGAAGTGCTTGACGAAGATTACGTTTCCTCTCACCGCACGGTGGAAATCGGCGCGGAAGTAGAAAAAACCATGCGCGAAAAAGTTTGATTGACGATTCAATCGTGAATTACCACGCCAAAATAGGAA
>CAKQKA010000042.1 GCA_934247855.1 uncultured Clostridia bacterium | reverse complement strand
CGCTTATATCGGTAGTGGCGTTGGACGACGTAGTGAGTTTGTTGGCGTTCAGCGTCGCCATATCGGTGGCGATGGCGGATATAGCAGGTGAAATTAACGCAAAAACGGTAATTCTTCCGTTCGTATATAATATATTGTTGATAGCGATAGGCGCAGCGCTCGGTTACGTTTTGAAACTTTTAATGATTAAACGATCTACCGACAACCGTCTTATAGTATCAATCGCGCTGTTGTTTACCGTTTGCGGCGTAGGTGCGGCGCTCGACGTATCGCCCTTGCTTGCGTGTATGGTCATGGGTATGGTTTATATAAACGTATCCGGTGACGATAAACTTTTCAAACAGCTCAATTATTTTTCGCCGCCTATATTGCTGTTTTTCTTTGTAAGATCGGGCATGAATTTCAGCCTCAATACCTTATTCGACGTATCGTCCCGTGTGGCGGGCGTACCGCTGTTACTTATCGGCGCATTGTATTTTATAGTCCGAATCGTCGGCAAATATCTCGGCGCGCTGCTCGGTTGCAAAATATTCAAAAAGCCTGCCCGCACGACGTACACAATGGGGCTTGCCCTCATTCCGCAGGCGGGCGTGGCGATAGGTCTTTCCGAACTTGCAGCAAGAACGATCGGCGGAACGCTCGGTCCGGTAATTCAGACGGTCATAATGTCGTCGAGTATTTTGTATGAACTTATCGGTCCCGCAATGGCAAAACTTGCCTTAACGCTGTCGGGCTCAATCGGAGGCGAGGATAAAATCGCCGCTCCGCTCGAGCCCGAAGTGGATGAGCGCGAACTGCTTATGGAAAAAATCAACGCCATTCAGCGCGAAATCGAGCGGCATAATTATGCTCGGTCGGAAGAAGAGAAAGCTTTTTCGGATGCGGCAGAGGAATCGCTTGACGACTATATCGCAAGCGACCGTAACCGTAAATTTATAAACAGAAGATAATATCGAAGTAGTCGATAATCGACCTATAGAGCGACTTATCGGTGTGTAAAAGGGGTAAAAATGGAAGATTTAATCGTAAAACTTTTAGGTAATTGGTGTGAGGGATTCAACCTTGGCGGAATATTATTCAAACTTATTTTGGCGGTAGTTTTGTCGGCGATCGTGGGCAGCGAACGTGCGACAAAGCGTCATGCCGCAGGATTAAGAACGTTCATGCTTGTTTCTATGATCTCCACGCTTGCCGCCATGCTCGACAAATACCTGATAGAGCAGCTTCACGCTTCGTTTTCGCTTGCGATCGGCGCAACCATAGTTGGCATTGCAATCGTCAGTTCCAATACAATATTATATAGTTCCAAAAGTCAGTTAAAAGGTTTAACCACCTCGGTCGCGCTTTGGGCAATGTCGGTTATATCGATTCTTATCGGTCTTGATTTGTATCTCAGCGCGCTGATTGCTTTTCTGGCGTTCATGATATGTCTCACGCTGTTCATAAAATTGGAATGTGCGTTCAAAAACCGTTCAAACCATTTTGAAATTCATCTGGAACTTAACAGCAAAAACGCTTTGCAGGATTTTATGACTACCGTCCGCGGTTTAGGCTTGAAAATCGATGACATTGAACTCAACGCGGCGTACATGAATTCGGGGCTTTACGTTTATTCTATCGCGCTGTCGGTAACCGAAGGCAACAAAAAGAAAAAACTCAGCCACGGCGATTATATCAATGCTTTATCCGCGCTTGAATATGTAAATTTTGTAGAAGAGCTCGACTGATTTGCCTGAAAAAAATCTTTTTTGCAGCATAAAAATCAAACAAAAATCCAACAAAATATCATCAAAAAACGATTGCAAACGATTATTTGATTGCCAATCGTTTTTTTTGGTGGTATAATACCGATGAAAAATCGATCAGGAGTGATTAACAATGAGAAAACCCATCATCGCAGGCAACTGGAAAATGAATAAAACTCCCGCTCAGGGCGCGGAGCTTGTAAACGAACTTAAACCCTTGGTTAAAGACGCCGATTGCGACGTAGTCGTATGCGTTCCCGCTACCGACATCTATGCCGTAGCGCAGGCAGTAAAAGGCAGCAATATTCACCTCGGTGCGCAAAACGTTCACTTTGCCGAAAGCGGAGCTTACACCGGCGAAATTTCCGCAGATATGCTTCTGGAACTCGGCGTTGAATACGTTATCATCGGTCACAGCGAACGTCGTCAGTATTTCGGCGAAACCGACGAAACGGTTAATAAGAGAACGCTCACCGCTTTGAACAAAGGTCTTATTCCTATCGTATGCGTAGGCGAAACGCTCGAAGAGAGAGAGGGTAACAAAACCGAAGAAGTTCTTAAACGTCAGATCGTAGAAGGTCTTAAGGGAGTTGAAGATCTCACCAAGCTCGTCGTTGCTTACGAACCCGTATGGGCAATCGGCACGGGCAAGACCGCAACTGCCGAACAAGCCAACGAAACCATCGGTTATATAAGAAAAGTTCTTGCCGAAAACTTCTGCGCGGACTGCGCTGCAAAAGTTCGTATTCAGTACGGCGGCAGCATGAAAGGTTCCAACGCAAAAGAACTTATGGCTCAACCCGAAATCGACGGCGGCTTAATCGGCGGCGCATCGCTCAAAGCACCCGACTTTGCTCTCGTAGTTAACTACAATAAGTAATTCGTTAAATACGCCTCACGTTCCGTGGGGCGTGCTTAAGTTAAAAGCAATTTTTCAAATTTGTTTTTAAAAGGAGAAAGATCATGGAAATGAAAACAAGACCTGTATGTCTTTTTATAATGGACGGATACGGAATTAACCCCGAAACCAAGGGTAACGCAATCAAAGCTGCAAACGCGGGCGTTATCGAACGCCTTTCCGCAGAATACCCGCACACAAAGCTTTGCGCCAGCGGCGAAAACGTCGGCTTGCCCGAAGGTCAGATGGGTAACAGCGAAGTCGGGCACCTCAATATCGGTGCAGGCAGAATAATCCGTCAGGAACTTTCGCGCATAACTTACGAAATCGGTAACGGCGAATTTTTTACTAACCCCGCGCTCGTAAAAGTTATGGACGACGTTAAGAAAAACGGCAAAAAACTGCATTTGTACGGCTTGCTCTCCACGGGTGGCGTACACAGCCATATCACGCATCTTTACGCGCTTTTAAAAATGGCAAAAGAACGCGGTCTTACCGAGGTTTACGTTCATTGCTTTATGGACGGACGCGACGTATCGCCGACGAGCGGTGCAGGCTTCGTTGCCGAACTTGCTCAGAAAATGCAGGAAATCGGCATAGGCGAAATCGCTTCATTGTCGGGCAGGTATTACGCTATGGACCGCGATAAAAACTGGGACAGACTTGAAAAGGCGTACGATATGCTCACAACGGGCGAGGGTGTAAAAGCTACCGATCCCGTTCAGGCAGTAAAGGACAGTTATGCCGCAGGCGTAACCGACGAGTTCATGCTGCCCACCAAGATTTACAAGGACGGCAAGCCGCTCGGTCTTATCGAGGAGGGCGACGGAATTATATTCTTCAACTATCGTCCCGACAGAGCGCGTCAGATCACCCGCGCCTTTACCGAAAAAGATTTCGATAGTTTTACGCGTAAAACGGGTTTCTTAAATCCCGAATACGTTTGCTTTACCGAGTACGACGCTTCGCTTAAAAACGTAACCATTGCGTTCGGCAAGCAGCACTATGCCAACACTCTCAGCGAGTATTTGTCCGACAAGGGCTACACTCAGCTGAAGATTGCCGAAACCGAGAAATATGCGCATGTAACGTTCTTCTTCAACGGCGGCGTAGAAGCGCCCAACAAGAACGAGGACAGAATACTTGTTCCGTCCCCCAAGGTCGCAACTTACGATTTGCAGCCCGAAATGAGCGCGTACGGCGTAACCGAAAAAGTTCTCGACGCGATCAACGGCGATAAATACGACGTAATCATTCTGAACTACGCCAACTGCGATATGGTTGGGCACACGGGCGTATTCGACGCAGCAGTCAAAGCTGTTCGGACCGTAGAAGAATGTATGGATAAAATCGTTACCGCCGTGCTTAAAAAAGGCGGCAGCGCGCTTATTACGGCCGACCACGGCAATGCGGATAAGATGATAGACGAAAACGGCAAACCGTTCACGGCTCACACAACCAATCTTGTTCCCTTCATTCTTGTCAGCGAACAGTTCAAGAACGTAAAATTAAGACCGCAAGGTATTCTTGCCGATATCGCTCCCACGATGCTCACCGTTATGGGCGAAGAAATTCCTGCCGAAATGACGGGCAAATCGCTCATCGAAAAATAATTCAGGCATAGAGTCATATTCCGTAGGAGGAAATGCAACGATTTATTGTTTTTTTCGGCTAAAAAGAGGCTGTTACAGGCGGTCTGATACTCAAGAAATATAATTTTAGTTCAAATAAGTTAAAAAAATGTCAAAAAACCGAAAAAACGCTTGAATTTATTAAATTGCTGTGTTATAATCAATCGGTAAAAAGATAACTGCGCCGTGGCGCGAACGGAGATAAAAATGTCCACATTGTTAAATAGCATATTAGCTGCATCTGAATCGGGTAGTTTCAATTATGGTTTATATTCGGCTGCTTTGTTGGTCTGCGTTATATTGTCGGTGATTTGTGCGGTATTCATTATAATCGTTGTTATGATACAGCCAGGCAATTCAAACGGCATCAGCGCGCTTGACGGAACGTCCGATACCTTCTATGGCAAGAACAAATCCAAAACGGTCGAAAGCAAATTGAGAAAACTCACTGTTGTTTGTCTTGTTATAATGACTGTATTGATGGTTGCTTTCTACCTGATAAAGTTGTTAGTTTGATAATCAATTAAAATTCTAAAGCGGCTACTTGTTTAGCCGCTTTTTTGCTACAATGTTGGACGAAATTTATATAAAAGGCATATAAAATAATATGACGTTCAGACAAAAAATTATCGAAGAATTTTCTTCGGGTAAATTTAATAAAATTGGTGAAAAAGCCTTGGCAAAGCGTTTGGGCTTAATGTCGTTTAACGATAAAAAAATACTTAAAGAAACGCTTTTATCGCTTGAAAAAGAGGGCGTTTTGATTTTTGACGGCGGTTTATATTCTATTTTTGACGAAAAAAACTATATAAAGGGCAAAATTCACACCTTCGAGCGCGGTTTTGCGTTTTTAACGCCGACCGACGGTTCACCCGATATGTTCATTCCGCCTAACGCCCGCAACGGCGCTTACCAAAACGATATCGTGCTTGCAAAAAAGACCTTCGAGGCGGATGACGAAAGCGACGAAGCCGAGGTAATAAAGATTATAAGCCGCGGAACGGAATATATCGCGGGCGTTTTTCACACGCACGGCAGTTTTTGTTTCGTTATTCCCGACGACAAGAATTTTGCTCACAGGGTGCTTATTCCCAAGGGTAAAAGCATGTCCGCTGCTGACGGCAAGCAGGTCGTCTGCAAAATAACAATGTATGCGCAGGACGGCGATCCGCGCGGCGAAGTAACCGAAATTTGCGGCGATCCGAACGACGTTTTAGCGCGTGAAGAAGCGATTCTCGTAACTTCGGGCGTAAATACCGAATTTCCCGCTCGCGTGCTTGACGATGCCGATAAAATTCCGCTTAACGTAACCGAAAAAGCAGCTACGGGGCGCGAGGACTATCGCGATTTACTCACCGTTACGATCGACGGTGACACGGCAAAGGATTTCGACGACGCTATATCGGTAGAAGAAACCGATGACGGTTTTGTGTTGTACGTTCACATTGCCGACGTTTCCGAATATGTGAAATCGGGCAGTTCCATCGACCGCGAAGCGTACGCGCGCGGCACAAGCATATATCTTCCCGACAGGGTGATTCCCATGTTGCCCGAACGGCTTTGCAACGGAATTTGTTCGCTTATTCCTAACGAAGAAAGGTTGACTTTAACCGTCCGTCTGGTGTATGATAAACAGGGTAATTTAATAGATAAGTCCTTCTATAAGTCGATTATCAAGTCATTCAAGCGTTTAACTTACAAAAAAGTTCAAGCCGCGCTGGACGGAGAAAAAGAACAAATCGAAGAATACAAAGAGATAATGCCGATGCTCTATGCGGCAAAACGGCTTAAAGATTTGTTGCTTAAAAAACGTAAAGAAAGCGGCTCGGTCGATCTCGACGTAGAGGAATGCGAAGTTCACGCAGGCGAGGACGGTATTATCGTTGAAAAACGCGAAAGCATAGAAAGCGAGCGAATAATCGAGCAGTTCATGATTGCCGCAAACGTTTCCGTTGCCGAATTTGCTTTTTACGCCGATATGCCGCTTGTTTACCGTGTGCACGAAAAGCCTTCGCTTGAAAAAATTCAGACTTTTACCGATTTTCTTAACGTAATCGGCATAGAAAACGCAAAATACAAGTTCAAATACCCTAAAGATTATCAGTGCATATTAGAGAAAATCAATGGCAACGAACTGTTCCCCATAGTCAACAACGTAATGCTGAGGAGCATGCAAAAAGCGGTGTATTTGTCGGAAAACAAAGGGCATTTCGGTCTTAACGAAAAGTGTTATTGTCATTTTACGTCACCCATCCGCAGGTATCCCGATCTTATCGTACACCGCATTTTGAAGGGTATTATAGAAGGTCGGGCGGGCGCGATTGTCGACGAATATACGCCGAAAATTGCGGAAATTGCCGCTAATTGCACCGAGTGCGAACGCAAGAGCGATCTTGTTTCCCGCGCGGTTGACGATGCGTACGTCTGCAAGTTCATGCGTTCGTTTATCGGCGATTATTTCGAGGTAATCGTGTCGGGTGTAACGGCAAACGGCTTGTACGTTCGTTTGGAAAACTCGGTCGAGGGGTTTGTTCCCGTCGAACGGTTGCCGCGCGGCAAATACGCGTTTTTCGATAAAGGTTACGCGCTTTTGTCCGGTAAAAGAAAGTTCACGCTCGGAGATCGGCTTATAGTAAAACTTGTTTCAACCGATATCGCTGCGGGCAAAATCTATTTCGACTATCTCGGCAAAGCCGATAAACCGGGCGGCGACGCAGGGCATAAACACGGCGACGCAGGGCATAAACATGGCGACGCAGGACATAAACACGGCGAAACACAAAACTAAACGCCTTAAGATGGTGAAAATATGAAAGTAATATGTGAAAACAGAGAAGCTCGGCACGAGTATTTTATAATAGAAAGTTACGAAGCGGGGATATCGCTCGACGGCGGCGAGGTCAAGTCGATAAGGCTTGGCAACGTCAATTTAAAAGACAGTTATTGCTCGATCGGCGGCGGCAGCGTATTCATAAAGAATATGCACATTTCGGTTTACGATAAATCGGGCGCGTACAACGTGCGCGAGGCAAAGCGAGACCGCCGTTTGCTGCTGCACAAAAGCGAAATAAGAAAACTTTTTTCCAAAACGCAGGAAAAGGGTTTTACGCTCGTTCCGTTAAAACTTTATTTTAAAGACGCGCTTATCAAAGTGGAAATCGGGCTTTGCAAGGGCAAGCACACGTTCGATAAAAAACAGGCGCTTATGGACAAAGACATAAAACGTGCGACCGAGCGCGAAATCAAAAGCTACAAATAATCAAAAAACACAAAAACAGCATACCGAAAAACACAAATAATTTAGCGTTATGGCAAACGAAAATATAAACCAAACGACAACTAAAGAAAAAAATTCGTTTTTTAAAAGTCTGAATAAAGTCTTTTATACATATTCGTATATCTTTTCGCCGCTCATCGTGCTTGCAATTTTCGCGGTGCTTTTCTCATTGAATAATATTTATCCGTTCGGCGATTTAAGCGTAAGCTGGTGTGACGGCGATCAGCAGTTTATACCGCTGTTGTGCGATTTTAAAGATATTTTAGAAGGCAAACAAGGCTTTTTCTTAAGCACGGCGAACTCCGGCGGAATGAATTTTTACGGAGTATTTTTCTTCAATTTATCAAGTCCGTTCACTTTCCTTGCGGCGTTTTACACAAAAGCGCGCATGCCGTACGCTTTTAACCTGATGGTAGTTTTAAAACTTGCGACCTCGGCTGTAACGTTTTCGCTGCTATTAAAGCGCAAAACAAAAAACTCGCTGCTTGTAATTTTTCCCGCCGTGCTGTATGCGTTTTCGGGTTATGCAATGATGTATTACCAGATTGCGCAATGGCTCGACGTATTCTACATGTTCCCGCTCGTGTTGATAGGGTTGGAGCTCATAACCGAGGGCAAAAGCAACGTTTTATATATCGTATCGCTGTTTTTGTGTGTACTGTTTCAGTTTTATCTTGCATATCCCGTAATAATTTTTGTTTGCCTGTATGCGGCAGCTCAGATTGTATATAATCGCACAAAGGCGGAAAAGTTCACCGTATCGTTCATTGTCGGCTCGATAATCGCCGCACTGTTAAGCGCTGTCGTGCTGATTCCTTGCTTTTTACAGTATACGCAGTCGATGCGTACGTCGGGTATAATCGATTCGCTGAAAAACAGCGGTTTTATTCCCGCCAAAGAAACAACGTTTCCCACGTTCTTTTGCGTGGCTTCGCTTTTTGCGTTCGCCGTCTACGCAATAGCAACCGACGTAAAAAATCCGCTCGTTATCGTGTTTTTGATGACGTTGTTCCCGATTTTTATCGAACCGATTGCAAAAGCATGGCAGACGTTTAATTACATGTCGTTCCCCGCGCGTTACGGCTTTATTCCCATAACTCTTTGTATTTACCTTGCCGTCGGCGCGGCAGATAGTGTAAAAGAGGGTATATTATTGCCTTTGTCGTCGTCGGATGACGTACGCAAACGCGTCATTGCGCATTTGCGCGGTAAAACAATGGTATCTAAAATCGTCTACGGAGTAGTGCTCGGCATTTTTGCAATCTCTATCGGGTTGTTCTCAATCGCTTACTTTAACGAAAACGGAGAAGCGTTGTCGCACTTCGCGCAGTCGCTTTGGGGTAACTCGACGTCATATAAAGGTCTGCTGCTTTTTGCTGCATTCACAACGCTTTTCGGCATCGTCTGTTTTTTGGCGGTTAAATACAAAATAACTTTCAAAAGTGCCGTTTTCGGTGCTATAGCCTTACTTTTGGTATTTGAATCGGTGTTTTCATGCAACGTTTACATGATAGCTGCTGTCAAATTCAGAAATCCTGAATACAATATCGCCAACAAGATGAAATCTATATCTCAGCTTGAAAATCTCATCGATGACGAGGATTATTACAGGGTGAAAGTGTCGCGTAAACTATTCGAAGTCAATATGATCGGAGCAATGGGATACAATTCTTTGTCGCATTACACTTCGCTAAACGGCAGAAATTATATGATGACGGCAAAGGCATTGGGGTATTCTTCTTACTGGATGGAGGTCAATTCGAACGGCGGTACGATTTTTTCCGATGCGCTCGTTCGTAATAAATATATAATCGGCACGGGTTCTCCGGGTAAAATATATGAAACACCGGACGGAAAATACACCGTAACCGAAAATAAGATTTTGTTTCCCGCGGCTTTCGTTGTAAATAACGGTAAATTTTTGCCCGATTACGATAATCTTTCAAGGTGGCAGATACAAAACGAGCTTTATAAAAATCTTACGGGCGATGACGACGTTTTTACAGGATATAATCCCGAAAAACTGATCGGAATAAACGATAAGTCTACCGATTCCGCCACGATTTACGAGCGGACAAGCAAGGCTGAAAACGCTTCTTATTTGATTTACACGATAAAATGCGTCGGCAAGCAGCATCTTTATTTTGATATTTTCGATAAATATACCAATTCGTTAAGAGAGCCGACTTATGAAAGCGTGGCTATAAGAGTTCAGAAAAACGGCTCGATCGTTAAAAGTACAAGCAGTTTTCCGCTACAGACGAATAACGGAATGTTCGCTCTCGGCGAGTATAGCGACTGCGTTATAACCGTCAGAATAACTTTAAAAAAGGATATAAACGCAAAAAGTTTCGGAGTGTTCTCCATTGATTCCGAAAAGCTCGAAAATGCCGTTAATCGACTTATAGGCGGAGATTTTAAGCAGGTAAACAACGGTTTTACCGCAAAAATCGAAAGCGGAAACGGCGGCAATCTGTTTGTCGCAATGCCGTACGATAAAGGATATATCGCAACCGTCAACGGTAAAAAGCGTGAAATCTCTGATTTCGGCGGGTTTATGACGGTGCCGCTCGATAACGGCGAAAACGTCGTAGAATTTAAGTTTATATCGGAAGGCTTTTCGTCGGGCTTGGCGTTATCTTTAACCGGACTTGCTTTGTTTGTGTTGTACATTATTTTCGTGCAGATAAAAAAGAACGCCGCCGTTGACAGGATATTAAACGGAAAGACGGTGCAAAAAACTTGCCTTTTCATAACGTCGGCTCTCGGAATCTTTATTGTCTGCATAATTTATCTCTTCCCCGTTGTCGTATATCTCGTCGGGCTTTTTTAAGTATTTCGGGCAGGGTACGGCCGAAGGACGATTTAAAAAAACGAAAAACCTTTTATTTATAATAAGAAAAATCGTTTTTGTGTGATAAATCGTTTGATTTATTCAAGGGCTTTTAGTATAATGTCAAGGAGAAATAAGTCAACTGTGGGAGTATATGCCGCATGTTTATGGTTCCGCCGTAAAAAATTGCCGCATACAAATCCGCAGATCAGTCACACAGGAGTATTTTTATGAAAAAAATCCTTACAAAAACAATCACATTGCTGGTTGCGATGGTGCTGTCGATCGGTGCGTTTGCCGGTTGCGGTATCATAACGACCAACCAGGACCGCGACATGAACCAGGTTGTCGCATCGCTCAGCATCGGGAACGGTATTTCCGAGCAAGAGGCTTCTCAGGCAGCCGATATCCATAAAGACTACATTCTTAAAAAAGAACTCGTCGCCGGTTATATGTCTTACGGATACAACTACGTTCAGAGTTACGGTTATACTGTTTCCAAAGCGTATGCTACCGTTCTGAACAGTTTAGTGCAAAGCAATGTAGTTGTTCAGCAGGCAAAAATCAAATTAGCTCAGTATTATATCGATAATAAGAATAATGCGGAACTTGACGGTTTTGCCAAGGATTATATCGAAACGATGGCAAAAAACAACGCAGGCGCTACCAAGGCGGAAGACATCTACAACGCAGGAATTTCCGAAGCGGAGTACGAAAAATTGTCCAAGGCCGGCAATTACGCCGAACTTGCCGGATATCTTAAAAAATATCTTTCCGAATACGAAATCGCTCAGGCGGAATATAAAGTGCTTTCCAGCATTTCTTCTATGATTAAAAGTTATAAAACCAAAGAAGATACGGAAGAAAGCGAAAAGGAAACGATCACCGTTACCGCAAGAACAGCACCTTCCGAACATTCTCACGAAAAGACGTTAGAAGTCGATCTGAGAACGGATCCCGTCGAAGAATACGACAAAAAGGTGGTTAAAGCAACTCTCGGCGAAAAAGTCGATCAGGCGGTTTTAGATGAGATTGATAAATGCGAGTATGCTTACGATCTCAATATGCTTCTTTATAAAAATTATAAACTCGATCTTTCCGACAATGCCTCCAAGTCTGCTTTGAACAAAGCTGTCAAGCAGCTCAAAAAGAACGGCGTTATAGGCTCGAACGAAACTCACGATAACGGCAAACAGGCAGATGTCGTAAAGTACTCTTATTTCCAATACATGCTCAAGAGTCAGTACGAATCGCTCATCGTTACCAAGTACGAAAATCAGCTTAAGTACGATGCCGAAAAGCAGATCAAGAGCGGCGAAAGCGCTCTTAAGCAGCAATTCATCGCGGAGTACAACAGCCAGTCTGAAAGTTATCTCAGCGATTACACCGCATACGAAACGGCACTCAACGCAGCAACCGAAGAAAAGGGTGTGTACTGCAATCCTTACGACGGTTACGGCTATGTGCTTAACCTGCTTATCGGTTTTACCGACGAACAGACCGCCGTACTCAAAGAACAAGACTCCAAAGCGGGCATTTCCAATGCGGATAAACTCAATAACCGTGCCGCGATGCTCAATAATCTCGTTGCCAAAGATCAACGTGAAACATGGGTTAAATCCGGCTACGGCAAAGCCGAAAACGATACTTTCACTTTCGATAGCGACTATGTATTAAGCGGCAAGAGCGAGCTTATGTCCTATATCGGCAAAGCTCTCCTTAAAGAATCTTTTGAAGATAAAGACGATAAGGGTGTTGAAAAGACCTCTTATTCGTTCAAAGACGTTTATGCAAACGCAATTGCTTATTCCGAGTTTGAAAACAAATATCTCAAACTTGCGGGTATGAACAATTACGCTAAATTCGTTGAGGACGACGCAAGCACTGTTCACAAGGTTGACGGTGACTTAGAAGAAAATATCAAAGTATTCAAAGATCTTATGTATGCGTTCAGCACCGATACGGGTTGCCTCGGCAAGACTTACGGTTATCTCTATTCGCCCAAGACGTCTGCAACTCAGTACGTTCCCGAATTCGCCGCAGCTGCCAAGGCTGTTGTTGAAAAAGGCGAGGGCGCATACACCATCGTTGCTACTCAGTATGGTTATCACGTAATTCTCTGCACCAAGACGATTTCGAAAGACGTATCGGCTGAAAAGGTATTTGAAGAACTGATGAAAGCTGCCGACGAAGAACACGGCTACAGCAACACCAAGGTTGACTCGGTTCTCAGCGATTACATTACCAAGATTTCCAACAAGATGGTCAATTCGTACATCAAAAAAGCAGAATATGTAAGCAAAGCATATTCGGATCTTATCGGAAGCGCGGACGATCCCGCTACCTCGAACAAGTAATTGATTTATAAATGAAAAAGGTTGCCGCAAACTACGGCAACCTTTTTTAAAAGGATAAACATGAACGTAAAAATCAAAAAAATGAGCGAAAACGCAATAATGCCCGAATACGCAAGCGTAGGCAGCGCAGGCGCGGATTTATACAACGCCTCCGGTGACGTAACGATCGATGCCGGCGAAAGCGTGGCAATCGGAACAGGAATAGCCATGCAAATACCCGAGGGCTACGTCGGATTAGTATACGCTCGCAGCGGTCTGGCTTGCAAATCCGGGCTGGCGCCTGCAAACAAGGTCGGCGTAATCGACAGCGACTATCGCGGCGAAATAAAAGTCGTGTTATATAATCATTCAAAAGAAGCTCGTACGGTTGCTTCGGGTGAGCGCATAGCGCAAATTGTTATCGCGCCGTTTATTCGTTGCGAGTTCGAAGAAGGTGAAATCGATTCCACGCAGCGTGGCGAGGGCGGTTTCGGCTCTACGGGCAAAAAATAATTTTCATGCATAACCCTTGCATTATCGTGACATAATACTAACGCACGACAAGGCACGTAAAACCTTGATATAAGACTTTTTTTGTGCGCTTGTACGGCAAATGCAAGGAGGAAATGCAGATGAAAACCAAAAACAATCAAAAGACTACTACTCGCGGTTGCGGCAATAAGACTACGAATTGCGGTAACAAAACTACCGGTTGCGGCAGATCAACAAAGAACTGTAAGTAATGGGTAAAAAGAAAACAACAGCCAAAAAAGGCGCAAAAAAAATGCAGTCGCCATTCGATCCCACGGGCAGCTGGACGGGCAATTATTTGCTCGGCAATTTAGAAGAACCCGTGCAGGACGTGGACGATCTGTAACAATTGAATAGCCACAGGTGACTGCGTTAGAACGCAATCTCCTGTGGCTAAGAAAACCGAGCGCAAAACATGCAATATGTCTTGCTCTCGGTTTTTTCTTAAAAGTCGCCCTATAGGTTGATTATCGCTCATTTACTCGATCGGCTTGTCCGACGTTGTTCCGCCAGACGGACGGTTTAACGCCGTGTATCTTTTGAAACGCCACGTCAAACCCGTAAACGTTCTCATACCCGATTGCCGCCGCAATCTCCGAAATCGTGAGCGTATCGGTGCGCAACAAACTTTCACTTTCGCTTATTCGTTTTTCTATAAGCAACTGCTTAAAGGTTTTCCCGAAAAGCGATTTCGTCATGCGCGAAAGATATTGTTCGTTAATGCCCAATTTTCTTGCGCAGCCCGAAAGCGTGCCTGCCGCAAATTCGTCTTCTATATACGTTGATATTGCATTGCGGTATTTATCTTCTTTGTTTTCAAGATATCGTCCTTTGTAACAATCGGTCTTGCGGTGAATAATGAATTTTTCGGAAAAATAAGGTATTTGTTCGAGCAGTACCGAAAGAGTGAGCGATAAAGCCCGACTTTTACTCATTTTTTCCGAAAAAGATATGCACACAAGGTTTTCTATCAGATTGTTTATTACGGTTGCGGAACCCGATTTAAAAACAATAAAATCGGCTGCGCCGCCGCTGATAAAATTCTCCTCGAAAAAACGTTTCAGCACGGCAACCTCGGTTTTTTGAATAAAAGAAAGTACAAATTTATCCGAAAGCAAAAAATTAAGACCTATATCGTTTTTACCCGTCGTGCTTATGGAATGCCTTGCAAACTTGTTAAGTACAAGCACGTCGCCTGCCGAAAGCGTAATGCGTGAACCGTCTATATAGTGCGTAATCGTGCCTGCGGCAACAATCATAATTTCGGTATAGTCGTGCCCGTGCTCGGGGAATTTGGCAAACCGCGGGTGCCGTCTGAAATAAACCTCGTTCCCGTCCTCGAAGTATGTCGCGCCGCTTATTTTTTTGCCAATTTAGGCCGAATTGCAAAAATACATCAAAA
>CAKQKA010000041.1 GCA_934247855.1 uncultured Clostridia bacterium | reverse complement strand
GCTTTTATCCTTTTAGTTTTTAGTTCCACAGCACGGCATTGCCGCTTTCGTCATAGTGCCAGCAGCCTGCGACTGCGGTTTCGCTGTAGTAGTAAACGTTACCGGAAAGTAAGCCGTTGTTACCCTTACCGCCGATAACCCTCACGTTACTTTCGGCTTCAAAGCCAAGAACGTACAGGTCGATACATTTCGCATCCCCGACGAATTGTTGCGCGTCCGGGCTATCTTTGAAAAGATTAAACGCTTTATTTACAACAAGATACTTCAAACTGGTACAACCGAGGAAGTTGTTGTTGGTTATAACATCTTCGCTTGCACCTGCATAAATACCGTTTTTCCCGAGATTCAAAAACGCCATATCGGTTATACCGAGCATAGATACATACTGAAGATTTTTGCAATTCAAGAAAACGGAACCGTCAAGCCTTGTAATGCTTGAAGGAAGAATTACTTTGGCGATTTGCTGATTTTCCGCGAGCGCGCCGTTCTTAACGATAGTTACGGCTTTTTCGCCGTGAGCACCGTCGTTAAACGTTGCAAGTACATTTACTTCGGTTGAAGAACCGGCGTAACCCGTTACGTAATAAGTCTGAATCGACTCGTTTTCGTAATATGCATATTTTACGCCGTTTTCGTCGGCTTCTCTTTTATGAACGCGAGCCCAACGGTATGCGGTAACGTCAGCATAATTGTCGCTTGCTTCTGAAACAAGTTTGCACTTATATAAGCCCGAAATGCTTTCGTCGCTCCACGGCAAGTATTCCGCGTCGGCTCCGGGTTCAACAGGCGAGCCGTTACTATCTTTGTTAACCAAAGTATAGGTATATGTGATCGTTCCCCATTTTGCGGAGGCTTTGTCTACAATCGGTCCGTTGCCGTATACGAAATCGAGGCTTACCGGTTCGCCTTGTTCATTCAATACATATGTTATTGCGTTTTCCGCTATGTTTACTCTGAAAAATCTGTCGGTTGTAACCGATTCGTAGTTATCGGTTTCGGCAACGATTACTTCGCAGCAGTAAAGACCTATGCCGCAATCTGTTGTATTCCATGCGAACGCTTCGCCGATCTTTGTAAACTCGCCGTTAACTATCTCAGCTTTGTAATAGGTAAACGTTGCGGTAGCGCCGTCCTTTACGGTGAATTGCGGGTTGGGCGCCGTTCCGTAAACGGTATCCAAAGTGATATAATTACCGCTTTCGTCTTTAGCCCATTCTACGGCATTTTTGGCTTTATGAACGGTGAAAAATCTTTCAAGCATAGCCGAATTGTAGTCGTCGCTTTCAGAAATAGTCACCACACAACAATAAAGTCCTGCGCCGCAATCGGTAACATTCCATGCAAAAGGATTGCCGGTCCTGGTAAAGTTACCGTCGACTATTACTCCTTTGTAATAGGTGTAAGTTATTTCTCCTCCGCTAACGGTTACTTGCGGGTTGGGTGCTATTCCGTAAACGGTATCCAAAGTGATATAATCGTTTCCGTTCTTAGCCCAGTCTGCCGAGTTTGCCGCTTTGAAAACGGTAAACCATCTGTCACGCGTAGTGCCGAGATAGTTTGTACTTTCCGCAACCGTTGCTAAACACTTATATTGCGTGGGATGTTCATATACGTCTGCCCAACTGCCTGTTTTTGATCCGTCTTTATTTGCAAACGTGAACGTAACCGTAGTTCCGCTTGTTGCGGTCGCCTGCGGGTTCGGGGTTTCGCCGTGAGTGATATCCAAAGTGGTATAATTGCCGCTTTCGTCTTTAGCCCATTCTATTGCGTTTTCCGCTTTGTTGACATGGAAAAATCTTTCAAGCGTAGCCGAATTGTAGTTATCGCTCTCCGCAACCGTTGCTATGCAGCAATATAATCCGGCATTGGGACCTATTGTCGACCAATCGCCGACAGAACCGACTTTACTGTGCACGACTTCGCCGTTTACGGTTTCTTCTTTTGCCGCCGAATAAGCAAACGTAACCGTTCCGTTTGTTGCGGTTGCCTGCGGAGCGGGAACGGCAGGATAAGTAACGTCCAGAGAGGCATACTCACTGCCCTCTTTAGCCCATTCTATAGCGTTATCCGCTTTTGCTATTGCAAACGTATAAGAAAGATCATCGGTCGAACCGTCTGCCCAACTTACGTTGGCTTTATCTGTAAGCGCAACCGTTACCGTATAAGTACCCGCGTTGGTTTGCGTATTGCCGCTTACCGTATAACGCTCGCTTTCGGCAATCGTGTATGTTTGTGCGCTGCCGTTGTATATAAATTTCGTCGTATCGGCAAGAGGTTTTTCGATAGCGAGTTTTGATATTTCAAACGTGTACGACAAATTGTCGGTCGAACCGTCTGCCCAGCTGACGTTGTCGGGATCTGTAAGCACAACCGTTACCGTATAAGTACCCGCGTTGGTTTGCGTATTGCCGCTTACCGTATAACGCTCGTTTGCGGCGATATTGTATGTTTGTGCGCTGCCGTTATATATAAATTTCGTCATATCGGCTACAGGTTTTTCGATATCGAATTTTGTTATTTCAAACGTGTACGTCAGATCATCGGTCGTACCGTCAGCCCAACTTACGTTGGCTTTATCTTTAAGCGCAACCGTTACCGTATAAGTACCCGCGTTGGTTTGCGTATTGCCGCTTACCGTATAACGCTCGTTTGCGGCGATATTGTATGTTTGTTCGTTGCCGTTGTATATAAATTTCGTCGTATCTGCGACCGGTTTTTCAAGCTTGATTTTTCCTACCGTGACAGATACGTTAACGAAAAGTTCGCCGTACCTTATGACAACGTGATCATCGCTTACGGCAAACGCCCGAGCGTTCTCGGTCTGATAAGCAACCGTGTAATCGGTTATTTCGATATTACCGCAAACACATTCGCCTTCAATTTTCATGCCGGTTTTATCGAAAGTTTCGCCTACGGTGTAAGCGGTTTTCGCAGGCTGAACAGCCACGTTGAGTGCAGAAAACGCATGTGCGCCTTTATTCATTTCTTCGCCGCATTCGGCGCAAAGTTGCCAGTGATATTCACCGTCCGAGTGCCAATCGTCCTCTGCTATGTGAACATGAGTAACGGACGACGAACTGTCATCGTCCACCTCTTCGAGGCAGCCTACCGACAATACGGCTAAACATAAAATGCACACCGTAGTCAGCAACAATTTAGCAAATTTTCTCATATTGTTCTCCCTTTTTTGTTTTAATCGGCATAAGCCGAACATAAAGCCTTTTATAATCGCTTTCAGCCGGGAAAAAATTCCTTTGCATATGCGGCAGAAAATTCTCTCGGCTTAAAGCTGTTTTGTTATATTAAACTCTTCACCACAGCACGGCATTGCCGCTTTCGTCATAGTGCCAGCAGCCTGCGACTGCGGTTTCGCTGTAGTAATACGTTTTGCCGGAAAGCAAGCCGTTATTGCCGTTACCGCCCGTAACTCTTACATTGCTTTCGGTTTCGCTACCCATAACGTACAAATCAATACATTTCGCGTCGCCGACGAATTGTTGCGCATCCGCACTGTCCCTGAAAAGATTGAAATTCTTGTTTACGATAAGGCGTTTCAATTTAGTACAGCCAAGGAAATTGTTGTTGGTAATAACCTCGCTCGCGTTTGCGTAAATGCCTTTTCCCGAAAGGTTCAAGAACGCCATATCGGTTACGCCGAGCATCGAAACGTATTCAAGATTTTCACAATTCTGGAACACGCCGCCGTCAAGCTGTTTAACGCTTTCGGGCAAAATAACCTTGGTTATGTTTGCGTTATCCACAAAAGCACTGTTTTTAACATAAGTTACGGGTTTTTCGGGGGTTGTTCCGTCGCTGTATGCGGAAAGAACGACTACCTCGGTAACGTTGCCCGCGCAACCCGTTACATAGTAAACTTCGTTTGCGCTGTCATACGCGTAATTGACGCCCGCGGTATTGTATATTCCGCAGTTTGAGCACTTGCCGTTAACAAAGATGTGCGAAGTGGAAACGATTTCGCCGTCGGCGTTATAATTCCACTTGCCGCACTCGGATGAATTGCCTTTATAGAAGATATTACCCGTCCACAGCGCGTTATTTCCGACAGGATTTACATTACCGCTTGCGCCGTCAACATATAAACTAAGCGTAAGTTCGGCGGGAAGCTGTTCGGTATTGAACTGTCCGCAGTTGGTGGAAAACTCCGTGCCGATTACAACATATTTCAGCTTATTGCAGTTACGGAAATTGTTATCGCCGTTCTTTTTATTGTATATGCTTGCCCAGTTCATAGTCTTTACTCCGACCATGGAAACAAATTCGAGGTTGCTGCAACCGAAGAACACGCCGCCCTCCAAGCTGTCTATGCTTTCGGGAAAAACAACTTTTGTTATGGTTTTATTTTCGCTGAATGCTCCGAATTCAACGTATTTAACCGCTTTTTCGCCGTTTTTGCCGTCGTTCCAGGTATCGAACACATTGACGATTGAACTTGTTCCGGTATAACCGGCAACGTAATACACATTTTTTATATCGTTATATTTGTATATAACGCCCATTGCGTCCTTTTCGCCGCAAACCGAACAAACGCCGTTTACGAAATCGTGATCTCTTGCCGAGGTTTCAATCATGCCGTCCTCTTCGGTCCATCTTCTGCAAGTATCGAGCGTGCCTTTATAGAACACAACGCCCGTTAAAAGGTTGTTCTTACCGTTAGGCGCGGCGTTTATAACGCTTGATTCTGCCGAACCGATTGAATAAATATCGATTTTGGGAACTACGCCGCTACCCCTGCCTAAGAACTGCTGCGCATCCGATTTTTCGTAAAGATTGAACTTTTCGTTTACGACAAGCGTTTTAAGGTTGTAACAATCGAGGAAGTTATTGCCCGTGTCTATACCGTTGCCGTAAAAAATCTTATTGCTGACGTTTGTATAATGCATGTTCGTTATACCCGTCATCGAAACGTATTCGAGGTTCGGGCAATTCAGAAACACGCCGCCGTCGAGCCTTGTTATGTTTTTGGAAAGCGTAACGCGCTTTATCGACGGATTACCCGCGAAGGCTTCGTTTTTAACAAACGTTACGGGCAAAGTTCCGTGAACGCCGTCGGTATATTCGTCTAAAATAACTACCTCGGTTTGGTTGAGCGTTCTGTTATCGGCAACGTAATAGGTTTTAACGTCGGTTACGCCGTCTATATCTTTACCCTCGTAATAGCCGTAGTTGATACCGAAATCGTTCATCGCGCCGCACTTTTTGCATTTGTGCTTATTATTGAAAACGTGCTTGCCGCCGCTTATAACGGTTTTTCCGTCCTCGGCGTAATGCCATTTATAGCAATCGGCAGAGTTTTCGTCATAGTAGAACACGTCGCCCGTAAGCAAGGTGTTGTTACCGAAACCTATGTCGTAACCTATGGGATAACTGTCGTTGCAAAGTTTGGTTACCTTCCCGCCGAAAACGTAAATGTCCGTCTGATTTTCGGCGTTATCGGGCGTGTTAACCCAACGCATAAAGGTTGCGCCGTAGTTATCGAACCCGTTTGCGACTATGACTTGTTTAAGGTTATAACAATCCCTGAAATTCCAGTGTGCGTACGCAGCGTCGGCAACGTCACGCAAAACGGTTATGCCGGGCATCGAAACAAATTCGAGATTACTGCAATTATCGAAAACAGTGCCTCTTAAAGGACTGCTTACCATTTTGCCGTCCTTTTTCGTTTTGTTAAAGCTGCTGTCTTTATCGGTAAATTCGGTCATGCTTGCGGGCAAGTATGCGCGTTTAATCGATTTATTTGCGGCAAACGCGCCGTAACCGATATATTTTACAGGTCTTTCGCCGTGCTCGCCGTCGTTATATTTAGCAAGAATATAAAGATCCTCGCTGTCATAACCCGCGTCTGCTCCGACAACGAAATAACAATCGTTCTTTTCGTCGTAACGGTAAATAACCTTTTGGGTTTGTTGCAAACCGCAAACGGTGCACGCGCCGTCTATCATGTTATGGTCGGCTAGGAATGCGTTATCTGTATATTCCTTATTGCATACCAAACATTTAACGCTGACCTTGCCTGCTTTTGCACAAGTATATTCTTCTATAACCGTGATTTCGTACTCGTGCGAAAATTCGATCGAGGCGGGTAAACCGTCGATATAGTTAAAATCGTTCTCGCCCGACATTGCCTTTACGGCAAAAATCGCTTCGTCGTTATATTTCAATCCGTCGGTTATGCTTGCGGCGTCAAACGAAGTGTTTGTGGTTTTAACCCATTCTCCACCGTTTACGCTGTACATATATGCGCTTGCGTTTGCGACAGCGTTCCATTTAACCGTCTTGCAGTTTTCAACCGAAATTTCCGGCTTTGCAAGCGTTTTTGCGTTAAGGGCGACCGCCTTTATAACGCATTGTGCCTTTAAATCGCCCCATGTTGCGGTTACAACGTAATTACCCGTTTTAGCAACCGAAACGGTTACAGAATTTTTGCCGTTTTGTTTAAGCGTAATATCCGCGCCGCTTTTAGCGAACGTAACTTCATCGCCCTTTACTTTGCCGTTGATTATTACCTCGGCGGTAAGGGTTACGTCGCCGCCCGCGGCAACGGTAACGCCCGTTGTGTTAAGACGGATATAGTTTTCGGCTTTAATAACGTTGACTTTGCATGTTACCGTTTTTTCGCCCGCGGATACGTCTATAAACGCAGTACCGTCGGCTACGCCCGTAACCACGCCGCCGCTTGTAACTTTCGCTATTTTTTCGTTTGAAGAAGAGTAATTGAAACTCTCCGCGCCCGTAGGTGCGAACGTGTACGTTTCGCCGACGTAGACGGTTATTTCTTTATCGACGAGAATAACGTTACTCTCCGCTTTGGGTTTGTCTTCACCGCCGGACATAAAGCATGCCGCCAGCGATAAACAGCATATGAGCGACAATAAAACAATACTGATTTTTTTCATCATTTCCGCCCTCACTTATGCAACGTCGTTTACGACTTTTACCGTTACGGTTGCGGTTTTGCCCGCATATTCCGCTTTAACCGTGTATTCGCCTGTCGCAGAGAAAGTAACTCTTGCGGTGTTACCGCTAACAACAAGGTTTGCGCCATCGGGATTTACCGTAAAGTTTACGATAAGATCGGATTTTTCGCCGTTTTTGTATACGATAGCGACAAAATCGAGCGTAACCGCTTTGTCCTTTATTACCGCCGTAATGCTTTCTTCGCGGTCGATTTTAACCGAATATTCGTACTCGACAACGGTAACTTTACACATTTTTTCCGCTCCGTCAACGCCGTCGGCTTTAGCGGTGATATACGCTACACCCGCGGAAACCGCATTGATGGTTCCGTTATCGGAAACGGTTGCGATTTTATCGTCGGAACTTGAAAAAATTATCTTTTTGTCGCCATAGCGACATTCCAGTTTTTCGCTTTGCCCCGCTTCGAGCGTGACCGCCGTTTTGCTTATCGCAAAGCTATAGGTGATTTTGCCGTCAGTTTCGCCGCCGTCGTCGGTCGCGGTTTTGCAAGCGGTTAAAAAACATACGCCGAGCGCCGCGATTACGGCAATTAACAAACTTATTATTCTTTTCGATTTAACCATTGTTTGTTTTCTCCGTGCTCAAATAAGCATTATATTTTTCTCGTCCGTACATTACGAGGCGTTCGAGTTCGTCGTATTCTTCCTGATTGAGATACCCCGAATATTTCATATATTCGCAATCTTTAAGCAGGAAATACTCTCTGAAAACACGTTCTTTATAAACGTCTTTCTGATTAGAGCTGCCTATGTCAATCTTATAATCGGCTTTTTCGAGATAGCTTTGAAGTTCTTTTACAAGCGAACGCGTCCAACTTTCGTTGTTAGTAATCTTGCTGTAATAAATGTTATGATCTTCCGTGCCGTCGATAGTGTAAATTCTTTCAAAGTTTTCCATAACCGCGCCGAAATACTGTTTTACGCTTTCCGCGCCGTCGCCATAGTAGTGTTCGATGAATTCGTCGATAAGATCCTGCGTGTTGTATGCCGAGTTCCAGGCGAGTTTTGAACGGACGTAAGCACGCATTGACGACATAGGCGATATATCGTTTTGAGCGCATGCCTGTTCAAAATAATACTTAAGACCGCACTTTTCGTAAAATCTTATGGAATCGCCGATATGTGACCAGTTGTTGAAATGATATTTATACGCCTGGAAGTTCGTTCCGTAAGAGTACATCATGAGGTAGTCCGTAATAGAAGCCCATGCTTTCATTTCTTCGGCGATCTGCGCGTTTTTGTCGCACGTTTCGACTTCGTCGCTTATGGGGTGCGTATAGCACGCTTCGATAGGCGTATACATAACGCCCACTTTTACCTTTCCGTCCTTTTTGGGAATAACGCTTTCGTCTACCGCGACGTATTTGCCGTTAACGAGTTTTACGGGCGGTTGACGGTATGAATAGTACGCGAACGCTACAAGATAAATGGTCTTGTTGATTCCGTTTGCGTCCATGTATGCTTCAACGTTGCGGGCAACGGCGTTCATAAAGCGCATTTGCACGCCCGCCGCGCCGCCGTATAAAGTTTCGTTTTTCTTACATTCGTCGCAATCGCACGAACCGATGCCGTCGGTTACGCCGAGCATAAGATACGGACCGCTTGCGGTGTTTATATAATTGTTTATAAGCTTGTTAGATGCAAGGTCGATAGCTTCCTGCTTTGAATAACAAACTTGATTATTATTCCAAAGTCTTATACTTTTAACTTTTCTTTGCCATTCGTCGCCGATATGGTAATTTCCTTTTTCGTATGCGGCGTTCCAGCCCTTTTCGTATGCGGTGAAACCGGCTACGTCCGAAACGGGTTTACCGTTTTCGTCGGTTTTTAAGATAGGATTGCCGTCCGCGTCGGTTTCGTAAACATAGTTGCCGTTTTCTATTACGTCTACGGTTATGCCTTTATCGTTTACGGTCGTCTTACGAACGTACTCCGGAACAATATTCCTCTTTCTGTCGTAAATGTAGCTATAAAGATTGAGGACTTCGATATTTATGCTTTCCTGATACGTTAACGTCGACGAGAAAAGCGTTGAAACGGCTTTATTAAAACCTTTCATAAAGTTTGAATACCCCGCTTCGTCTGCGTTTTCGTCGGGGACGAGTTCGCCGTTTTCTTCTTTGTAATTATAAGTTTCGCAAAGAGCTTCTTTTAACTCGCCGAGTTTAACGGCTCTTTCTTCTGCCTCGGCGGTTTTTACGCGATCGGCGTCGAGCGTTGTCGTTACAATGTACGGCGTGGTATGGCACCAGAGTCCGTTATACAGATTGCCGTAAAAATCGTAACCGCCGTTTTTCGATGCGTAAACATACATACGCATAGCCTTGGAAACCTTGTCTTCGCCCGAAAGCTCTCCGTCTTCCGCGGTGGTGAGACCGAGCGACGGAACGTGCTTGTAACTTATATCCTTAAGTTTTAACGTTTTATAATAATCGACTTCTACGCAGTCGTAAGCATAGGCGTTATAACCTACCTGATAGTGTAAAAATCTGTAAGCCGCAAAAAGCGTGCCGTTTTCGGTTGCGCCCGACAGATATACGCAGTTGCCCTTGGTGTTTACGGTAACGCCGTTCTCGCCCAGCTCTTCGTAATCGACCGCTATATCTTTTTGTGCGGCAAGCAGTTTGTTTTCGCCGACGGAAATGTATTTACCGCCGTTGTTATAAGAAACTTCTGCGTCGGTTTCTATCGGCAGGCTTACCGCCGTAGATTTTTCAATGAAATATTTAAGTTCTTCGGCGGCGTACTTTTCCACCTTGCCCGCGTCCGCGCTCACAACTATTTTGTAAGAACTTGCGCCGTCTTTAACAAGATATTCGTCTGTATCGCCGAACGAAACGGGTTCGTCGCCGATCACCGTTGGTTTTTCTTCGACAACGTCGTCGGACGGAGTATTATTACCTTTACAACCCGCCGAAAAAACCGAGCCGAAAACCGTCATAGCGCATAAAGCAAAAATCAATATTTTTTTCATTCTATTAACCCCTTATTTGCAGATTACCGTGAATTCGACAACGGTGTAGTTCTGATTATTATCGTACGCGACATAGCGGATTATATATTTGCCCGCTTCATCGAACCTGTAAGATCCGCTTACGAGTTTTTTCTCGTTATTGCCCTTTAAAACATAAATGTAACTTGTAATTCTTTCGGTTGCCGTATTGTTATCGCTGATTTCCGCTTCGGGCAAAACGATCTCTTCGCCTACGCTCACCCGAGCTTTAATGCCCGAAACTTTTATTACTGGCGAAACCTGATCTCCTACCGTTATGCTTACGTCCTGTCTCTTTCTGTTGCCGTAAGAATCGATAGCCTCATATCGGCAGGAATACTCTCCGCTCTTCGTTATATTGAACGTATAGCCGCCTTCACCTTGGTAAATAGTCCCGGTTTCATCGAAAATAGTAAGCGTTACCTCGATATTATCTTCGAGAAGGTCGAACGCTTTAAGTTCGGGCAGATATACCGAATGACCGATATACGAAACGTATGCCGAACGGAAATCGTTATCGGCAAAAAATACGGGAGGAGCATAGTCCAGAGAATCGGCGGTTATGGCGGTTGAAGCAACTTTCGTCAACGTAAATTCGGCTTGTTTCTTAACGTCTTTAACTTCAAAAGAAATATACGCCTTGCCGCTCTTGAAACCTTCGAACGTTCTTCCGTCGGCGTAAGATTTTATCTGTCCGAGTACGGATTTATCGTTTGAATTGATCAGAGAACGAGTTTTATCGTCGTAAGAAATGCTGAGCACGTTGTACGACGAAAGACGTTTTATTCTTACTTTTGCGCAATCGTCTGCATTTTTACTGTCGGTTATGACCATGTAAATCTCACCGTATGCAGCCAAACCGTCTTTCGTGCTTATATCGAAATTAATGAATTCTACCGGAATCATGCGAGAGAAAGCAAAAGACGCGTTACCCGAGCCGACGCGTACTCCGTATGCGTTGTCGGCGGTCGTGAACGGTTCGCAATTATTAAAATCGAAATAATTATCGAAAAGGCGCGAGCCCGCCGCTTGCTTTTTGTCTTTTACCGTAAGATTGAAAGTATATTCGGCTTTTTTAGCGGAATTAAGCGGACTTACGCATTCGTATTTAACGGTGTGTTCGCCTGCTTTAAGGTCTTTGACCTGCATATCGGAACCGACTTCGGCTCCGTCGTAATAAACGCTTACGGGCAGATGATATTTTGCGCCATTACGATATAAAACGCCGTCGGGAAGCGGCAGTTCGAGCGTTTCGCCCGCAATAGCCAATGATGTTACCGACGGTTTTTGCATTACGGGAATATCGCTGTCTGTAACGGTTATGGTTTTTTCTGCCGATTTTTTATCGGCAACAAAATCGTACGCCGAATAAACGAGGGAATACTCTCCGCTCTTTTCCGGTATAAAATAAATACCTTTTTCGGTTTCGGTAAAATCGACGTCTTTCCCGCCGAGTTTTAAAACGGTTTCAAACGAAAGATCGCCTACCCCGCCCGAAAAACTGCCGAAGTTCGCCAAAATAACGTTGCCCGTGTTACCGCTTGTCGGAATATTTTCGTCCGTAGCGTTATAACTCATTGTATCGGTATATTTTTCAACGTTGATTTTAATTGTTTTTTCCGTACTTACTATGCCGCTTATCGCAACATAGGAAATCGTATATTCGCCCTTTATCGCGGTTTCGAACCTACCGTTTTTTTGCGGAACAATCTCGCCGTTCGGATTTTTAACGGTAATGCGCACGTCCGATACGGGATTGCCCGCGTTATCTATGGCATTGTACGCAAATACGGGATACGACTTGCCGACCATGCCGCTCGGCAGATCTTTACCGTCGTAATCGCCGTAATCGATCGTTATCGTTCCGGACTTGATTCGTTTTTCGTCGGCGCGCGCATTAAGCACTAACCCCGCCGAGCCGAAAACCAACGCGCAACTCAGAAAGATCAGCGCGCACGCTTTTATCAACGACATTTTTTTCTTCATCATTTAATTCTCCTATCGGTAATCAACCTTTAATTCCGCCCATCGTTACGTTGCCCATGATTTTATCTTTGAACGCAACGAAAAGAACGAGAATGGGTAAACAAGTCAACAGACATGCCGCAAGCTGAATCGGAACGCTTGCCCCGTTATCTGTCTGAAATACAAACAAACCGTAAGACATCGTGGGGGCTTGAGGCAGGAATATCATCGGAGTGTAATAATCGTTCCAATATTCTATAAACAACAATATAAACACTGCGAAAGCCGTACTCTTTATAAGCGGAAGCATGATTTGCATAAAGATTTTAAAATGCCCCGCGCCGTCAATCTGAGCGGCTTCGGCGTACGTCCAGGAAACACCCCTGAACGTTGCGTAAAACACCAGAAAATACAACCCTGCATATTTACATTTCATAAGGCAAATACCAAGCAAGTTATTCGTAAAGTTGAAAGTATTCGCCATCTGCACCTCGGACGCGAGAGATCCGATTATGGGGAGCAGCATAACTATTACGGCAACGCCGTAAAGCACGGGTTTCAATTTAAAATCGTATTTCGCCGTAGCGTACGCCACCATTATCTGAGTAGCCATATTAAACAGCGCCATGCAAACGGCATACAGCAGTGAATTCAAGAACATCTGCCAAAGACCTATTTCGTCGCCGCCCATACTCATGCTCGAAACCTTAAACTCGCTCAGAACGTCGAAATAGTTTTTAAACTGCCAGCCGCCCGCCTCCGAATGCGGAAACCCGAAAGGATTGAGCCACTGGTAATCCGTAGAAGATTTAAGCGAATTTATAAGCCCGAAAAACAACACGTACACCATCGACAAGCAGTAAAAAGCCACGATGACGTAAAGCACTATCTGGAACGCGTCCATTTTGCGAGCAATTTTTTTTCTTCTTCCGATACTCATAATTTTAATCCTCGCTCGGTCCGTATTTTTCAAGCAAATGCTTGGTTAAGAAAGTTATGGGCGCTACGATTGCCGTGAACAGTATACCCGAAGCGGAAACTATAGGATATTCCGAACGAAGCGCGCTCATCGGCGTGTTTAACCCGCCCGCTACTTTTTTGAAGAAGTACAAGCCGAGCGTCATATAAACCTGCATACCGCTGCCTTCTCCGCCGTAGAACGAGTAAAAATGCCCGTAGTTGGTAAAGAATGCGGCAATGGCGACGATTATATAAGTTACGATGGTCGGGAATATGGACGGAAGAACGATGTACCAGAACTCTTTGAAAGAGGACATGTTCTCAAGCTGACCGTATTCCATAATATCTTTGGATATGCTGCACATAGCCGAAAGATAAATGATAAGACCGCCCGCAAAATTCATCCACATTCCGAAAATCAGAACCGTATAAAAACTTGACGAATTGTACGGATTGAGAAGCCTCAATCCCTCATCGTTCATTAAAACCGGTAAGCCTTTTTGCACCAATACTTTTGCGCACATAACGAAAACAAGGCTTGAAATAATGTTCGGCATGAACAATATTACCTTAAATACGTTTGAAAGCGGTACCTGTTTAAACACGACGTACGCAACCATAATTTGGATCGGCATGCCTATAAATAAACCCGTCGCGAATTGTATCGCCGAGTTTTTTATAAGCAGCGACATCTCGCCCGTAACGAAAAACTCGTTGAACGCACGCTCGAACGTAGCAAACGAAAAGAAATACGTCTGAGTGTCGGGATCCCATACCTGAAACGCAAGTTTCAATGTGTTGGCGGCAACGCCTACGTAAAACATAAGGAATTGTGCTATCGGAAAAAGCAAAAAGAAAAACAAAAATACGTTTTGCCCTAGCTTTTTGTTATATGCTTTAGGCTTTCTGTTTTTTTCAAACCGCCCGAATAGTTTAACTTTAACGTCGTAAAAAAACCACTTGACGTTGCTTAATAACGAAGGTTTATCTCTCATAACTTTGCCTGTCTTTTATTGTGTATGCCGCCGTACGGTCAAATGTAGTATACGTCTTATTTAGCCATATTACCGCGACGATTTTTTTCGTCGCGGTAATATACTGTTTTTCGGTCTAATCAGCTGATTGCGCCTGCCCTCTTTAAGAAGTCCGTTATGGTCGTTGTCATATCGGTAACCGCATTGTCTACGGTTTTATCCTTATTCTGATAGAAATAAGTGAACGGATCCATATAGGTCGAATTACCTACTCTTGCACGGAAAGCAAAACCGTTATCGGTTTCGTGGAAACCGATTTCGCCGTTATATGCGCGGCGTTTTGTTGCCGAAAGAAGGTTGGGCGCAAGTTTTGCGCCTTCTTCGATAAAGGTAAGAAGGCTCTGCGTGTACGGGGTGCACAACGCTTTTTCTTCAGCGGTAACGGTGTAGTTGTAAGGTCTGATACAGCCGGTATTTTTTGTGTATTTTACAAGCTGAGATCTTTGCTGCATGAACTTAATGAAGAGTTTGGCGATTTTAACCTGAACGTCTGCATTCTTATTTTTATTCTTTGCGCTGAGGCAGACGTAACATTCCGCAAACTGAGCGGGAAGGATACGTTCGGTGTTGGTCTGATCTTCGATGCCGTCAACTCCCGTGAATTCAGGAACAGGCATATATTTGAAATTACGTTTGCCGTATCCGTTGATAGCCTGCGACGGTTCACTTTCGAATACCTCGCGGGTTTCTTGTTCCCAATAACTGTTTTCTACCGTCATGGCAATTCTTTTGCCGAAACGTTTGCTTTGAACATATTCGCTCAGCGCACCCTTGTGCGTGTTGCCGCCGCCGGGTACAGCCTGAGTTGAATAGTTGCCCGAATTCTTCGTTATATCGTAGAAGGCTTTTATAGCAGCTTTTCTGCCTTCCTGACCGAGGAGCTGAATGAAATTGTTTTCGTCAATATCGTTGAACTGACTATCTTTTCCGTTGAACGTATAGTTCAGCATATAATCGTCATATCCCTCGTAATTTGCCCAGAAAGCGTTAAAAAGACGAGAAAGCTGATATGTCGTGGGGGATTCTGCCCATGTAAACGGAATATATCCTTTATTTCTGATCATATCGAGAAGTTTAAGGAATTCACCCCATGTTGCAGGCAAACCGTCATCGGAAGTGCCCGCCTTGCCGTCGGGACCGACCGAAGCCGTACCCGCCTTGATGTCCGCTGCGGTTGCGCCGAACGTGCCGTCGTTTTTGAAGAAGAGTTTAGCTTCATCGAACAAATCGGCGTCATAAATTATACCTGTTGTGGAAAGCATATAGGGAACGGCATAATAGCGTCCGTTCTTTTTGTAAACGTCCGAATAACCGTCGTACATGGTTTCCTCAATGGACTTAGTTGCGGTTTCACCCGTATCGGCGGCAATATTGCCGTCTTTGTCGAGGTATTTCTCGGTCATAACGTCGGTTACGTCCAGGAACATGCTCTTCTTGGTAAACTCTTCGTAATCGCCGTGGTCGAGAATGTACATAACCGGTTCATAGTTCTGCATAGAACCTATAAGGTTTGCGGGGTTAAACTCCGTGCTTTTTTTAAGCGCGCGGACGACTACGCCCTTTTTGCCTTCTTCAAACGAAGTTTCGGCATAATAAGCCTCGAAATCTTTCTTCAATTCGTCGAAATACTTTGTTCCGAG
>CAKQKA010000040.1 GCA_934247855.1 uncultured Clostridia bacterium | reverse complement strand
CCTTCATCCTGTTTTTCATTTAAACCGCTTGCTTGACAAAGTTTCTTTGTCAAGCAAGCGGTTTAAATGAAAAACAGGATGAAGGCGCGTTAACGGGCTGACGGAGAAGGTCTGCGCAAGGAGGCGAATAATGCTGACGATAAAAGATTTTTCTAAGAGATACAATAATTCAAACGTGAAGGCGGTGGACGGATTATCGCTGGAACTTCGCCCCGGCGAGGTGTTCGGCTTTCTCGGCCCCAACGGCGCGGGAAAAAGTACGACGATAAAGAGTATTGTCGGTATATTGCCGTTTTCGGAGGGCGATATTTTAATCGACGGTATTTCGATAAAAACCGATCCGCTCAAAGCAAAAATGCAGATGGGCTACGTGCCGGATAACCATGCCGTGTTCGAAAAACTTACCGGCAGAGAATACGTAAACCACATGGCAAATCTGTACAATGTCAGTCTTGAGGACCGTGAACGCAGAACCGAAAAGCATCTTAAAATTTTCAAACTGGAAAAGGCGTTCGATTCGCAGATAAAGAGCTACTCTCACGGAATGAAACAAAAGATATCGGTAATCGCCGCGCTTGTACACGCTCCGAAACTATGGATTCTGGACGAACCGCTTACCGGGCTGGATCCGCAAAGCGCTTACCAGTTAAAGCTTGCGATGAAACGCCACGCCGAAGAGGGTAATACGGTTTTTTTCAGTTCGCATATTCTTGACGTGGTTGAAAATTTATGCGACAGATGTTGTATTATAAAGGGCGGAAAACTGCAGGGCGTATACGACGTCAGAAAGATGAAGGCCGACGGCGAATCGCTTGAAAAATTATTTATCGACGTCGTTTATAACGGCAATCCGGACGCCGATCCCGACGACCGCAAGGCGATAGACGAGGAAACGACTTTTGTCGACGCCGAAACGGAAACGTGCGGTGGACGGAAAGAACAAGAAGACAAAAAGGGCGGTAAATAAAAATGCAGACGATAATAAAACTTTTCCGTCTGCAAATGGACGATCGTTCGGATATATTCAGAACCGACGATAAGAAAAAAATGTTTCTGGGTATACTTAAATACCTGTTTATCATTCTGGTAATGACGGTTGTTTTCACCGTTGCGATGATGCTGATTTCGGCGTTCGGTTTTAAAGTAAACAAAGAACTGCTGGCGATCGTGCTGCTTTTTTCGCAGACGATATCCATGTTTTTTGCGCTTGGAACTATACTTCGCGATATGTTTTTCAGCCGTGAAAACGAACTGCTTATGGTGCTTCCCGCAACGCCCGACGAGTTGTTTATATCGAAACTTGCCGTAATCTACGTTCAGGAATTTCTTATGAACACCGTCATGCTGTTTCCTCTTACTTTCGCCGTCGGATTCTCGGCGCGGGCGGGGTTTGTTTATTTTCTTGCAACGCTGTTGTTTTTGCTGATTCTGCCGATTATACCGCTTGCTGTGGCAACGTTGCTGGCTATCCCGACGTCGTACATTATAAAGCTGTTAAAGAAAAATACGGTCGTATCGCTTATCATAATAATTATTGCCGTAGGCGCGGCTGTTTTCGGCTACTGTACGTTGATAGACAGAGTAATGAAAGGGTTCGATCTTATGCGCAAGCAGATCGAGATTGTTATCGCGGTGAACGGGTTTATCGCTAAATTCGGCGGGGCTATACCGTTTTATGCAGAGATTGCGGAAATGGCGTTTGATTTCGGCAAGTGGTATTATCTGCCTATGCTTATAGGCGTGTGCGCGGCGCTGCTTTTTATCGGCGCAATGATAATAAAGCCCTTCTTTTTTAAAACGGCAATGACCAATCTTGAAACGGAATCGGAACCGGGGAAAAAGTCGCGCAGATTTATTGTTGAATCGCCGCTTAAAAGTATGCTGAGAAAGGAACTTACGGAAATATTCCGTTCGCCCGATTACTTTTTCGAGTACTATTTGTTCACATTTCTTATGCCGGTATTCGTGCTTTGTTACGATAAACTGATGGTGCACATCGTAGTCAGCAAGGCAGGCGAAAGCATGGTGGCGGGTGCGCATATCCTTATCGTTGCGGTATTTGCAATGCTGTCGAACGTATCGGCGGCAAATGCGATTACCAAAGAAGGCGGAAATTATTACATCTCCAAAATAGTTCCGGTCGACTACTATACGCAGATTTTTGCAAAATATTTGCTTAACCTTATACTTACGGGCGTCGCGCTTGCGGTAACCGCCGTCGTTTCGTGTTTTTCGCAACCGCTGTGGCAGGTGGCGCTCGGCACGGTTGCGGTATTTTTCGCTTCCGCGGGGCATATAGCGCTGGGCATAGATATGGATATAAAGTCGCCGACGCTGGATTGGTACAGCGACGAAGAGATATCCGCGCGCAACAAAAATATTGCAAGAAGCATAGTATGGGGGCTGATTATCGCCGTACTTATGGGTGCGGTTATCGTTTTGACGGCGAGCGTAAAAACGACATGGGTACCGTGGGTGATTCTCGTATTGTTCGGCGCATTATTCTGCGCGCACCGCGTGATATTTCTGATTCTCAGAATTAATTGCGCTTACGATAATATCGAGATTTAAGGAGGAAAATATGAAAAAAGTAGTTATTTCCATCCTTCTCGTGTTACCGCTGTTTTTAATAGTCGTTATATCGCTGCTGGGGCAGGTTTATTCCGATTTTAACTATGTTGCAGTGGAAAAGGTAGAGTTATATGACGAAGCCGACGATAAGCTTTCGAGGGATAAACTTTTCAGACTGCAAAAAGGCGAAGAAAAACACATCTTCGTCAGAATTTTGCCGCAGCTTGCGACAAACAAGAATTATTCGGTTATTTCATCGGACGAAACCGTATGCCTTGTATCGAGCAATGAAAACGGATTGATTGTTAAAGGATATAATTACGGCAGCGCGCTTTTGACCGTAACATCCGAAAACGGCAACAAAACGGCTGTCATATCCGTCAGCGTGCGCGACGATTTCGTTTCGCGCGTGGAGTTCGAAGCAAGCGACGTCTCTATAGGCGTCGGAGAAGAGAAAACTTTGAAAGTTAACGTATATGCGGAAACGGCAGTCGATAAGCGCGTTGTTTTCTCCGTGCCGGACGAGTATAAGGACATTTTAACGGTCGATCAAAGCGGTACCGTAAGGGGAATAAAAGAGGGTGAAGGTTACGTTGTCGCCACGACGGTGGACGGCAAACTGGAGGCCCGTTGCCATATCAGAGTGGAAGGCGGCGCGCCGTTGTTCTTTAACAAGCCGGAGGGCGCAGGCGATTTATGGCGTATAGACAACGAAGTAATCGATCTGAAAGAATATCTTGTGGTCAATATAGATGGCAAAACTATTGCCGACGTTGAATTTGTTATCGAATCCGGCGGTAAACATGCAACCATAGACAACGGCGTTTTAACCGTGACGGCTAAAAATAAAGCAATAGTCGTAAAAGCCCGGATAATTGATGGCGAAAACGATTATTCAGCCATGGTAACGTTGATTTATTAACCAAATTCAAAACAAAATTTATCAGGAGATAAAGATTATGAAAAAATATGGCGTTATAACGCTTGCGTTATGTATGTTACTTTCACTTGTGTGCTTTGCGGCATGCGGCGAAGCTAAGCCTGAGCCGATTCTTTCAACTAAGGACGGAATCGTTTCGGTTATGCCCGGCGAAAGCCTTGAGCTTTCCGTTGCGGTGAAAGACGTTGAAAATCCGACCGGCGTCGTTTACAAAATCGCTTCGGGCGAAAATTATGCTACCATCGACGCGGCTACCGGCGTACTTACGGTAAAGGCCGATGCAAAACCCGGATCGATAATAATCGTTTTTGCGGAATATGAAGATGTTGCCACCGCTTTTATAAGCATAACCGTTAAAGATATTCCCATAACTTCTATCACGGCGACCAAGGATACCGATAAGATTTCGCGCGGGGGGCAAGCTACGTTGCAGGCCGCCGTACAACCCGCAAACGCAACGGTAAAATACGAATGGAAGATTACCAAGGGCGAAGCTTATGCGTCCGTTTCGGGTAACGTGCTCAGCGTGAGCGAAAGTGCGGCAGTCGGCGCTACGGTTAAAGTAAAAGCCGTTTGCGGAAATGTAGAAAGCAACGAACTGGTATTTACGGTAGACGTTGCGAGCGATGTGGTAATTTTTTATAATAAAGACAACGTTTCGATCGATAAAAATGATACGCAGGCAACGCCTGTTCTTACTGTAAAAACGTATAAAAAAAGCGTTGAGACGACAGATCTGAAGGTGAATTTTAAAGTTATATCCGGCGCGGAATTCCTTGAGATCGAACCTAACGGCATGGTTTGTTCGCTTAAAGCTAAAGCGCACGGTACCGCAGTCGTCGAAGCAAGCGTTCCAGGAACCAGCGCGGTAGAAACGGCTACGGTAAACGTAATCGTTCCACCCGATGCTTTGAGTATTTCCGAAGCGTTTGAAAAAAGAAACGGAATGAACTTCTCTTTCGGCATGCGCGACGATCTCGATTTTGCTGTAACCGCGATAGGCGAAGGTGTATGCGAAGACCACGATGTAACCTTCAGTAAGGCCGACGGAGATGAAAATCTTGCAAGTTATACGAACGGAAAAATAAAGTTCAACAAAACGGGGCTTATAACCGTTACCGCTACGTCAAACTCGGGCAGTAAGCGCGAAACAAGCGTTTCTTACACGTTCGATGTGAACGACGGCATTAACGTTGCGACTTACGAAGAACTTAAGAACCTTGCAAACGGCTCGGCATATAAAGGCGAAATTATCAATATCGTAAACCTTTCGACCGATTCGCTTGTTCCCGAAACGATTAAAAATCAGACGGGTAAAAACTATAACGATATCGATGCGGAACGTATTAACGTCATCAACAAAAACTTCCGCTTAATGGGCAATAATTACACAATCGATTTTTCCGGCTCGCGTATTTCAAGCGGAGATAACAAAAGAATTCAGCCGATTATCAGAGTATGCACGGACGGTAACACGAGAAAAACTTACTCGGTGGAAATATCCGATCTTCTTCTGAAAGGAAATAACGGCTATCAGTCCGACGATTATTATAAAGAACAAAACGGCGGAACTATGTATTGCCGTACACAAAGAGCATTGCTTATAGGCGAAACGGGGATAGACGCTGTGTTTTACCCGACAATCAAAAACGTTAAGATCAGCGGCTTCTGCAACGGTATGAGAGTATCCCACGCCGTCAACGGTCTTTTAGAAAACGTTACGGTAGAGGATTGTTACGATAACGGAATCGAAATAGCGGCAAGCATTGTTACCGTTAAAGATATCAAGTATAAAAACTGCGGCGCGTTCGGTATAGAAATGACTCCCGATAAAAACTACAAAGCGGGTATGAATTTTGACGAAATGCAAAAAATTACCTTCCTCGGCAATACGGTCGTGGAAAGCGATTATTCCGAAATAAGCCCGTATATGAATAACTGGCAAGGCGGAATAATTCCTGCGCTTATCAATGGTATTCTCGCAGGGTACAGCCAATATCCGGACGTTGTTTCGAATTTCAAGGCGGATAGCGGCAAGATGATTTTCTATGCGTTTAAGTTCAACAACGTATACAGTTCCGATCCGAAAGAAACCGTGAACGGTACACAATTCGTTTACGGCAATCAGGACGATAACTTTACCATCAACGTAAAAGATCTTAAAGGTAAAGACACCACCCACAGATTTATAGTCGTGGATATAGAATATCAGGGTGCGAATTTAGGTCAGGTTATTTTCCTTAACCTTAACTACGCAGGTTAAATAAAAATGTGAGCGCTTAATTCATATAAAAAGTCAGCCTATAGGTCGATTATTGGTCTATAGGCTTTTTTTGCTGCTTATATACTTCGCCTGACTTTGTTTCTGTCGGCGATTGCAGACCTGAATGACCGATAAGGTCTATTCAGTCCTGTAATCACCAACGAGCCTCGTCATGCTTGCAGCTATGCCGCAAAATTCTTTTAGGGTTATATACATTGCCTTGCTGCGTTACTGCTTCGGGCAAAAGACTTCGATGACCAACAAAGCAAGACCGAGTTCTAAGTAAAAACGAACTGACCGACCGAATAATGCTGCCCGACATGTCGTTTTTTTATCGATAAACAAGCATTTTATATTGTTTTTTAAAAATTTGCGACCGAATAATTTTAAACGCTTTAAAATGTTGTTGACAAAAAAATCGGTACAATGCATAATGAAGTCAACTTCACTGAAAAAATATCAGCAAGGCGTATCCTTGAAAAGCAATATATTTGTCGGAATGAAATACGTAAGGGTTTATAAAAAAATTAAAACCGATTGTGAGGTAGTATGATTTACATTGTCGGAAGTTTGAATATGGATTTGTGCATCGAAGCACCGTATATGCCGAAAGAGGGCGAAACGCTTACGGGAAGCGGATTTATTATGAACGGTGGCGGAAAGGGAGCAAATCAGGCTACGGCTGCGGCAAAACTTGGCGGAAACGTTGCAATGTGCGGCGCGGTCGGCGGCGATTTGTTCGGCGAAACGCTTATTAAAAATCTGTCGGCGGCGGGTGCGGACGTATCGCATATTAAAAAGTGCAACGACGCTTCCACGGGTATCGCGGTTATCGTTATAACCGGCGGAAACAATAGGATTATTCTGGAAAAAGGCGCGAACGCGTTGCTGACCGAAGCCGATATCGATGAATTTTTAAAGACGGCAAAAGAGGGCGATATCTACCTTACGCAACTTGAAAATCCCATAGATATTATAGGCTACGGCTTAAAGCAGGCAAAGGCAAAGGGTATGTTTACGATACTCAACCCTGCACCGGCAAACAGAGATATTTCGGCATATTTCGGTTACGTTGATCTGATTACGCCAAACGAAACCGAACTTGAAATATTCGGCGGCAAAGACGCATTGTTTGATTCCGGCATTAAAAAAATCGTCACTACGCTCGGTTCCCGCGGGTATGAAATCGCAGACAAGGAGGACGCGAAGATTTATCCATGCATAAAAATTAAAGCCGTAGATACGACGGCGGCTGGCGATACGCTTTGCGGCGGGCTTGCCGTAGGACTTGCCGAGGGAATGGGGCTGGAAGAAGCTTGCGCGTTCGGCAGCAAAGCGGCATCGATTGCCTGCACAAGAAAGGGCGCGCAGCAATCTATTCCGACAAGAAAAGAAGTTGAATAAAAACAGTATAATTCTCGTGTAAAATTAACTCGAAATATTAAATAAACGACCTATAGGCGGACTTTTGCCATTTACAGGTCGTTTTTTGTGTTGTTTGATATATAACAAAAAGCTGAAATTGCTTGCGATTATAAGCAAGTTGCTTCGGTTTTTTTTATCGTGTTAAAAAACCACCCGCCGAGCGAGTGGTTTTAAGTTTAAGGTTTTCCAAGTCTATATTCGTTTTTTCTCGAATGTAATTGCCGACGCAAAGTATATAACTCCTATCGCAAGCGAAAGTAGCGTAATGGCGCACATAAAAACGATATCGCCCGTAGTGCCGGCGAAAGCCATTGTGTCATCCGATAAATACATTATACCGACTATTGCCCACATAAAGGTTATAAAGCCCGCCGATATGCTCCCCGCGATAATATACGGCTTTTTAGAATAAAACACTGCTCCGACGTAACAATGCGACATAATCAGCAATGCCAAATAGAATACGATAAATACATACGCCATTGTATAGTCGACGTAGGGTTTGAAGCCTTTTTCAAATACCCGATCCGCTCCGAAGTCGTATAATACCCGCCCGAATACTATTAAAAAAGCGATAAAAGCCAATAGCCTGTTCATGTAAAGCAAGGTTTTGTTTTTCATAATTCACCTCGGTATTTATAGTATTTTTTTTGTTCGGTAAATGTTTAAAACGCAATTTTGCGCAAAAAGTGCGGGGTGTTATGGAAAACGGTGCGCCGCTTACAAATATATTATTCGAGAATGTTGGTCGTAATGTAATCTACGCCGAGATCGACAAGATTTTGCGCCGCAAATTCGTCGTTTACAGTCCAGCCGTTGATCTTTATGCCGCGTTGTTTTAAAAGTTTAATATTTTCCACGTTCAAAGCGGGGTAGTGGGAGTCGATATCGAGATTATATTTTACCATAAAATCTATATTCTCGTCGTTTATTTCGCCTGTTAAAAACTGAAGGCTTGCGGTCGGCAATAGTTCACGCATTTTTTTAAGCACCTCCGCAGAGAAAGAAATGTATACGATTTTATCGCTCATTCCTGCGTCTTCAACCTCTTGAATAATCTCTTCAAGCTGTTGCTTGTTAAAATCGTCTTTAAGTTCGAGGATGCTTACTTTGTTATATTTTTTGCATACGTCAAGGTATTCCCGAAGCGACGGAACGGTCAGAACTTCGCCCGTTTCTTTATCGGTTATCCTGATTTTTCTGAGTTCCTCGTATGTTGCGGTGTGAATGTTAACGTCCAAGCCGAAAACGCGGGAGAGGTTATCGTCGTGCGAAATCACATATTTTCCGTCTTTGGTAACATGTACGTCGGTCTCTATGCCATAGTAAGAGCATTTGCCCGCAGCAATAAACGCATTCAATGTGTTTTCGGTCTTTAAACCGCTTAAACCCCTGTGTGCAATCATAAGCACGTTTTTTTTGTCGATTTTTATCGTATCCATAATTTCCTCCGTATCGCTGATAGAATTATTATCGTTTCCGCAAGCCGGCACTGCAAAAATGCCGGTCGTTATCAGTATCAGCGCCGTTATTAAAGATAATATTTTTTTCATTGTTTTTTCCATTTTGCGACAAATTAATCCGATATGTTCTTTTCTGGTTTATCCGATCGTCGTTTTCTTTAACGGTTAAATTTTAACATATCGTCGTTTATTAGTCAACACGACGAGAAAAAATGTTTTATGTTATAGAAAAAATCTTGCCCGTTATGAAATCCTTCCGGGCATGCCTCCCGGATAATAACAGAGAAGAAAAAACAGGGCTATAGGTCGATTATCGGCATGCAGGCTGATTTTTGTCCGAAAAAAAGGTTTTAATATAAAAAAGATCTTTAAAAGGAAAAAAGTCGGTCTATAGGTCGTTTTTTAGGGGCTCGACGACTTAAACCATGTGCTGACAAGGCAAAGCATTTAAAAATTTACATAAACTTTACATTGTGTTTACACGCGCTTGACTATGTATTTAAAAATAGTCTGTTATAATTAAAAGCGACAAATAAATAATGGTGTGTATATGGATTTTTTTGATTTTCTTACGATGTTAGGCGGGCTTTGTCTTTTCTTGTTCGGAATGAACGTTATGGGGCAATCGCTCGAAAGAAGAGCGGGTAACGGGCTTAAACGAATATTAGGTCGTCTTACGGGCAGTAAGGTCGGCGGATTGCTTACGGGGCTCGGCGTTACGGCGGTTATACAAAGTTCGTCCGCAACTACGGTTATGGTTGTCGGATTTGCAAACTCGGGACTTATGACGCTGGGACAATCGATATACGTAATTATGGGTGCGAACATAGGCACTACGGTAACCGCGTGGATATTAAGTCTTGCGGGAATAGACAGCGGTAACATATGGATAACGCTTTTGAAGCCGTCGTCTTTCACTCCGATACTCGCGCTTATCGGAATAGTTCTTTACATGTTTTGCAGGAGCGATAAAAAGAAAGATACGGGTATGATTTTACTCGGCTTTGCAACGCTTATGTTCGGTATGGAAACGATGTCGGGCGCGGTTGCGGGGCTTAAGGACGTGCCCGAGTTCGCGCAGTTATTCGTAGCGTTTTCAAATCCCGTGCTCGGCGTGCTTGTCGGCGCGTTGGTTACCGCCGTAATTCAATCGAGTTCGGCGTCGGTTGGTATTCTGCAGGCGCTGGCTTCTACGGGAGTTGTGTCCTATGGTTCGTGCGTGCCGATAATAATGGGGCAGAACATAGGAACATGCGTTACTGCGCTGTTGTCGTCGGTCGGAACAAACAAGAACGCACGGCGTGCGGCAATGGTGCATTTACTGTTCAACGTAATCGGCGCAACGCTGTTGCTTACGGTATTCTGCATTACAAAGGCGATTTTTGCGCCTGCGATTTTAAACGAGTCGGCCTCTCTCGTCGGTATTGCGACGATTCACTCGCTTTTCAATCTGCTTTGTACGCTTATCATGCTGCCGCTCGGCGGATTACTGCAAAAGGTCGTTTGCCTTATCGTTCCCGATAAAAAGCAGAACGACAAGCAAAACGAGCTTGACGAACGACTCATCGTTACGCCTGCGCTTGCGATAGCGCAAAGCCGCAACGTGGAAATAAAGATGGCGGACGATGCGGTATCGGCGCTGCGCGATTCTATGAACGTTTTCACCGATTACACGCCTGCAATGGCGGAAAGCATAAGGCAGAGAGAGTCGCTTTGCGATCATTACGAAGATATTCTCGGTTCGTATCTTATAAAGATTTCTGCGGCGAAACTCGGCGAAGCGGAAAGCGAGCAGGTAACGGCTTTGCTTAAATCCATCGGCGATTTTGAAAGAATTTCCGATCACGCCGTCAATATTTTGGAATCCGCCGAGGAACTTCGCGACAAAGGGCTTAGTTTTACCGAAACGGCAAAGAGCGAGTATAATGTTTTAAAAAGCGCGATAGAGGAGGTTTTGTCGCTGTCGTTACGCGCGTTTACAGGGAACGACGTGAACATCGCCCGCAAGGTGGAGCCGCTCGAAGAGGTTATCGACGGCTTGAAAGAAACTTTGCGCACGCGCCATATCTGCCGTATGAAAGAGGGCAAGTGTTCTATCGAAGTCGGCTTTGTGTGGTCGGATATCATTACCAATCTCGAGCGGGTGAGCGACCATTGTTCTAATATAGCGGGTTGCGTGCTCGATATGGAACAGCATAATATGGATATGCACAAAACTTTAAACAATGCGAGATCGAACGGCAAGGATTTCGATATGTATTTTGAAGAATACAGCAAAAAATACAGCGTGTAAATCTCGGACGAAAGGTGTCCCGCAGGCTTTTTGAATATTTACTTAAGCAAAACAGTCGTCTGCGCGGCTGTTTTTTCTTTCGTAAATAAAAAGGTCGCGATGAGTTGAATTATGCGGAAAAATATGTTATAATACAGGCGAGAGACTATATTCGCAAGGGAGTATATAAGCATGTTTGCAAAATCAACGACGATACAGGGATTGCCGTTTTATAAGCATCTGACGGAGAAACAAACGGAACTTGTTCTTGACAGTTCGGAAATCAGAACCTATAAAAAGGGCGAAGTTATAACGGGACTTATCAATCATTGCGTGGGGCCGTTTCTGATACTCGAGGGGGAAGTCCGTGCGATAATCGACGACGAAAATTTCAGAGAGATAACTTTATTCGAGTTAAGGGAAAACGAAATGGGACTGTTGTCGGCGTCTTGCGTTATGGAGCATATCACGTTCGACGCGAAATTCGTCGTGGAAAGAGACAGCGTTCTTCTTACCGTAAAGTCATGTGCGATAAAGAAGATTATGGAGGAAAATATCGAAGTCAGATGTTCGATTTTTGAAACGCTTACAGACAGGTTTTCTCTTTGCATGACAACGCTGCACGGGCTTTTGTTTACACGATACGAAAGAAGAATGGCTGCTTTTTTGGTGGAGCGATACGTTTATACAGGCGAGACGGAATTTAACATAACGCAGGAAGAAATCGCAAAAATGACAAGTTCCGCCAGAGAGGTCGCGGGGAAAACCATAAGGCAGTTTGCAAAAGAGGGAATGGTGGAATACGGGCGCGGAAAAATCAAAATTCTCGATATACAGAAACTTAAAGAAATGATGTAACACGGGAGAGTTGTTTTAGCCGAACGGTAAAACGTTCGGCTTTTCTTATGAGAGCAACTCTCTTTATCTGACGAAAGAAAAGAATTATAATCAAACAAAAAAAGGATTTTATGCGGACATGGATTTTTTACTGACTTTTCTTGAAGGGTTGGCGTCGTTCATATCGCCGTGCATGCTCCCGATGATTCCGCTGTATCTTTCGTACTTTGCTGGCGATAACGAAACGAGCGAACAAGACAGTACGGCGATTGCAGCCGAAAAAGATGAAACCGGTGCAGAGGGTGTGCAGCACCACGGTACCGCTACGGATAGCGAAAAACCCGTCGGAAAGGATAAGAAGAAATATCGGGTGCTTTTAAGATCTCTGTTTTTCGTCCTCGGATTCACGCTTATGTTTGTGGTGTTCGGCGGGCTTGCGGGGCTTATCAGCGGATACATCGGCAAACACAAGACGATTATAAACATTATCGCCGGCGCTGTCGTCATCGTGTTCGGTTTGTCGTATATCGGAATTTTCAGACTGCCTTTCTTTAACGGATTGACAAAATCGTATAAGATAAGCGGCGTATGGTCGACATTTTTATTCGGATTGGTGTTTGCTGTGGGAGTCGGACCGTGCACGGGCGCGTTTTTAGGCTCGGCGCTTGCGCTTGCGTCCACCTCGGGAACGATTTTCAAGGGAATACTTTTACTGTTATCCTATTCGCTCGGTATAGGAATACCGTTCATAATAACTGCGATACTTACGGATAAAACCAAAAAACTGTTCGGATTTATAAAGCGACATTTTAACGTCATAAAAATCGTCAGCGGAAGTCTGCTCGTCGTTATGGGCATACTTATGGCTGCAGGCGTTATGGATAAGCTCGGAGCGCTTTTAAGTTAGGAGGTAAAAATGGCTGAAAAACAAAAAACAATCATAATAACCGTGATAATCGCCGTGCTGTTTATCGGCGTCATATTCGGCGCATATTTCGGATACAAGAAATTGTCGGAAAAATACGATCCGTCGGGTACCGTTTCTGCGGACGGGAAAGAGGAATATAAAAATTTTTCCATGACGGACACCGCAAACAATAAGGTAAACCTGTCCGATTTTATAGGGCAACCGGTCGTTATAAATTTTTGGGCGTATTGGTGCGAGCCCTGCAAGAGCGAACTTCCTCATTTTGACAAGCTTGCGAAAGAGTACGACGGCAGGGTGAAATTTCTTATGGTCAACGTTTTTTCCGACGGTAAAAAGGATAAAGCGCTTGATTTTGTTTTGCGAAACGGCTATACGTTTTCCCTTTATTTCGACAACGAGGATTCCGCCGTCTCCGCTTACGGCATTTCGTATGTTCCCGAAACGATATTTATATCGTCGGACGGAAAAATAGCGGCGAGACGCGTCGGCGCGATGAGCGAGGCGGTTCTGAGAAGTTATATAAATCAGATAATGTAACTGCAGGAGGAAAAACAATGAAAAGCAAAATATTTATTGTATGTGCCGTGATACTTGCCATACTCAATGCTTCGCTGGCATTTTCAGGGTGCGAACCGAAAAAGCATAACTTTGACGGAAACTATAGCTTCGACGAGTATTATCATTATCGCGTTTGCACGGATAAGGGTTGCGCCGAAAAAAAGGATAAGACAGAACATGTTTTCGGAGAATGGACCGTAATCGAAGAACCCTCGACGGATAAGCAGGGGGTAAAAGAGCGAGCTTGTAACGTATGCGGGTATAAAAAGCAGGAAATTATTCCGATTGTTGAAAAACTCGACCGCGATATAAATCTGAAAAGCGGCGTAACGCTCGATAAAGTATACGACGGAAATGCGGTTGCCGTATCCGTAAACGACTTTGAATACGACGGCGGGGGCGAGGGCACGATCATGTTTGCCGCAGACGGCAGTGACGAGTGGTTTACCGAAGCTCCGAAAGATATCGGCAAATATACGTTAAAAATTACCGTTGCGGAAACCGAAACGCATAAAGAAGCCGAAAAAACCTTCGGTTTTGAAATAAAAAAGCCCGTTATTGTCGGCGATTATAAAGATTTTACCGTAACCGACGCTAACGGACAAAAAATAAAACTTTCCGAATTTATAGGTAAACCTATCGTTATCAATTTCTGGGCGTCATGGTGCGCGCCTTGCAGAGCCGAACTTCCGCATTTCGAGAAGCTTGCGAAAGAGCTGAAAGGGCAGGCGGAGTTTTTAATGGTGAGCGTATATCTGAATAAGGAGCAAGTAAAACAATTCGTTTCGCAAAGCGGCTATACTTTTCCTCTCTATTTCGATTACGAAGAAGAAGGCGCGAACGCCTACGAAGTTACGGGAATACCCGTTACAGTCTTTATAACCGCGGAGGGAAACGTAAAAGCGAAAGTAGTGGGCGCGATGAGCGAGGCGGTTCTGAGAAGTTATATAAATCAAATATTGTAACCGCAGGAGGAAAAAATGATAATCAGTGTAAAAGGAAATAATTTTCAGAAAGAAGCCGTAAATACGGACAAACTCGTGCTGGTGGATTTTTATGCGACGTGGTGCGGGCCCTGCAAAGCGCTTGCGCCTGTTCTGGAAGAGGTCTCCGAAAAATATTCGGATAGCATAAAAATCGTCAAGGTAGATGTGGACGAGGAAGAAAGCATAGCCGCAAAATTCGGCATCGTAAGTATTCCGACGATTGTTTTTTTAAAAAACGGTCAGACGGTGACGTCGTTTGTGGGGTTGAAAAGCGCGGCGGAAATAGAAAAACTTGTAGAAAAGAATCTTGGCGGGACAAGATGAACGAAACAATTGTCCTGCTTTTCGCGGATGATTTTTATTAAAGACGAGAACCGTTGAAACGGGCGTATTTCATATCCAACGCTTTCAAATTCTGCAAAACGACGGTGTTCGTCCGTTGCGCCGTCGGGAACGCCAAAGTTTATATCGCCGTTTCCGATGACGGAGACGGCATTGACAAAGTCGATTTACCGCATATTTTCGAAAGGTTTTACACGGGCAAAAAGGGAAATACCGGTATAGGACTTGCGCTTGTGAGCGAAATTGTAAAATCCCACGGCGGCGATATCAAAGCATACAACCGAAACGGCGCGGTTTTTGAAATAACACTGCCGAAAGCCGGAGATTGTAAAAAAACGTAAAGCAAAACGTAAAAATCGGTGCTCGGGACATCAGGTAAAGAGCTTATACGGATGTGAGGGTAAACGTTTTTTTTAATTTTAACAAACTTACAGCAGATAAAATCGTCTGATTTGCTGTTATGCGGTGATTTTACTCTTTTTGACGAAAAGAAACCGCTGCCCGGTAAGAGCGGCGGTTTTAAGTTTAATGTAAGACTTAAAAATAGTTTTTGAAACAGTCCGAGAATGCAATTTATGAAAAATGTTCAAAAATGCTTGACAGGGAGGTTTGCGGCGTGTATTATATAATTTACTGAACGAGAGGCGGAGCGGTACAAATCGCTTGTAAACTTTCTTTCAGAATAAATGAATACTTGTCGGCAAAACCGTCGTGAGGCGGTGACGCAAAGCCAAGGAACTTTGTTACAAACGACGTGTCGTCTTGCGGAAGACCGCGGGGAAGCGAACCTTCGTTTGGTTAAAAAGTACGCCCGGTTGCAATATAGTATCGTTACGGATACTAGGTTGCAACCTTTTTTTATTCCGAAAATCTTTAATAACGGCACTTAACCCGGTCGGATGGGCGAAAAATGAACAAACAGGCTATAAGCCGGTTGAAACAGAAAAAATTTTATGGAGGGCGTCAGAAATGACACAACAGAAATCCGAAAGGAAGAACAACAGAAAGACCGCGGTTATCGCAGCCTTATTG
>CAKQKA010000039.1 GCA_934247855.1 uncultured Clostridia bacterium | reverse complement strand
ACCGACGGTCTTACCTTAAAAGCAAGCGGTGATTATAACGTAATTGCACCCGGAACGACAGGCTCCATGACCTTTAAGATTAAAGGACAGGCGGAAGTTAAAGCGCTGATTGCAATGGGAATAACTCCGGAGCATGACATCGTGCTTAAAGTGCAGAAAACAGGCGGAGAAGAGATCGTGTATAATCCCGTTAAATGGACGCTTAGGAAGAACGACGTTGTCGTAACCGGTGCGGAAAACACAACTCTTCATGCAGTTGCCGCAACATTTCATTCCGATCCCGTTGTCGGATTAAAAAATGCAGGCGACGTATTGGCCGAAACAACTTACGAACTCGTCTGGGCGTGGGCGTTTGAAGGAACGGAAACCTTTACCGGTATAACCGTTAACGAACTCGACACGATTCTCGGTCGTCGCGCAAACGACGCCGGGTACACCGCTTACGGAGACTGGACGATAAATGAGGTTTGCACGGAGATCAGGGTTGAACTTGCTATGCAGGTATCGCAGTTTGAGAGGTAACCGAGCGAGGTAAAAAAAAACAAAACGTTCGTGCGCGCCCGAAAAAGACGGGCGCGCCGAATACCGCAAAAGTATAAAATCTTTACGGAACGTTTTATAATTGCGGTAATCTTACTTCGCTTGACGTTTCTTCGTGGAATACCGGAAGCGTTACTAATATGAGTCATATGTTCTTTAATTGCGGTAATCTTACTTCGCTTGACGTTTCTTCGTGGAATACCGTAAGTGTTACGAATATGAGTCGTATGTTCTATAATTGCGGCAGACTTGTTTCCGTATATGCAGGAAGCGGGTGGAATACGGATAATGTGTCCGTTTCCACCGAAATGTTTAAAGAATGCAAAAATCTTTCGGGCGGGAAAGGCACTTCTTACAACGACGCACAAACAGACAAGGCTTACGCTCGTATCGACGGCGGGACGGCGAATCCGGGCTATTTTAGCGAAAAACAGAGTTGATTATTATTGTATAGCCCCGATATTCGGCGAGAGCTTTTTCGGACTTTCGCCGATTTTTCACAATATTACAACTAAGCAGAGTAAATCTGCAACAGAATCGTCGGTAAGATCCGTCGGCAGAAGGGTGTCCGTCGCGAGGCGTAAGCGACGATTCTTATCCAAGGAGAATTGTGACGGAAAAACTCCGTACTCGATTATGCGAAAATTGAAAACTCATTGCAAATCGTTGACAGTTTTTCGGTCGCGCTTTATAATTATGCTAACAAACGTTAGCCGGAGGGAATAAAATGAAAAATGAAAATACTGCACAAAAGATTTTGGATGCGCTCGGGCTGTTTGCAAAAAAAGGATATGACGCCGTGAGCGTTGACGAGATAGCTAAAGCCGTGGGAATAAAAGCCCCGTCGATTTACAATCATTTCGACAGTAAGCAGGAGATTTTCGACGCTATCGTGGAAACGACCGCCGAGCGTTATGCTCATGACACCGATAAATTGGAATTTTGCGCAGAGGGTAAGGCTAAAGACCTGTCGCAGTGCAAAAAAATAAGCGAACAAGCGCTTTACGAAAAGGTGAAACAGATTTTCGAGTATTCGTTGCACGATCAATGGATAAGCGATTTTCGTAAGATGATGACGATCGAGCAGTTCCGCTCGGATAGTTTCGGAGAGCTTTATACGAAGCGTTTTGTGGACAGACTTGTCAATTATCATTCGGCTGTGTTTGCCTCGCTTATTGAGAAGGGCGAAATTACGGGCAATGCGGACGCGCTTGCGCTTTTGTATGTTTCTCCGATATTAACGCTTATAGGTATTTGCGACCGTCAGCCGGAAAGAGAAGCCGAATGTCTTGAAAAACTTGAAAAGCACGTTGCGTTGTTTTATTATATGACGCACCACGGCAGGTAAGAAAAAACACGTTTAAAGGATGTCGGTATGAAACAGGAAACCAATAAAACAAACGTAATGCGCATTTTGGAGCAAAAGAGAATAAAATATAAAGGATATACTTACGAATGTACGGAAGCGTTAAGCGGTACGGAGGTTGCTTCTGCGCTTAACGAAAATCCCGATCACGTTTTCAAAACGCTTGTCACGGTAGGCAAATCGAAGGAACATTACGTCTTTATGATACCCGTCGCTAAGGAGTTGAATCTTAAAAAAGCTGCCGCCGCCGCGGGCGAAAAGAATATAGAGATGATAAAGTCCAAAGATTTATTGCCGCTTACGGGGTATGTTCATGGCGGTTGCTCGCCGATAGGCATGAAAAAACAATTCAGGACGGTAATCGACGAATCAGCCGATAATTTTGAAACCATTATTTTCAGCGGCGGCAAGATCGGTTATCAGGTGGAACTGACTTTGCAAGATTTAAAATCGGTCGTCGATTTTGACTTGAAAAGTCTGACCGATTAAGAGTTTTTTAAAAAAACAGGTTGTTTTTAACGTCTGCGGAGCAGAAAAAGATGACTTAATCTGTAAGCCGAAAAAATGTTTCTGAAAATTTTTTTCAATTATTTTGAGTAATTAGGCAAAATGTGTTGATTATGTGAAAGAAATGTGATAGACTAATAACACAATCAAGGAGGTATTACCCACTATGAAGAAAATGACAAAATTAATGGCGATCTTACTCGTCGTCGTATCCGCACTCAGTTTAGTTGCTTGTTCGTCCAAGTACGGCGCACTCAAATCCACGTTTGAAAAGAACGGTTATACGGAAAGTCAGGACGTAGAATCCTGGAACAAAAAGATTACCGCTGAAATCAAGGGCGATGAAGACAAAGATATGGTTACCAACGTTCATGTTTTCTATAAGAAGACCGACAAAGATACCACTATCGGCGACCTTCTGAGCAGAAACGTTATTCTCGTTCTCGAATTCAAGGCTACCGAAGACATGATGAAGTTCTATAACGAAAGCAACACCGCTCAGGGTGCCGTTAAAGACATTCAGAAAAGCGAGGACGCTAAGGCATTCTATAACTCGCTTGTAGAAGCAGGTTATGCTAACGGTAACTGTCTCGTATTGGCAATCGGTCTTGATACCGCTTCCGTAAGAGAAATGGTTAAGAAAGCCTAATTTTATCTCAAAAAAATCACCGCTTAACGGCGGTGTTTTTTTGTGCTTTTTTGTATTTTTTGGCGTTTTGCGCGATAGTCGGTCGCTCGGCTGTTTGCGGCGGCAATCATAAAAGGCGTTACATAATTTTGCAAAGCAGGCAGGCAAGAATTGCGGAAAGAAAGCAGGATACAAGAGATATTATTATCGGCAGTCCTGCTTTTTTGTTTTTGCAGGCGGAAAAATACACGGCGGAGATATAAAACGTGGTTTCGGACGAGCCGAAAATGCAGGCTGCGCACCGCGCAATGTAAGAATCCGCACCGTATTTTTGAAACACTTCGGATAAAAGCGCCAGACTTCCGCTGCCCGAAAACGGCTTTAACAAAATCAATCCCGTGAGTTCTTTCGGTATACCGAGGAGCGAAAAAAACGGCGAAAGCGCGTCGGTTATAATCTTTCCGACGCCGCTTTTTTCTACTAATTCGGTCATAACAAGCACGGCGCAAACGTAAGGAAAAATGCCTGCAAGCAAAGTTATCGTCTGCTTCACGCCCTCGGCAAACCCCTCGTACAAATCGACTTTTTTTATAATTCCGCATATAAGCGTCAAAAGAGTAAATGCGGGCAAAATGTAGGCGTATAGGTTCATTATCGGCACTTTCCTCCTGTTTTTCGTCTTACGGCGCATGCTGCCTTGAACATTAGAATTCCCGTTACGGTCGAAAAAGTCGTAGCGATAAGTCCCGGTAAAATAATGGACGAATAATTTTTCGAGCCGTAGCTTATCATCAGCGCGATTACCGAAACGGGCAAAATTTGTATAGAGGTGGATGCGACCAACAAAAGCAGGCGGGAAGAGGTAAGATTGTTTTCTTTTTCAAGCAGGGTGCAGGCTTTAATGCCGAGGGGTGTTGCCACGCCGCCAAGCCCCAAAAGGTTGGCCGCAAGGTTAAGCGATATGTACTCGGCTGCCTTTTCGCTCGTCTTGCCGAAAAGTTTTTCCACGGGGCGTTTCAGCAGTTTTGAAATATTTGCCGTTATGCCCGACAGTTCGAGTATTTTATACAGCCCCGTCCACACGGCGTAAACGGGTACGAGGGTAAAGGTTAAACTCAGGGCTTTATTTGCTCCGTCAAGCATGGCGGGCAGTGCGCTTTCGGGCGAAAATATGCAAAAAACGGCTACGGACAGCGCGCATAATACAGAAAAAACGACGTTCATATAAAAAGATTATGTTATATCACGGCTTTTTATGTTTTACAATTAAAGTTATTTAGTATATACTATATGACGAAAAACTTATTTTACGGCATGAGGTGATTTGATGAAATCGAATAATGCTTACTATATTACAACGCCTATTTACTATCCGAGCGGACACTGGACGATCGGCACTTGCTATACCACCGTTATTTGCGACGGCTTCGCAAGATATAACCGAATGAAAGGCAAAAAGGTTTTCTTTCTTACCGGCACGGACGAACATGGTCAGAAAATAGAAAAGAAAGCCGCCGAAAAGGGCATTACGCCTATGGAGTTTATCAATCCGCTCGTCGACGAATTGAAAAACATATGGAAATCGCTCGATATCAGTTACGACAGGTTTATTCGTACTACCGATCCCGATCACGTTGCCACCGTTCAGGCGGTATTCAAAAAACTTTACGAACAGGGCGATATTTATAAATCGGAGTACGAGGGATGGTATTGCACGCCTTGCGAGTCGTTCTGGACGGATTCGCAGCTTAAGGACGGCAAATGTCCCGACTGCGGTCGCGAAGTGCATAAGGACAAAGAGGAGAGTTATTTTTTCCGTCTTTCTAAATATACCGATAAAATTCTTAAACTGTACGAGGATAATCCCGAGTTTTTACAGCCCGTTTCGCGCATGAACGAAATGGTAAACAACTTTTTAAAGCCCGGTCTTTCGGATTTGTGCGTTTCGAGAACGAGCGTAAAATGGGGTATACCCGTATCGTTTGACGAAAAACATACCGTTTACGTCTGGATCGATGCACTTACGAACTACTTGTCCGCCCTCGGTTACGGCACGGAAAACGACGAAAATTTCAAAACTTTCTGGCCTGCCGACGTACATATGACGGGTAAGGAAATCATCCGTTTCCACGCGATTATATGGCCCGCGATTCTTATGGCGTTGGGGCTCGAACTGCCAAAACGCGTTTACGGGCACGGTTGGTTGCTCATCGGCGGCGATAAGCTTTCCAAGAGTAAAGCCGATGCGATAGGCAACGAACTTACCGATCCGCTCGAGATTATCGAAAGATACGGTTCGGACGCTTTGCGTTATTTTCTGCTGCGCGACGTGCCGTTCGGCAACGACGGAGTTTATACCAACGAGGCGTTCCTGACAAGAATAAACAGCGATCTTTGCAATGATCTCGGCAACCTCGTTTCGCGCACCTGCGCAATGATAAATCAATATTTCGGCGGAGTGCTTTGTGCGCCGAATCAGACCGAAAAACCCGATTTCGAACTTGTTGAACTTTGCGAAAAAACTCCTGCGATAGTCGATAAAGCTATGGACGCGCTCAACGTTTCCGACGCGCTTTCGGCGATTTTTGCCATTTGCGGCAGAGCCAACAAGTACGTTGACGAAACCACGCCGTGGATTCTCGCGCGCGAGGGCAAGACGGAAAGACTTAAAACCGTGCTTTATAACCTTGCGGAAAGCGTGCGTTTTGCCGCGCTTTTGTTGAAACCTTTTCTCACCGTTGCGCCCGATAAGATCCTCGCACTGTTCGGTTGCGAAAATTTAAACGATTTCAGTTCGCTTGAAAAATTCGGGTACCTGAAAGAGGGTACGAAAGTTTCGCCTTGCGCGCCGCTTTTCCCGAGAATAGATATCAAAAAAGAACTCGCCGATATCGACAAAATGATGACCGAGCGCAAGAAAGCGAAAGCCGCGGCGGAAAAGGCTGCGCTACAAGCGGCAAAGCCCGCGGAAGAAAAAGAAGAGAGTAAACCGCAAATCGGCATCGAAGATTTTGCCAAAGTGGAGCTCAAAGTCGCTTCGGTTACCGCTTGCGAAAAAGTGGCAAAAAGCGATAAATTGTTAAAACTTACCCTGTCGCTGGGCGGCGAAACGCGCACGGTTGCTTCGGGCATTGCCAAATACTACACGCCGGAAGAAATGATCGGCAAAAAGGTCGTTCTGGTTTCAAACCTTAAACCCGCGGTGCTCAGGGGCGTTACGAGCGAGGGTATGATTTTGTGCTCGGAATCGAACGGCGTTGTCAGACTCGTCGAACCCGCAGCCGATATGCCCGACGGAAGCGTGATAAGATGATAGATTCGCATGCTCACCTGACCGATAAGGCGTTCGATGGCGACGCGGGCGTGCTTGCGCGCGCAAAAGAGGCGGGCGTTAATACTGTCGTAACCTTGGGTTGGAATATAGATTCAAGCGAAAAAAGCCGCGATTATGCTGAGAAAAACGAGGGAGTTTTATGCGCTTGCGGAGTGCACCCGTCCGACTGCAAAGAATTCGATAACGGTGTTATAGCCCGACTTTTTGAAACTTTCAAGTCAAAAAAATGTATTGCTTTGGGCGAGATCGGGCTTGATTATCATTACGATACAAACGACTACGATTTGCAAAAGCAAGTGTTTATGCGGCAGATAGAAATCGCGCATGAGGCGGCTTTGCCGTTTATAGTTCATTCGCGCGATGCGTCGAAAGACGTTACAGATATAATAACCGAAAGCGATAAGCGCGGGTTGCTTAAAAACGGCTTTTTAATGCATTGCTATTCGGAAAGCAGAGAGAGTGCGGCGGTATACTTAAAGCACGGCGCATATTTTGCTTTCGGCGGCGCGATTACGTTCAGAAACGCTAAAAAGGAAGATATAATCCGCAGTATACCCATAGAACGCGTGCTGTGTGAAACCGACTGCCCGTATATGGCGCCCGTGCCGCTGCGCGGAACGGTGAACGAGCCGAAAAACGTGCGGTTTGTTTACGAGAAATTAGCTGATATTTACGGCGTTGAGCTCGGGCGGTTCAAAGAAATCGTGCGGGGAAACTTTTACAGGCTGTTCGGCGCAATTTAAAGGCGGGAGAGTTTACTCTTCTTGGGAGAAAGTATGAAATTAAACGAACTTTTGCGGAAGCACGGCTTTACTTTCAGTAAAAAGTACGGTCAGAATTTTATAAGCGACGACAGCATTTTGTACGCTATTGCCGAAAAGGGCGGCGTTACGAAGGCCGATCCCGTATTGGAAATCGGTTGCGGCGCGGGTACTTTGACCAAAGTGCTTTGCGAAAAATCGCAATTCGTGTACGGTTACGAGATAGATAAAACGCTTGCGCCCGTGCTCGGCGAAACCCTGGCGGGAATAGAAAATTGCGAAATAACTTTCCGCGATATCATGAAAGAAAACCTTGCCGACGAGGAAAAACGCATCGGCAAGCCGTATATGCTCGTTGCCAACCTGCCGTATTACATAACCTCGCCCGTTATTATGAAATTTATCGAGGGCTCTTCGCTGTGTAAAAGCATTGTGGTAATGGTTCAGGACGAGGTCGCTTTGCGTATTTGCGCTAAACCCGGCACGTCCGACTACGGCGCGATAACCGCCGGGATAGGCAGGGTTGCCGACGCAGAAAGAATTATGGACGTGGGCAGGAATAATTTTTATCCCGTCCCGAACGTCGATTCGGCTGTGGTGAAAATCGTTTTCGACAGGTCTAAATTTGCAGACATTAATGCGAAAGTTTATCGCGATCTTGTGCGCGTTGCTTTCTCGTCGAGGCGAAAAACGCTTGCCAACAATCTGAAAGAATGGCTTAAAATCGACCGCGACGGCGTTTGCAGGTTGCTCGCCTTATGCGGCATAGACGAAATGGCTCGCGGCGAAACGCTTTCTTGTGAAGATTTTGCCTCGCTTACAAAGGCAATTTGTGTTGCTTTTCCTAAAATCGGTTAAGGCAAAAAAAGCGCGAAATATGCGATAATCGACTTATAGGTTGGTTTTTGAAGTAAATTATGGGTAGTAAAAAACAAGAAATTATAAAAATACTTAAATTTGTAGGCTTCTCGATTTCGGCGGGAGTTGTACAAATAGTATCGTTTGAATTGTTACAACTTTTAACAAGCAACGTATTCGGTTTTTCCGCCGACGCCAACTACTGGATTTGTTATCTCGTTTCGCTGATTTTGTCGGTTGTGTGGAATTTTACGTTCAATCGTAAGTTTACGTTCAAATCGGCAACCAACGTGCCGATAGCAATGCTGAAAGTTTTAGGGTTTTACGCCGTGTTCACGCCGCTCTCGCTTTTGTGGGGGAACGCATTGGAGGCTGCGGGGTGGAACGACACCGTTGTGCTGTTGCTTACCATGGTCGTAAATTTCGTAACCGAGTTTTTGTTCGATGAATTCGTTGTTTTCCGCGATAAGAAAAATGCGGCGACACCCGACGAAAACGACGGCAAAGCAAATGAAAAGGCAGTAGAAGACACGGTTGAAAATATTGCCGAAAGCGCCGGCGAAAAAATATAGCCGAAAAAATAAAGTGCAAAAATCCGAGCGAAGGTAACGCGCTTTTGCAAATGCTCGGCTGTTTTTTGTGTTTCCCTCGTTTTGTTACGCGCGTGCGACAACATATTGTCAAAAGATGCGTTAAAATAATTGAAAAATAGCGAAATTAATGATATAATACGAATAAGATATATGGAGACCGAACGGTTTCCGTTGCTTCGGATACTGGTTAAAGCCGTGCCGAGGCGAAAAATTCAACTTAAGGAGAAACACTGATGGGGCTTTTTGATAGTTTATTCAGGCTGAATATCGAATGGAGCGACGACTCCCGCAATACTATGGTATACAAATATCCGTTCAAGAACGGAGGTAGGGAGGTAACCGATAAGAGCTCGCTTACCGTAAGAGAATCGCAGGTAGCGATTTTTGTTTACAAAGGGCAGATTGCAGACGTGTTCACGCCCGGTATTTACAAACTCAATACCGATATTCTGCCTATTCTTACGTCGCTTGCCGCGTGGACTTACGCATTTCAGACGCCTATCACGCTTGACGTTTATTTCGTAAACACCAAGCAGTTTACCAATATCAAGTGGGGAACGCAAAACCCGTTCATCATGCGCGATCCCGATTTCGGCGTGATCCGCGTAAGAGGGTTTGGTTCGTTCTCGTTCAGAGTAGACGACGCGCCCACTTTCATGAAAGAACTTTTCGGCACAGGTAAGAGCTATGCGACAGATGACATTCAGGAATTCTTGAAAACCATGGTCGTTACCGGTCTTACCGACGCCGTCGGCGAGAGCAAAGTTTCCGTTCTCGACCTTGCCGGAAACACTATGGAATTCCAGACCATAGTAAAAGCCAAAGTTCAGGAATTGTTCAAGAACATCGGCTTGAAACTCGAAACGCTGCTTATCGAAAACATGTCCGTTCCCGAAGAGGTTCAGAAAGCTCTCGACGAACGTACCAAATACGGTATCATGGCAGATTCTACCGACACGATGATGAAAGTCGCCGCGGCGGAAGCCATGCGCGATGCGGCTAAGAATCCCGGTATGGGCGGCGCGTTTATGGGCGCAGGTGTAGGCATGGGCGCAGGTATGGGTATCGGCGGTATTATGGCCGGTGCTATAGGCGGCGCGGCTGCCGGCGGTTCGGGCTCGGGTAACGCTGCGGCTTCTTCCGGCTCCACTACCGGGAAAACCGTTGTTTGTCCGGGTTGCGGTCATACCGTTTCCGCGGGTAAATTCTGCCCCGAATGCGGTGCAAGACTGCCCGAAAAGAAATTCTGCACCGATTGCGGAGCCGAAGTCCCGGCGGGAAGCAAATTCTGTCCCGGTTGCGGAAAACGCATTTCTTAATCGGATACAGACAAGTTTACTGCAAGCCGAATAAAGTAATTCAGCTAAAACCGCCGTTTTGCGGCGGGTGGTATATCAGGCGAGTAGTATATTATAAATCACAAACGTCAATAACAAGAACGGCGATCGATTGCGGCTGTTGCCGCGCGCCGTAAAAGGAGTAAACCATGGAAAAGAAAATGATCACTAAAGACACTTTAATTGCGGAAATCATCGAACTTAACCCCAACGCGGAAGAAATTCTTCACAGATACGGAATGCACTGTCTCGGCTGCGCGCTTGCTCATCAGGAAACTTTGGAACAAGCTGTTTTCGCGCACGGCGCAGAGCTCGAACAACTTCTTGACGAACTCAACGCGTAAGACGGCGCGTAGAAAAAAAATACATTGTATTATTATCGGTCGTTCGCGTCCGCCGGTTGCTTGCGGTTGGCGGAGCGTTGAACGGCGGCGGAGATGAAAATGGCGGAATTCGATAACGGTATGATGACCGATGCCGAAAAAGTAAGCGGACCGGAGAAGGAAAGTGCTTTTATCAAGTGCGACGGTTGCGGCGGAAATATGATCTTTGATCCCGCGACGCAGTGTCTGAAATGCGAACACTGCGGCAAGACCGTGGATTTCGGTAAAGACAGCGAAGTAAAAGAACTGGATATCGACGGTGCGTTCGACGAGTCGAAAAAGTGGAACGACGAGGTTTCCGTTTACAGGTGCAGCAACTGCGGCGCGGTTTTCAATATCCGTGCAGACGAGATGTCGTCCATTTGCCCGTATTGCTCGACTACGCATATCGTCAAGAGCGACGATCTTGCCGGTATAAGACCGAATGCGGTCTATCCGTTTTTAATTACTAAGGACAAGGCGGTCGAACTTGCCAAAAAATGGGCAAAAAAGAAACTGTTCGCTCCGCGTTCTTTTAAAAAGACGCTCGAGGCGCAAAACCTTCGCGGGCTTTTTCTGCCTAGTTTTACGTTTGACAGCAACACGCTTTCTTTTTACGAGGGGCGCTTAGGCGAACGCAAGACGAGGACCGTTCGCGGTTCGGACGGCAAAACTCGTACCGAGACTTATATCGAGTGGCATTACGTCAAAGGCACGTTTACAAAGTTTTTCGACGATGTTCTGATTTCAAGCGGTATTACCACGCAGAAAGAGGTGGATTCGCTCAAGCCTTTCCGTCAGGACAGTATCCGCGTGTATTCCAAGGAGTTTTTGTCGGGTTATACCGCAGGACACTATGTACGCGATATAAAAACCTGCTGGGATGACGCAAAAAAGATTATAGATAAAACTTTGCGGCAGGATATTCTGAATTCTTACGGCTACGATGTAATCGACTATCTTAACGTTTCCACTCGGCACTCGGACGTAACGTATAAGTACGTCATGTTGCCCGTATACAGGCTGAATTATCGCTTTAAAAAGAAAGATTATAACGTCGCGGTCAACGGTAATACCGGTCGGATTTCCGGCAAAACGCCCGTTTCGCCTTTGCGCGTTGCTATTGCCGTGCTGTTAGGGATTGCTCTTGTTCTCGGTTTAGGTTATCTTGCCACCAAATGCGACGAAGCGGACGGTTACGATTATTACGGTTATGCCGACGAAAACGTTTGCCGTGCGGCGGAAAATACGCAACTGTACGGTTGCGGAGAATATCGTTTTTTGTACGGCGGCAAGGAGCTTTCGCTGTAAAGCGGCAACTGTACGGTAATGCGGAACTTGGCTGGTACGAGCGATATTGATTGAATCTGAATTAAAAAGGCTGCGGGCTTTAAAATGTAAGCGGTCTTTGAATATATAAAAATATAACAAGTTATTAAGAATTTCAAGAAGAGCGACGCTCTTTCGGAGGATTTATGAAAAGAATTATTTGTGTTTTAACAACTCTCGTTCTTACGTTTGCAATGGTGCTTTCTTTAAGCGCATGCGGTAAAGAGATCGAGAACGGCAGCGAGATTACGAGAGTGAATTTCGAGATAGAGTTCTATAACGAAAACGGCGAAGTGAAAAACGCCACCACCGTTACCGCTAAGTTCTATACGACTTTTGCGCCCAAGACGACGGCTCAGCTCATCGAACTCATAAACAAGGGTTATTATGACGGCGTTTGCGTAAGCAACGTTTCTTCTACTTACGCTCAGTTCGGCGATTACAAACTCAACGAAAAAGGCGAGTTGGTGCCGTACGGCGATGCTAAGAGCGTTGACGGCGAGTTTTATAATAACGGTCTTTCCGGTAACAGACTTACCATGAAAGAGGGTACGCTTTTCTTAATGCACGATAAAGGTCAGTCCGAAACCGCTTACAACAGCGGCAAAGCTACCATCGGCGTTTGCTTCTCTTCTTCCGCTCCGTTCGAAGCCGAAAATTACTGCTTGTTCGGTCAGCTCCTTTCCGACGACGGCGATTCATCCGCCGATAAAGACTCTTTGGAAAGATTGACCAGTACCGAAAAAGCTAAAAAGATTGCCGACGCACTCGCTACCGAGGATAACACCAAGGTTTATTACGTTGTAAAAGACGAAAACGACGACGCTTTCTCGGGCTACTATACTTTTTTTGAAGAGGACGACGGAACGAATTCGTACTATAAAGGTTTATTCACCGAAGAACAGCTGAAAGCCGAAAACAACACCGCCGAAAAACTTACCGACGAAGAGGTTACTGCTTTCCAGAAGAGAGTAAGCTCTACCGATAACAAGTTTGAATATTACAACTTGCCTGTTAACAAAATTATCATCAAAAAGGCATCGGTCGTTAAGTAATTCATATCCGTTTTAGCGGTAAATTGCATTTGCAAGAAATGCCTTTAAAGGTTACAAGTCTATCCAAAAGATAGAAATGTAACCTTTTTTAATAGAAAACAGGGTGAAGCAAACTAATTCTTGCATTATTAAAAACGTCGCGTAGGCGATGCTTCGGCGTAAAACACGAAAGAGGAAAAAAATGCAACCATAAGGGGAAGTTTTTATGGAAAAAATCATTACCGTTGTAGGCACTACCGCATCGGGCAAAAGCGATCTCGGTATAGTGCTCGCAAAAAAATTCAACGGCGAAATCGTTTCTTGTGATTCAAGGCAAGTGTATAAGGGGCTTGATCTCGGCACGGGCAAAGTAACCTTGGAAGAACAAAACGAAGTAAAACATCACCTGCTCGATATCAAAAAGCCCAACGAAAAATTCTCGCTTGCGGAATATCAAAAACTCGCCTATAGGTCGATTAACGACATATTGGCACGCAAAAAAGTGCCGTTTTTGGTGGGCGGTACGGGGTTGTATTCGCGCGCTGTAACCGAAGGCTACAACTTAAGCGAAGAAGAGGACGATCCCGCTTTGCGCGAAGAAATCAACGGAATGAAGACCGAAGAAATCGTCGAAAAGTTAAAAAGACTTGGCGAGGACGTGCCCGAGGGGTTATCTCCGCGCCACCTTTCCCGTCGGTTAGAAAAAGTCATGAAAGGCGTTGCGGCAACGCAAAACAAACAAATTTACGACTATTTGCAACTTATACCCGTTTTCCCGCGCGACATATTATATAATAGAATAGAACTGAGACTCGACGCGCGCCTTGACGCAGGTATGGTAGAAGAGGTAAAACGCCTTAAAGAACAGGGCGCAACCGACGAATTTTTAGAAGGTCTCGGTCTTGAATACCGCTACACAAACAGATTTTTGAACGGTGAATACACTTTTGAAGATTATCGCGATACTCTTTTAAAAGAAATCAGGCATTTCGCAAAACGCCAGATCACCTGGTTTAAAAAGGAAAAAAACGCCGTTTCTCTCGATATGACGGGCGACTATTTATCGGTCGCGGAAGATCTCGTCAAAAATTTTCTTAAAAAATAAAAAATTTTTTAAAAAACCCTTGACAAAGTTGTTTGTTATGATTATACTGATAATAGTAATCATTACTGATAGCGTTAAGCGGTCAGTCAAAGGGAGTTATGCAGCAAAGGTATTCCAAACAGCGCGAAGAGATTTATTCGGTTCTTGTAAACACGAAAACGCATCCCACGGCGGAGTGGATATACGAGCAGGTTCGGGCGATCGATCCGTCCATAAGCCTTGGCACGGTGTACCGCAATTTAGGGCAGTTGTGCGAACAGGGCAAGGCGATCATCGTAGAAACCGCCGATAAAAAAACGCATTACGACGGTTGTGTTTCGGAGCATGGGCATTATGTATGCGAGCGTTGCGGGCGTGTGTTCGATTTGGAGTCGCCTTGCGTTATTCCCGAAGAACTCAGCCGAAAATCGTTTAAGGTAACGCGCTCGTCATGCGTGTATTACGGCATTTGTAAGGACTGCCGCACCAAAGAAGAGAGTTAAACGCAACGAGTTTTCGACGGAATGTATAAATTCAAAAGTAAAAAATCAAGTAAAAAGGCCGAAAACGGCAAAAAAATAAAAAATCAATCAGGAGAAAAAGTTATGAAGAAGTTTGTATGCAGTGTATGCGGTTATGTTCACGAGGGAGATTCCGCTCCCGAAAAATGCCCCGTTTGCGGTGCGCCTGCGGCTAAATTTGTCGAGCAGGTCGGCGAAATGACATGGGCTGCCGAACACGTTGTCGGCGTTGCCAAGGGTGCTCCCGAGGACGTTATCGAAGGGCTCAGAATGAATTTCAACGGCGAGTGCAGCGAGGTCGGTATGTATCTTGCTATGTCCAGAGTCGCCGCAAGAGAGGGTTATCCCGAAATCGCGGAATACTGGAAGACCGCCGCTTTTGAAGAAGCCGAACACGCCGCTAAATTTGCCGAACTTTTGGGCGAAGTCCTCACCGACAGCACCGAAAAGAACCTTGCTATGAGAGTTGAAGCCGAAAACGGCGCGACCGCAGGCAAGTTCGAACTCGCCAAACGCGCAAAAGAACTCAATCTCGACGCAATTCACGATACCGTTCATGAAATGGCTCGCGACGAAGCTCGTCATGGCAGAGCTTTCGCCGGTCTGTTAAAAAGATATTTCGGCAAGTAATAAATTGCGATTATGGAAAATTATATAATTTGTAATTGCAAAAAAGTGAGTTATGCAGACGTAGAATCCGCTTTGCATACCGAGAAGAAGTTCGACGACGTTGAGCAAGCTTTCGATAGCGTGCAGAAAATAACGCATTGCTCCACCGGTTGCGGCGGTTGTCACGATAAGATTTTAGATGTAATTTCACAAATAATGAATAAATAGAGGAGGCAATTATGAAATACGCTTGTCCTTGCGGATACGTTTACGACGAAACTCTCGGCGATCCCGATAACGGCATCGCTCCCGGCACGAAGTGGGAAGACGTCCCCGAAGATTTCGTTTGCCCTGTATGCGGGCTCGGAAAAGACGCTTTTGAGGAAGAGTGATCTTTTCGATTTAAAAAATGCCGACTTACGGTAAAAATGCCGACTCACGGTCGGACAATATTATAAAAACATAAAAGCAGAGGTTTTTAAGCCCCTGCTTTTTTTTGGTAAAGCCGATATAATAGTTATATTTTGTTGTTGAAAAATATGTATACTTATGTTATTGCGCTTGACATAACAAATAAACTATGTTATACTTAGAGTGCAAAACAAGTGGAGGGACATATGAACTACGATAAAATAATAATTGAACTGTTAAGCCGCATTAAAGCACTTGAGGATCGTGTCGACGCTTTGGAAAACGGTGAAACAAAGAATTTTGATAAACCGGAAGAAAAGAACGTAAATTTGACGGCGAGAATAAGGGAATATATTGCCGAAATGAAATGTAACGCCGCCGCTCAA
>CAKQKA010000038.1 GCA_934247855.1 uncultured Clostridia bacterium | reverse complement strand
TTGGTGGTCGGCTAAAAAAGTGTGGTACAAACACAAAAAGTTGTTATATTTAAACTGAGTAACAACACGGAAAAGTGTTGGTGGTCGGCTAAAAAAGTGTGGTACAAACACAAAAAGTTGTTATATTTAAACTGAGTAACAACACGGAAAAGTGACGAAAATTCAAAACCGTTCGTATAATATTTACGGGCGGTTTTTTATGTTGCCGATTATTATGTGCGTTGCCGGCAATTCTTTTTTGTTCGTGTCGGATAGGGAAGAATGTGCCGCGGACGCGATTTATTTTTGCACTAAATACAATACGGACGGACTTGTTTATATAAAAGAGTGCTGCGGTAAGTTCGGTTATTCGCTTTATAATGCCGACGGAAGCAAGGCAAAGTTTTGCGGCAACGCAACTATGTGCCTTGCGAAACTGCTTTTCGATAACTGTTTGGTTACAAAAAAACGGTTTGAAATCTACACCGATTCGGGGTGTAAAACGGTGGAAATTTGCGGCGCAAAAAACCAAAAAGTCGCGCTCGAGGTCGGAAAACCGCACTTTTTTAAAATTTATCCGTGCGATTGCGGTTCGGTTTTGTTAAGGTTTAATAAGTGCGGCAAGGTTATAAGAATCCGTGTTTTTCCTGTAGATACCGGCAATCGCCATCTTGTAATTTTTTGCAGCCGTAATTTATCGGATGAAGAAGTATTGTGCATGATAAAAGAAAGCGGACTTTTCCCCTGCGGCGTTAACGTGGAGTTTGCAAAGGTATATGACGATTATATCGCCGTAAGGGTGTACGAGCGCGGTTGCGGGAAAACTCTCGCCTGCGGAAGCGGCGCTGCCGCCGTTGCTTTCGCCGCAAACAGCATAAACATGTTCAGGCGGGAAATCCGCTTTGAGGGCGGCAAGATTTTTGCCGCGATTAACTGCGGAAAAGTAACTGTTATCGGCGAACCGAAATATATTAAAAGTTCTTGTAATTGCGAGCGGTTTTTTAAGCAAAAAGGCGATGAAAAATGTTAGTAAAATCTGGCTATAGGTCGATTATCGGCGATTACGTCTTTGCAAAAACCGACGAAAGAGTAAGGGCTTTCAAGAAAAACAACCCAAAAATCAAGGTGATAGATCTCGGTGTAGGCGACGTAAAACTGCCTGTTCCCAAATCGATTGCGAGAAAAATGAAAAAGTCGGCGTACGATTTATCCCGTACGGAAACGTTCAGCGGCTACCCGCCCGACTACGGCTTTTTACCGTTGCGCAAGGCGATTTGCGAATATTACAAAACGCTCGGGTGCGAGGTTGAGACTGACGAGGTATTCATAACGGCGGGCGCAAAACCCGCGCTTGCCGACCTTGCCTCGCTTGCCGAGTTCAACTGCGCGTTTTTGCCTGTGCCGTCCTATCCGCTTTACGCCGAACTTTGCGCTGCATATAAGATTAAAACCGCCTTTTTCGGCGGCGTCGAAAGCGACTACGTAAAAAAAGCAAAAGAGAATAATTGCGACCTTTGTTTTATATGTTCACCGTGCAACCCCACGGGTGAAAAGTTGGGCTATAAGCCGTTTATCGACCTGTGCGAGTACGAAAACGCGCGCGGCGGAGTTATTATTCTCGATGCCGCTTACGCTTTTTTCGACGATGAATACACGCCGCCTTTCGTTACAAAGGCGGCTTGCTCCACAGTGTGCGAGGTCAGAACTTTTTCAAAGAGTTTGTCATTTACCGGGGTGCGTTGCGGGTTTACCGTTATCAAAAAACAAAACCCGTTGTACGGCGCGTTTAAAAAACTGCTTTCGCTAAAATATAACGGCGTAAATATTACTGCTCAGCATGCCGCGCTTGCTGCGTTTTCTTACAATATGTCGGCGGAGTTTTACGCCCGCAGGGAATACTATCGTAAAAATGCAGAGGTGCTTGCCGCTCCGTTTGTAAAACGCGGTTATGGTTTTTCGGGCGGGGTTTATGCGCCGTACATATTCGTGAACGTGGGCGTAAGCGGTGAGTGGTTCGCCTTGGATCTTCTTGAAAAAAGCGCGGTGTGCGTTACCCCGGGCGAGGGCTTCGGCGCTGAAAACTCGATCAGAATTTCCTGCCTTTGCACTGCCGACGCCGCCGACGAGGGTGCTTTAAGAATCGGCGAGTTTTTGGATAGACATGGCAAAGAAGCGATTGTCGAACAAACGCACAAACAAGACGAAACAAGTCAGACCGGAAAAAGTAATAGGCAATAGTATAACAGAATATTAAGCAATAGCATAACAACTTGAAAAAAGCATGGGGTAAAAACAGGCAAACCCGTGCTTTTTTATATATAAAAGTCAAAAACGTTGACATTCATAAGTCGATGTGATAAGATTCTTTTGTTTAAAATAGTTAGGCAATTACCGTCGTTATTGATTAATAACTGGCAAATTTAGGTTTTTGCTTTGAAGGTTTTATGGAGAAAAACGATAAAAACGCAGAGTCTGCAACTACCGAAATCGCGCTTAAAACCGAAACTGCTACCGACGTCAGCCCTGCGACCGACGGCGCAAAAAAATCGGACAAGCCCAAGCGCAAGCGCGGCGACCGTAAGGACGGCAGGCGCATAAGAAAGCTCGATTCGATGCACGCGTTTATGCCGTATTTGTTGCCCAACCGCACTGATAACGAAGCGTGTATGAACGATTACATAGACGTGACCGAGCTCGATAAATACGTTGCCGAAAAAAATGCGAATTCTCCGTCGTTTAAATACACGGTTTTCCATTATGTTCTGGCGGCTCTCGGTAAGACTATCGCCGCCCGTCCGAAGATGAATTATTTTTATCAGGGGCACAGGCTGTACGAGCGCAACAATATTTCGTTTGCCTTTACCGCCAAGCGCAAGTTTGAAGATAAGAGCGACGAAGCGCTTGCGATAATGCGTTTCGATACGAACGACGAACGTTCCGCTGTGGAGCAAATGCACCAAAAGGTGGAAAAGTTCGTAACCAAAGTGCGCAAAATGGACGAAAACGACGGCGCAACCGATATTATGGGCACGCTCGTCAAGTTTCCGCGTTTTATGATAAAGTTCATCGTTCATTGTCTTAATCGTCTTGATTATCACGGTTGGCTTCCCAAGGATTTTCTCGAATACGATCCGTATCATTGCACTGTTTTCGTATCAAATTTGGGAAGTATCAAGGCTACGGCAAGTTATCATCATCTTGCAAACTGGGGCACCAATTCGGTGTTTGTAATAATAGGCGAAATCAAAAATCGCCCCGTGTTTGACGAGGCCGGTAACGTGGTTTTTAAGCGTATGATGCCCGTCGGGCTTACCGTAGACGAACGTATTGCCGACGGATTCTATTTCGCAAAAAGTTTCAAATTGTTTAAATATCTGCTCGAACATCCCGCGATTCTTGAAGAAGAGTCGGGTGCGCCCGTGGACTTCGAGAGTTTGTTGCGGTAAATAAAAAATATTATGGAAAATCAGGTGTCTGACGGGCATAATAATTATTGATCGGAAAAAACAGGCGTTAAGCGGGGTATGGTTTTTAACTCTGCCGCTTGTTATTCTTATTTTATTATATTTGAAGAGAGAGTGAAGAGAACGAGGAGAAAAAAATGATCGATTACAATTCGGCGCCGTGGCTTTCGAGTTACGGAGACAGGATGTTTAATCTCGAATATCCCAAGGGCTCGATATCGGATAAAGTTTTAGAAACGGCGGACGAAGTTCCGTCCAACGTGGCTTTATCGTATATGGGCGTAAAAACTAAGTTCAAAGCGTTAAAACAAAAAGTTCTGGAAACGGCTGCGGCATATACCGCGCTGGGCGTTCGCCCCGGCGACAAAGTAACTATATGTCTGCCCAACGTTCCGCAGGCGGTGTTTTCGCTTTACGCGCTCAATTATATCGGCGCGATAGCGAGTATGATTCATCCGCTTTCGGCTGAGGGCGAAATTATATTTTATATAAAGACCGCGGGTAGCAGGTTCTGTATTACGCTTGATCAGTTTGCAGAAAAATTCAACGAGGTTTTAAAGAAAACCGATCTGGAAAAATTGATAATAACCGGGGCGGAGGACGAGCTTAATTTTGTCAAGAAGTCCGCCTATAGGTTGTTTATCAAGACAAAAAAGCAAAAAAGCGTCAAGACCGGCGGCAAGATGATTTTATGGAGCGATTTCATAAAAGCCGGCAAAAAAACCGTCGTTACCGCCGCACATAAAAAGGATGTCGATCCTGCCGTAATTTTGTTTTCGGGCGGTACGACAGGCGTAACGAAAGGCATAATGCTTTCCAACCTCAACTTTAACGCGCTTGCTTGCCAGACGATAGAAATGGCGCATTATCCCGTTCGCGGCGCAAAAATGCTTGCGGCAATGCCCGTGTTTCACGGCTTCGGTCTGGGCGTATGTATTCACACTATAATGGTGGCGGGCGGTACGTCGATTTTGGTGCCGAGGTTCAACGTTAAATCTTATGCCGAACTGATTATGAAAAATCGCCCCAACTTTATTGCGGGCGTGCCTACTTTGTTCGAGGCTCTTACGCGTAATCAGTATTTAGATAAAGCCGATTTAAGCTGCCTGAAAGGCGTGTTTTCCGGCGGCGATTCGCTCTCGGTCGAGCTGAAAAAGAAATTCGACGCGTTCCTCAAATCGCACAACTGTTCGGTGCGTATAAGAGAGGGTTACGGTACCACCGAATGCGTTACCGCAAGTTGCTTAACCCCGTACGACAAAGAAAAAGAGGGTTCTATCGGTATTCCGTACCCTGATACTTATTATATGATATGTAAGCCTGGCACGACCGAGCCTTGCGACGCGAACGAGGACGGCGAAATCTGTCTGCGCGGACCGTCCGTTATGCTCGGTTATCTCGACAGACCGCAGGAAACCGCCGATACGCTCAGGACGCACGCCGACGGTCATGTGTGGCTGCATACGGGCGACCTCGGCTTTATGGACGAAGAGGGTTTTATCTTCTTTAAACAGCGTATTAAAAGAATGATCATAACAAGCGGATATAACGTTTATCCGTCGCAGATAGAAAACATAATCGACGGACACCCCGCCGTGCAGATGAGTTGCGTTATCGGCGTTAAAGATCCGTACAAAATGCAGAAGGTCAAGGCGTTTGTCGTGCTTAAAGAGGGCTACATTCCCGACGATACCGTTAAAAACGATATTCTGGAATACTGCAAAAAGAATATCGCAAAATACGCAATGCCTTACGATGTAGAGTTCAGAACCGAACTGCCCAAAACTTTGGTGGGAAAGGTCGCGTATACCGTGCTCGAAAAAGAAGAGGCGGCAAAAACCGCTTAATCGGTATTTCGGGTAAGTCGGCGGTGTTTTTTCGGTTATCGATTGCCTTTTATGGTTGCCGTTTAGCCGTTTATGGCTGCGCTTTAGGGCGACTCGGCGTGCGGTTTATAGCAATATTATATAGTGCCGCATAAAAATTTTGGCGAAAAACGAAAAAACCGCAAAAAACAGTTGACTTAAAAATCGGAATTTTATAGAATAGTTAGGCTGATTATTAGGGAAAGTTGGTTGAAAAGGAAATAGCCCCTCTTTTTCGGAAGATTTTTCTTATTTATAAAAAATCAAATTTTCAGGAGAGTATCAGAAATGAACACCTTTATGGAAAAGCCGGGAAAGGCGGAAGTAAAGTGGTACGTTGTCGACGCCGAAGGAATGGTCTTAGGTAGACTCGCGTCGCAAGTTGCTACTATTCTCAGAGGAAAAAATAAGCCCACATTCACTCCTAACGTTGATATGGGCGATTACGTAATAGTTATCAATACCGATAAGGTAGTTCTTACCGGTAAGAAACTCGAAAAGAAGATGTATACCTATCATACCGGTTATGTAGGCGGTCTTAAACAGACTCCTTACAAACAGATGATGGCAACCAAGTCTGATGTTGTAGTTTACGAGGCTGTCAAGGGAATGCTCCCGCACAACACGCTCGGCAAATCTATGCTGAAGAAACTCAGAGTGTACAAGGGTGACAAGCACGAACATGCTGCTCAGCAACCCGAAACTCTCAAATTGGACTGATAGGAGGAAGCGATCATGACTGCTAAAACCGCTAAGAAAAAAGTTCAGTACTGGGGAACAGGAAGAAGAAAGAAAGCAATCGCCAGGGTAAGACTTATCCCCGGTGGTACAGGTAACATCGTTATCAACGGAAGAACTATCGACGAATACTGCGATCTCGAAACTTTAAAACTCGTTATTCGTCAGCCGCTGGTGCTCACGGGTAAAGAATCCGCTTACGACGTTTTCGTTAACGTTCAGGGCGGTGGCTTCACCGGTCAGGCAGGCGCTATCAGACACGGTATCGCCCGCGCGCTCATCGTTGCCGAACCCGAACTTCGTTCCGCCGTTAAGAAAGAAGGCTATCTCACCAGAGATCCGAGAATGAAGGAAAGAAAGAAATACGGCTTGAAGAAAGCTCGTAGAGCTCCTCAGTTCTCCAAGAGATAATTTGCATATATCTGCATTACATCAAAAAAATCGCACACCGCTTCGGTGTGCGTTTTTTTGTGCGTTTACCTAGGTAGGCGCACATCGACCGCTGCATAATATTTGCAACTATTTGGCGAGGGAAACGATAATCTTTGCGAAAAGAATGAAAAATTGTTGAATTAAACCGAATATTGCGGTATAATAATCTAACGATTGTGAATAAAAAATCGCTCGCGGGGGTGCGGGCGCAGAGGTAGATTATGAAACTCGGAGTAGTTGGGCTTCCCAACGTTGGTAAATCGACTTTGTTTAATGCAATAACTCACGCGGGGGCGCAGGCGGCGAATTTTCCGTTCTGCACGATAGAGCCAAACGTGGGCATTGTTGCCGTTCCCGACGAGCGGCTCGATAAACTTGCCGCGCTTTACGACAGCAAGAAAATTACGCCTGCAACCATTGAATTTGTGGATATCGCAGGGCTTGTCAAAGGTGCGTCCAAGGGCGAGGGGCTTGGCAATAAGTTCCTTTCGCATATAAGAGAGGTAGACGCTATCGTGCACGTGGTGCGCTGTTTTACCGACGATAACGTTACGCACGTCGAAAGCGGCGTAGATCCTATCCGCGATATCGGCATTATCAATCTCGAACTTATTCTTGCCGACCTCGAATCGGTTGCAAAACGCCTTGACCGCGCTAAAAATACCGCAAAATCGGGCGATAAAAAGGCTAAGGCAGAGGCTGAACTGCTTGAACGCATATATGCCGCGCTCAGCGACGAAAAGCCCGTCCGCTCGGTAGAGTTTACCGAAGAAGAGAAGAAAATGGTGGACGAAATGTTCCTGCTCACGTCTAAACCCGTGCTTTACGCCGCCAATATCGACGAAAAAGATATGGGCAAGGACGAAAGCGAGCTGCCGCTCGTTATGAAAGTCAAGGAGTTCGCTGCCAAAGAGGGGAACGAGGTGCTTGTAATTTGCGCCAAGACCGAAGAGGAGATTTCCGAACTCGATCCCGCCGACGCGAAAATGTTCCTTGAAGATTTGGGGCTTAAAGAAAGCGGGCTTGCCAGGCTTGTCAAAGCTTCGTATAAACTCTTAGGTCTTATCAGTTATCTAACCGCGGGCGAAAAGGAAACCCGCGCCTGGACTATCAAAGAGGGCACGAAAGCGCCTCAGGCTGCGGGCAAAATTCACTCCGATTTCGAGCGCGGATTTATCAAAGCCGATATAGTCGACTATAAAACTCTGCTCGAATGCGGTAACTATACCAAGGCTAAAGAGGCGGGTAAAGTCCGCTCTGAAGGTAAAGAATACGTCATGAAAGACGGCGACGTCGTTCTGTTTAAATTCAATGTTTAATAGCCGATAACCGACCTATAGGCGGATATTAGGGCGTAAATTTAGCCAAAAAATGTTTTGAATTATTAAAAAACTCGACTTATTTATAGCCGAGTTTTTTGTTTTTGCGGCTTATATACTGCGCCTGACTTCGTTTCTGTTGGAGTTTGCAGACCTGAATGACCGACAAGGTCTATCTCGTCCGATCATTATCAATGAGTCTCGCTATGCTTGCATCTAATCACTAAAAATGCTTGTATCTAAGCCGCAAAAATTATTGGTCTTAATTTTGAATTTCTTTTATTTTGTACCCGGCAATCGATTGCGCTGTTTATAAAAAGTTTGACCGCCTATATATGTTTTCAAACTTTTGGCGCGCAAAAGTTTGGCAAAACGCACAGGCGGACAGCTTAACGGTTTTGGAAATATTCTTTTTGTGGCAATGCCGTTGCATACACGGCTTTTTCAGCGTCAAAAAGCCGGCAAAAGACGGCAGGGGCCCTACCCCAAAGCGCGCCCCTACAACCCCAGGCATTCCGCATCCCCGTCCCCTTGTCTAAGGGGCACCAAAGCAAGGCGTTGGGGTAACTGCGGTTGGCGTAATTATTTAAAAGTATTTTTATTCATTGCAATACTTTTATCGTCATGTTGAGCGGAGCGAAGCGCAGTCGAAACATCTAGGTGCGTCAGCACCGCATAAAGGCTTCCCCGAGCGGGCAATTCCCCCGCAAAACGGGGGAAATGTCGGAAATGCCGCGGCATTGAACGACAAAAGGGGCGCGCCGCGCATAAGCGGAGCTGGCGAGCGTTAGCGAGACTGAAGAGGACAGTTTTAATAATTTGCATATCCTTGTTGGATAAGCTGTGTTTTAAGTATCGCTTCTTTTTCCTCTCTCGTCTTTTACTCGCTATGCTCGTAAAATCCACTTCGCCTACGCGGCGAACGCGCCCTCTCTGTCAGCCTTTGTTGACATCTCTCCCAATTCAACGGGAAAGTTTGCCCAACAGGGGAAAGCTTGTAATTTGATTGCGTTCGGCTCGCCTGATAGGTGATATGTGTGCCTATAGGTCGATTATCTGCACTTTTAATTAAAAGCAACAGGGATAAGGGTGCATATTGCGCTTACGGCGATGCCTTCTTCGCGACCGATGAAACCGACTTTTTCGCTTGTGGTGCAAGTGATGCCGATGTCTTTTGCCGAAATGCGCAAGACTTCGGATAAAACGTTTTTCATTTGCGGAACGAACGGATTGAGTTTCGGCTTTTCAGCCATAATAACCGCCGCTACGTTGTTGACTTTATAGCCTGTTTCGGCAACCATTTTGCGGACTTTTTCCAAAATAATCATGCTGGAAATGCCTTCGTATGCAGGATCTTTATCGCTGAAATAATAGCCGATGTCTCTCAGGCCTGCGGCGGAAAGCATAGCGTCGGCTATGGCGTGGGCGAGTGCATCCGCGTCGCTGTGCCCGAGCAATCCTTTGTCGTGCGGAATCGTAACTCCGCCGAGTACGAGTTTTCTGCCCTCGGTTAAAATGTGTAAATCATATCCCGTACCCGATCTCGGCGGTCTTATCTTCGCAAAATCCTCGGGGTAGGTGAGTTTTATGTTGTTTCGGTCGCCGTCGGTGATGTGTGCTTTGCCTATATATTTACAGTAAACGCCCGCCTCGTCGGTGAAAGAGCGGTCGCCTGCAAGCTCGAACGCCTGAATAAGTTGTGATTTTATAAACCCTTGAGGAGTCTGAATGCTGTATTTATTGCTCCTCGATGTGGATAACAAATCGTCGCCGTCGGCTTCGCCTATGGTGTCCGTACAAGGTACGGCGAGAACGGAAGTTCCGTAGACAAAAACGTCGTTAATGCACTTATAGACCGACTTTTCAGTTAAAAACGGTCTTGCGCCGTCGTGAATTAAAACCACGTCGTTGCTTGCTTCGGCAAGTGCTAAACGTACGGTTGTCGTGCGCGTTGAGCCGCCCGTGATTATCTTTATCGGGGTGAAAAACTCTTTTGCGATTTCCTCCGCTTTCTGTTTGTATTCGTCGGACACGGCGACGATGATTTCCGTCACTCTGTCTTCTAGTTCGAACGGCGTGAGCGCATGCTCCAGAACGGTTTGTCCGTCCGCCATAGGGTAAAATACTTTGTTCGTGTTTAAGCCGGAGCGGGTGCCTGAACCCGCCGCCGCGATTATTGCTGTTACCATGGGGTTGATCCTTTTTTTGCGGCTTATATACTGCGCCTGACTTCGTTTCTGTTTGAGCTTGCAGACCTGAATGACCGATAAGGTCTATTCAGTCCTGCAAGCCCAAACGAGTCTCGTCATGCTTGTATCTAAGCCGCAAAAATTATTGATTTTTATTTTGATTTAAAAAAATGCGGGGCTATAGGTTGATTATTGAGGGTTTTTCTCGAATCGGGGAAAGTTTATATTGATTGCGATTAGCGTGCGCCTGACGGCTGGATCCTTCGTCGGTCGGTCAAGCGGGTGCGTCTCAGGATGACGGGAAAGTTTTTTTGCTCTATACATATTTTATCGTCATGTTGAGCGGAGCGTAGCGCAGTCGAAACATCTAGGTACGTCAGCACCGCATAAAGGCTTCCGCGAAATGGGAAAGTTCATATTGATTGCGATTGGGAACGACTTTACTCTATAATCTCGTAGAGGTTCTGAGCTTCCTCTTTGCGTACGGTTTCTTTGAGATCCAGAACTCTGAATTTAAGCGTGCCGCCGCCGAAACGGAGTTCTACAACGTCGCCCGTTTTAAGATTGTACGCAGGTTTTACGTCTTTGCCGTTTACGCTGACTCTGCCGCCGTTGCAGGCGTCGTTTGCCACAGTGCGGCGTTTTAATATACGCGATACTTTTAAAAATTTGTCTATTCTCATTTTTCTCCGAAAAATTACCGAAAAACAATCAAAATTACCGTAAAATCATCGATAAATCAATGATAATTCGATGAAACATATAATATAAAATATTTTCGGTAAATCTTAAATTTTATTTGACATCTTGTTTACTTTACATTATAATAGTATAATGCTAAAATTCTATAATTGTCGCTTTATGCCCGACAGGCGGCTTGGCGCACTTTGAACGACAGAATTGTTCGGTGCGGCTATGGTCTTGCCTCTTTATCTGCGATTTGTTATTTCGGCGGAGCAAAGGCAAAAGCAAATGCCCGAACGGTTGTAAAATTCGCCGAGCGTAAGAACGAATGGATTGTTCAAACTCCGCGGATATTTACCGACTAATATCGGCAAGGCAATCGAGTAAAACTAAACTTGCGAATTTCTGCTTAACGCGGACGAATGAATGGTTCGGCGAAAGCAGCTGCTTGCAGGCGAGCGTAAGAACGAATGGATTGTTCAAAGGCTGAAAACTCGTTACATGCTGTCGGTTTACCGTGATTGCGCTTTACATTATTAATATATCGTGTGTGCGCATGTGCATGGCGTGAATGTATGGCGGGTGCGATTGGATGGCACTTGAATACATAGCCCGGGCAAGCCGATTTTAAATGCGGCGGCAAAGCGACTAAAAAGAATTGACTACTCAAAACTATATGTATTATACACCTGAACTTGACGAAAAGCAAGATGTATTTTGCATTTTTTTAAAAAAGGAGTGTATTGATGACGCGAGATTTGCGAACGGAAAAATTTGGCAGGGTAGAGAGAAAGACCTTTTCGAGAATCAAGGAAGTTCAGCCTATTCCCGATCTGATCGAGATCCAGAAAGATTCTTTCAAGACCTTCATCAACGAAGGTATTCAGGAAGTCTTTGAGGATTTCTCCCCGATAACCGACTTCTCGGACCACTTCGAACTATATTTTCTCGATCATACATTGGGAACGGAACCCAAATACAGCGAGAAAGAATGCCGTGACAGAGATGTAAACTATGCGGTTAAACTCAGTGTTAAGGTAAGACTTGTCAACAAGGTAACCGGCGAAATAATCGACAGGGAAGTATTCATGGGCGAACTTCCCAAGATGACCGATACCGGCTCGTTCATTATCAACGGTGCGGAAAGAGTTGTCGTTTCACAGCTCGTAAGAAGCCCGGGCGTATACAACGGCGTTACTCTCGATCGTTCGGGAAAGAAACTTTTCGACACTACGGTTATTCCTAACAGAGGCGCGTGGCTCGAATATGAACAGGATTCGCAAAATGTACTTTGGGTACACGTAGACAGGACGCGTAAGATTACCGCGACCGTACTTTTGCGTGCGCTCGGATTCGGTACGGATAAGTCGCTTGCCGAATTGTTCGACAATGATTCTATGATCGCCGCGACGATGGAAAAAGACACCGCTCGTACCGAAAACGAAGGTCTTTTCGAATTATACAGAAGACTGCGCCCCGGTGAAGTTCCCACGGACGAAGCCGTTCGCCAGAATCTCAGGAACCTCTTTTTCGACGCAAAGAGATACGATCTTGCCAAAGTCGGCAGGTACAAATATAACAAACGTCTTAACCTCGGCGTGCGTATCGTCGGTCTTACCGCGTACGAGGACGTTATCAGTCCGGACGGCGAAGTTCTTGCAACCAAGGGCGAAGTCATTTCTTACGAAAAGGCTAAACTTATTCAGAACAGCGGTATAAACGAATTTGTCGCGCTCGTTGCGGGCAATAAATCGCACAAGGTAATAGCCAACAACTCGGTCGATTTTACCGCCGTGCTCGGTATTCCTTACAGACCGTTCGGTCTTATCGAAACCGTTTATTACCCGATGATTACCTTCTCTAAAGAGGTACGCGATTATGCTCTGAACGCTTCGGTTGAAGATACCGCCGAACATTTCAAGGACAGAATCAACGATATTTATTATACCGAAGAAACTTACACTCCGGAAGGCGTGGAGGAAAAGGCAGAAGACAGAAAGAACGCCGAAAAGAGAAAGATTACCCGCGAACGTTTTGTAGAAGCATGTCTTAGTTTCTATGAAATTGTTGACGACATGAGAAAACGTCTTGCCGAAAATCCCGATGCGGAAATCGAAAAACTCACGTTCGACCAGAAGAAAGTCGTTCGTCCTCTGCTTGAAAAACTCAATCATAAGCATATCACGGTAGACGATATCATCGCCACCGTGTCCATAAACCTCGACCTTAACTGCGGTATCGGCACTACCGATAACATCGACCACCTCGGCAACCGTCGTGTTCGTTCGGTAGGCGAACTGCTTCAGAACCAGTTCAGAATCGGTATTGCAAGACTCGAAAGGGTTATAAGAGAAAGAATGTCCACTCAGGATCCGCAGACCATTACGCCTGAAGCGCTCATCAACGTTCGTCCGGTAAGCTCCGCGATCAAGGAATTCTTCGGCTCCTCGCAGTTGTCGCAATTCATGGATCAGACCAACCCGATCGCAGAACTTACGCATAAGAGAAAGTTGTCGGCATTAGGTCCCGGCGGTCTGAACAGAGAACGCGCAACGTTTGAAGTCCGTGACGTTCACTACACTCACTACGGCAGAATGTGCCCGATAGAAACGCCTGAAGGTCAGAACATCGGTCTTATCACATCGCTTTCCACTTTCGCTAAAGTCAACGAGTACGGCTTTATCGAATCGGCATACAGAAAGGTAGATAAAGAAACGGGTATCGTTACCGATCACGTCGACTACCTTACGGCGGACGAAGAGGACGCTTTCATCGTCGCTCAGGCAAACGAACCGCTCGACGAAAACGGACGTTTCGTGCACGAACGTGTATCCTGCCGTCATCGCGAAGAGATTACCGAAGTTCCCCGCGAGGAAATCGATTACATGGACGTATCGCCCAAACAGCTCGTTTCGGTTGCTACCGCGCTTATTCCGTTTTTGGAAAACGACGATACCAACAGAGCGCTCATGGGTTCGAACATGCAACGTCAGGCAGTTCCTCTGCTTAAACCCGAAAACGCTATCGTTGCTACCGGCGTAGAAGCCAAGATCGCATACGACTCGGGTGTTATGATCATTGCCGATTGCGACGGCGTTGTAAAACGTGCGGGCGGCGACGAAATGGTCGTAACCGATACCGAAGGCAACGATCACGTTTATAAACTTAAAAAATTCGAAAGATCCAACCAGGGTACATGCCTTAACCAGAGACCGCTCGCTCATACCGGCGACGTCGTTAAGAAAGGCGATATCATTGCGGACGGACCTGCTACCCATGACGGCGAACTTGCGCTCGGCAGAAACATTCTCATCGGCTTTATGACCTGGGAAGGTTATAACTACGAGGACGCGATTCTTCTTTCCGAAAAGCTCGTTCAGAACGACGTATTTACGTCTATCCATATAGAAGAGTACGACACCGAAGCGCGTGAAACCAAGCTCGGCGCGGAAGAAATTACGAGAGATATTACCAACGTCAGCGAGGACGCTCTTAAAGACCTCGACGCCGACGGTATCGTAAGAATCGGCGCAGAGGTTTGCTCGGGCGATATTCTTGTCGGTAAAGTTACGCCTAAGGGCGAAACCGATCTTACCCCCGAGGAAAGATTGCTCCGCGCGATATTCGGCGAAAAGTCGAAAGACGCAAGAGATACCTCGCTGCGCGTACCGCATGGCGAAGGTGGTATCGTAGTAGATATCAAGATATTCACGAGAGAAAACAAGGACGAACTCTCGCCCGGCGTTAACAAGCTCGTCAGAGTCAGTATCGCTCAGAAGAGAAAGATCTCCGTCGGCGATAAGATGGCGGGTCGTCATGGTAACAAGGGTGTTATTTCCAGAATTCTTCCCGAAGCGGACATGCCGTTCCTTGCGGACGGAACTCCGCTGCAGATCGTGCTTAACCCGTTGGGCGTTCCTTCGCGAATGAACATCGGTCAGGTTCTCGAGGTACACCTCGGTCTTGTTTGCAAACAACTCGGCTGGAAGATCGCTACCCCCGTATTCGACGGCGCGAGCGAGGGCGATATCAAATCGCTTCTCGAAGACAATCACTTTGTAAATCCTTATGGCGAGGTTGACGGCAAAGTACAGCTTTACGACGGAAGAACGGGCGAACCGTTTGAAAACAGAGTTACCGTCGGTCAGATGTACATGATCAAGCTGCACCACCTTGTCGACGATAAGATCCACGCAAGAAGCACGGGCCCGTACTCGCTCGTAACGCAGCAGCCGCTCGGCGGAAAGGCGCAGTTCGGCGGACAACGTTTCGGCGAAATGGAAGTCTGGGCGCTCGAAGCTTACGGCGCGGCTCATATTCTTCAGGAAATACTTACCGTTAAGTCGGACGACGTCGTAGGCAGAGTCAAGACTTACGAATCCATCGTCAAAGGCAACGATATAAGCGAACCGGGCATACCGGAATCCTTCAAGGTTCTCTTTAAGGAAATGCAGTCGCTCGCGCTCGACGTTAAAGTTCTCAACGAGGCAGGCGAAGAAGTATCGCTCAAGAGCCTCACGGACGACGACGCCGATATGCAGCAGCCGCACGCTCGCGAGAAAGAGGGATACGAAGAAGTGTCCGTCGAGGAAGTATTCGGAACGGAAGATCGCGACGAACACGAAACCGAGAGCGACGAGGGCGATATTTCCAACATCTTCGACGACATCGACCAATTCGACGACGACGAGAGATTCTCGTTCAAGTCGGGCGATTTGTTCGATGATTACGACGATGACGACGATAACTGATAACAGGGAGGTTATTTAATGTTTGAACTTAACAATTTCGATTCTATTCAGATAGGTGTCGCGTCTCCCGAAAAAATCAGAGAGTGGTCTTACGGCGAGGTTACCAAGCCCGAAACCATAAACTACAGAACGCAAAAGCCCGAACGCGACGGCTTGTTTTGCGAAAAAATATTCGGACCGACAAAGGACTGGGAATGTCATTGCGGTAAATATAAAAGAATCAGATATAAAGGCGTAATCTGCGATAAGTGCGGCGTCGAAGTTACTAAATCCAAGGT
>CAKQKA010000037.1 GCA_934247855.1 uncultured Clostridia bacterium | reverse complement strand
AGAATGTCTTTTTCTTCGGCTGTCAGGTCTTCAAGTTTTTGCATCAGTTCTTCATTCATATTTTCACCGTAATTTTTCCGTGGCTTAGGCGCTCTCGTTCCAAATAAAATCGCCCTAGTTATCAAATCGTCTTTGTTCGAATCCAAATTGCCGCCGCGCACAAACGCTATATTCATATTCTACACTTTAAAAAACAAAATGTCAAATTCCGAGAGTATAGATGTCATGTTTTTGCATTGAAAAACAAAACGTCGGGTGATATAATTTAATTATGAAAAACAGGGGGTAGCTTCATGAAATATTACCTTGCCGTAGATCTCGGCGCGTCGAGCGGTCGGCATATCGTAGGTTACGAAAAAGACGGCGAAATAGTCCTTGACGAGGTTTATCGTTTCCCCAACGGAATGAAAGAACAGGGCGGGCATCTCGTATGGGATACCGATGAAATATTTTCGCACGTTAAAAACGGCATAAAATGCGCTTTAAAGAAGTATAAGACCATCGAAAGCATGTCAATCGACACCTGGGGTGTGGACTATATGCTTTTAAACGGCGATACGCCTATTAAACCGTGTTACGCATATCGCGACGACCGCACGATAAAATCGTCCGAAGAGGTGCACAAAATCGTGCCTTTTGAGGAATTGTATGCAAGAACGGGCATACAGTATCAGGCATTCAATACGGTCTATCAGTTGTACGACGATAAGATGAACGGCAGGCTCGAAAACGCCACAGATTTTCTTATGATCCCCGAATATCTCGAATATCTGCTTACGGGCGTAAAGGTAAAAGAATATACGGACGCGTCCACGGGCGCGCTACTCAATCTTAAAACGCGCGAATTCGATCCCGAACTTATCGAAAAACTCGGTTTGCCGTCCGAATTGTTTAAAAAATTATCCGCTCCGGGCACGGTTGTCGGCGAATTTAAGCCCGAAATCGCAAAAGAATTAGGCGGCAATATCAAAGTTGTGGCATGCGCCTCGCACGATACCGCAAGCGCGTACGAAGCGGTGGATTGTCCGCTCGGTTCGGTGGTTTTGTCAAGCGGCACATGGTCTCTCATCGGGGTAAAAATTCCCGAAGCCGATTCTTCGGCAAAGTCCATGCAGTCCAATTTCAGCAACGAGGGCGGCAACGGATATTATCGCTATCTGAAAAACATAATGGGTATGTGGCTTGTAAATAACGCCAAAAAGGAACAGGGGCTTTCGTTTGACGAAATTTTCGCAAAAGTCGCAAAATCGAGCTATACCGAGATATTCGACGTAAACGATCAGTCTCTCGTCGCGCCCGAAAACATGAGTAAGGCGATAACCGAACTGCTTAAAAACAGCGGCAAGGCGGAACCGAAAAAAGCGGGCGACTTGTTCAACTCCATTTTCCACAGCCTTGCCTTCAGTTACGGCGAGGCGGTAAAAAATATCGAGGCTAACCTCGGTATGACGGTGGATGCGATTTACGTAATAGGCGGCGGTGCGAAGAATAATTATCTCAACGCGCTTACCGAAAAATACACAAACAAAAAAGTAGTCGCAATGCCGATAGAGGCAACTGCGCTCGGAAACATAAAAATTCAGATGAGGTGCAAATAATGAACAGATTTGAAGAAGCTAAGAAAATCTATCGGGAAGCAGGCGTAGATGTAGAAAAAGCACTCGAAAGGCTTTCGCTTATTCCCGTATCCATGCATTGCTGGCAGGGTGACGACGTAAAAGGCTTTTTAAGCGACGGCGAATTGTCAGGCGGTATTCAGACGACGGGTAACTATCCTTACCGCGCGCGCAATTTTGAAGAATTGACCGCCGATATGGACTTCGCGTTCTCGCTAATTCCCGGTAAAAAGCGTATCAATCTACACGCGATTTACGCTATACTAACCGAAAAGAAGGACGTGGACGAGCTTACGATCGAAGATTTCAGACCGTGGATCGAATGGGCTAAAAAACGCAACGTCGGCATCGATTTCAACCCGACTTTGTTCTCTCATCCTATGGTAAAGAACGGCTTAACGCTTTCTTCGCCCGACGAAAACGTCCGCAAATTCTGGATCAAGCATGTTAAAGCGTGCAGAAAGATTGCCGCCGAAATCGGTAAAGAACAAGGCTCTCCGTGCCTTAATAACCTTTGGATCCCCGACGGACTTAAAGACGTTCCCGGCAACCGCCTTACTCCGCGTATGCGCCTTAAAGCCAGCCTTGACGAAATTTATGCGGTTAAATACCCCAAAGAATATATCGTCGATTCGGTGGAAAGCAAAGTATTCGGCATCGGCGTAGAAAGTTACACCGTCGGTTCAAGCGAATTCTATATGAACTACGCCGCGCTCAACGGTCTTTGCTGCCTGCTCGATAACGGTCACTATCATCCGACCGAGGTCGTGTCCGACAAGATTCCGTCGATGCTCGCGTTTTTCGACAAAGTCGCGCTGCACGTTACCCGCGGCGTAAGATGGGACAGCGACCACGTTGTCGTTTTCGAAGACGAACTCAAAGAGATCGCCAAAGAAATTATCAGAAACAACGCCGATCAGCGAGTTCTTATCGGTCTTGACTATTTCGATGCTTCGATCAACAGGGTTATGGCATGGGTTACAGGTATGCGCAACATGCAGAAAGCTCTGCTTTGGGCGTTGCTGCTCCCCAACGAAGAAACCACAAAACTTCAGGACGAAGCACGTTTCACCGAGCTTATGTATCTGAACGAAAAGATGAAAACCTATCCGTTCGGAGACGTTTGGGAAGAATATCTTAAACGCAACGGCGTAAAGAGCGAATTTTTAACTGATATCAAGGATTACGAAAAGGAGTTAAACGATAGAAAATGAAAAACATTCTGACTGCACCTTTTATTAAGGAAATGAGCGACGTAACGGCAAACATGTATCGTCAGGGTTGGGACGAAAGAAACGGCGGAAACATCAGCTATCTTCTTACCGAAGAGCAGGTTGCCGAATATCTCGACGTAAACAAGGTTATCCGCGAAATTCCCACGGGGTTCAATGCGAATAAACTCGTCGGCAAGTATTTTCTCGTTACGGGCACGGGCAAATATTTCAAAAACGTTGCCGCCGATCCCGAAACAAACCTCGGCTTGTTCAGAATAGCTAAGGACGGCAAGACCGCCGAGCTGCTCTGGGGTTACAAGGACGGAGGAAAGTTCACTTCCGAACTGCCTGCGCACCTTATGACGCACACCGTCCGACTTGCTCAGGATCCCGATCACAGAATCGTTATGCACACTCATCCGACTTACACCATCGTTATGAGCTCGGTTCTCCCCGTGGACGAAAACCTCTTCACGCACACACTCTGGCAGTATAATACCGAAGCGATCGTCGTATTCCCCGACGGCGTGGGCGTTCTCCCGTGGATGGTTTGCGGCACGAACGAAATAGGCGAGGCTACCGCCGAAAAAATGAAAGAACATCGTCTTGTCGTATGGACGAACCACGGCATTTACGGCACCGGCAAGGATATGGACGAAACTTTCGGTCTTATCGAAACCGTAGAAAAGACCGCTCAGCTCTTCATTATGGCTAAAGATTGCACGGTAAATCTCATCACCGACGAGCAACTTAAAATGCTCTGCGAGCGGTTTAACCTCACCCCGAGAAAGGGCATAATCGACTGATTTTAGCCTTTTATCGGCTTCGGTTGATTTTCGGTATTGATCGCAGACAGTTTTGCTGCCGATGAATTAAATAAAACAAAACAAGCCTGACTTGGTCGGAAATAACCGAAGTCGGGCTTTTTTACTGCTTATATACGGCGCATAGCTGCGTTACTGCTTCGGGCAAAAGACTTCAATGACCTTTTTAGGTCTATCTCACCCTTTTGCGGCATATCTACGGCGCATTGCTACGTTAACTGCCATCGTTGTACGACTACGATGACCGATAAGGTCTATCGTACCCGTCCAACTCGTCGAGCCTTGCAATGCTTGTATCTATACCGCAAAAATTTTTACCCTTCGCGAGCCTTGCTATGCTTGTATCTGAGCCGCAAAAAAATTAAAAGCGTTATTGCGTCATCCTAAGATGCGCCAGCGAACCTCACTTGATCGGTAACCGCAGGCGCATATTAGCAAAAGTTAAAACAAGTGCCTTAATACTCGTCGTTTAAACCCAGAATATAATCGGACGAAACGTCAAGAACGGCGCATAACTTGGCGAGCGTATCAAGCGCGGGAAAAATATTGCATTTCATATACTTGGAAACCGTTTGCTCGGATACGCCGATTTTCTCGGCGATTACCTTTTGAGGGAGCGTAGAATTGCCGATGCATTCGCGCAGTCTTTTTTGAATAATTGCGAGCGTAGAATTATCGTTTGTGTCGGTTATCGTTTTTTTTCGCATATTGTCACCGCCTGATTTTTGTAAAATAGTAGCATATTATACGATTATAGACCTGACAATCGTATATTATGCGATTATAATATAAACATACATTCAATCGGGCGGTCAATCTTAATCGCTGTTCTTGTAAACGCGGCGTTTTTCGTCGTGTTTTTTTTAGGGGTTCCATTCGTCATCACTAAATATTTTTGCGGGAATAAATCGGTTTTTGCTGTGTTAAACTCCCATCAACGTACGGCAAGTACGATTTCGGTCGTTTGCCTTGCAAAAACCATACCGCTGCGCGGCGATTTTTTTTCCGCAAAAACGCACGCCGAAAAGTGATAAAAACACTTTTCGGTAATTAGTGATAACGCCTGTAACCCCTAGAGTTTTTGTTAAATGATTTTTCACATAGGACTTACTTTTTGTATGCTTTTTTTAAAAGATAATGACAAAATGGCGGTTTGCTTGCATATATTAGAGTGAAGGCAAATATGTCGGAGGTAAAAAATGTCATTTTTTTCTAACTATCAATCCGATCGCTGTCCGTGTCAGCTGACGGGCAATCCGTTGAACGGACTTTGCGAAAAGGTATGCATACAAACCAAAAAGGTATTCGACGCCTGTATAAAACAAACGCAGGAAGACGGAATAGTCCTTAATTTAACAGATTTTAATCCCGCGAATCCTACATATCCGTTAACTTTTTTATCGGCTAAGAGTACTACTACGAAAGCAACCGTAACAAACGTGCAAATCGACAGGTTGACCGATCGTCCGAACTTTGCGCGCGTACAGGTAACGCTTACCGTGCCGATGGAAGTTATCTATACCGATGCAAACGGCGTTGAAGGAAAAGCTCTCAGCAATACTACGCTTACGGGAGACGTAATTTTGTTTGTGCCCGAGCCGTCGATCATACCTTATTATGTAGAATCGGTAGTTTCTATCGTCGCGCCCGAGGGTGTGTTCAATATTACCGACGCGACCTTTACCGTGTCCTGTTGCGTAACCGTCATTCTCAAAATGGTAATGGACGTAGAACTGCTTGTTCCGTCGTACGGCTATGCTACCATTCCGCCGTGTCAGGAATACTCCAACGAGGTATGTTCGGGCTTTTTCGAACTGCCGCTCTTCCCGAATAATTAGCGATTATAAATCATAATTTTTTTGAAATTTAATCACAACTCAAGGCTTGCGGAGTTTTTTCCGTAGGTCTTTTTTTTCCGTTTGCTTACGTTATTATAAGGCGAGGCTTTTTTGTGATCGGTTGCGAGGTTTGTGGGGTTGTGTGATCGTCAAAGTATTCCTAAAAGCCGAATATGTCGAAAAATGTCGAAAACGGTACAAAAAAGGACGTAATCTTGTACAGAAAAAGATTTATTTTTTTATTTGGGCTTGTGCATGCCGAACAAACATTATATAATGAACGTTCGTTAGTACGGTTTTAAGCAAGAGTCTTTTGTGTATAGGTTCACATTCCGGTCTTGTCGGACATGCCGTGCAAGATAAAAACGGCAAAAATGCCGATAAATGGAGTAGGAAGGGATGAAGAGAAAAGCATTGATTTCAATGTTTGCGGCAATGGTGACTCTCGCATTGAGTATGTCTGCCGTTGCCTGCGGAATCTCGGACGATGAAGATGATTCTTCGTCGGAAGAACAACATGTGCATGTGCTTACAGCTGTCGATGCGACTGCGGCAAGTTGTACGGCGGAGGGTAATAAAGCATATTATATTTGCGAATGCGGTAAGTTGTTCGAAGATGCTGACGCGACCACGGAAACCTCGACGGAAACGGTGAAAATAGCAAAGCTCGATCACGCATACGGGAATTGGAATGTGACTGTTAAGGCAACTTGCACCGCTATAGGTTCGCGTGAAAAAGTATGTTCTGCTTGTAATAACAAAGTAACGGAAGAAATTCCTGCGCTCGGGCACGATGAAATTATGCACGCAGGGCAAGACGCAACCTGTACCGAAAACGGCAGGAACGCATACGTTACCTGTTCGCGCTGCAATTATACTACTTATACGGAAATTCCTGCGCTCGGACACGATTATCGGTCGGTGGTCGGAATTCCCGCAACATATTACAAAGAAGGTATAGCCGCTCATTATGAATGTACCCGCACGGATTGCGGCGAGCTGTTCGTTAAGAACGGCGAGACGTATGAAAAGACTACGGCTGAAGCATTGGTGACTAAAAAGCTTTCTTTAATCGACAATGCGACCAAAGCTTCAACCGAACCGGAAAATTACCTGCACCTTGAAACCGGTAAAGTCAAAGAAATGAATTTCGGCGGTTTGTATAGTGTAGAAAACGTCGTCGCTTATTATTTTTATAATGCAGCGGCAACTAAAAATGCCGAAGCGAGATTTGTAACGTTCGGTACCGACACAATCAAAAAGGTTGACGGCAGCTATGTGTTCGCTCCTCAACGTGTAAGAAGTTTCTCGTTTGAATACAAAATCGTCAATTCTTGCGCAAACGCCGTGGATGATGTAATTTCCGTTTCGTATATCGTGCAGATTCTGGGTTCCGACGGTTCCTACGATATTCTTGAGTTCGATCCTGCTCTCAACGGCGAATGGGGCAGTTACAGTTATACTCTGACCGACGCTCAGATTGAAAAATTTGCAGGATTCATCGTAAAAATGGGCGGACTTACAGGCGAAATGCTCGTTGCGAATATCAACGTTGACGCGATATCTTTGACAGAGGGCTGCACAACCGCAACCGAGCCCGAATGCATACTCGGAATCGAAGAAGGAAAGACCGAGAAAATGACATACGGCGGACTTTACGCCGTCGATGGCAAAACCGCATATTATTTTTATACCGATAAATCGGACGGCTTTGCCGAAACAAGATTTGTAAGCGAAGGCACCGATACGAAAGCGCGCGGCAGTTATGTATTTGCACCGTTAAAAATCAAATCTTTTTCGTTTGAATATAAAATCAGAAACATCAGTAAAACGTTGATAACCGACGACGAAGCAAACGCGCCGTATTTTTCGCAGATTATTTGCAGTGACGGCACGTATTATCCTTTAAAGCTTGAAATGATAGCCGACGGAAAGTGGCATACCGCAACGTTTGACGTTCCCGATGTTCGTCAGTCGTTGTTCAGCGGCTTCATCGTAAAATTGGGAAGACTGAAAGGTGAAATGCTGATAGCCGATATTAAGGCAGAAGTTGTTTCCTTTGTAGACGGTTGCGAAACGACAACCGAACCTGACGGGCTTCTTCATATAGAAGACAAAAAAGTAAGCGGAATGACTTTTAACGGAATCTATGATGTAGACGGTAAAGTAGGGTATTATTTCACAAACGAAGATGCGGTTAAGTGCGCCGAAGCAAGATTTGTAACCGAGGGTACAGAAACGTTCGGCTCGGCGGCATTGAGGGTTTACAAGGTTAATCCGACCGTAACAAAGTTTTCGTTTGATTACAAGTTTATCAATCTGAACAAAACCATTGCGCCCGATGAATTAATCGACAGCGAAAAATCGACCACGATTTTCCAGATTCTCGATCCCGGATATAAACTCAATTATGCGTTCAATGCGGTAACTAACGGACAATGGCAAAAATTCGAATATACTCTTACTTCTGCCGACAGGATAAAATTCGCCGGCTTTATAGTAAAGATGGGCGGGCTTAAAGGTCAGTTGCTTATCGCCGATATCAAAGTCGAGCAATCAGAGTTAGCTAAAAACTATAACGGCGTTGTTTCCGAGCCCGAAGGGCTTCTTAGTATCGAAAGCAAAACTGTCAAAAATATGGATTATCTCGGCACGTACAATATAGACGGCAAAATCGCTTACTATTTTACCGGTAGCGGAAAAGATGCGGGAACAAGATTTGTAACCGAAGGTACAATTACTGTCGGTCCGTCCGTAAGCCGTAAATACAATTACGATAAAGACGTAACCAAGATCTCATTCCGCTATAAAACTTCCGATACGGCAGAGCCTGTCGAGCTTGGTGAAAAAATAACGGGAAAAGACGATGCTTACAAAACGAACTATATCGTGCAGATTCTGGAGCCTTCATACGGGCATAACTACGAATTAGTCGTTGAAGCCGACGGTGAGTGGCATGATTTCGAACTTGTGCTCAGCGAATCGGACAGAGAGGTTTTTGCCGGTTTCATCGTAAAATTCGGGGCTTTTACAGGGGAACTGCTTATCGCCGATATCGAAGTTACCGTAGCGCGGTAACGGCGGGTTCGTTTTGTTCTTGTTTGGTGCGCCGTGCGGGAGTTTGTCCGACGATAAACGATATTCTGACGGCAAAACGAAATAGTGGCTCTATGTAAAATTGGGGGGGGACACCCGACATAAATTGGGGCTACGCCCGATACAAAATAGTTTAAAAGGGCGGCAACTTGCTTGGTTGTCGTCCTTTTTTGGTGCTCTTATGAACTTTTAAAAACTGAAAAACGCGGAAATTCGGCGCAATTCGGCATTTTTCCGTGAAAACAGGGCATACTATTATTGACGAACATATGTTTGTATGATAAAATGCATGGCGTGAGGTGTTTTGCGGTGGATAAAGACAGGGCGTACTCCGATATCGTGTTAAATTCGGAGCAAAAATCCGATTTAAGAAAAAATATAAATTCCGAAGAGCGGACATATATCTGTATAGATCTTAAATCATTTTACGCGTCTGTCGAGGCGGTGGAGCGTAGCATGGATCCTATGACGGAAAATCTTGTAGTTGCCGATCCGTCGCGCGGGCGTGGTGCGATATGTCTTGCAATTACCCCCGCGATGAAAAAACTCGGCGTAAAAAACCGTTGTAGGTTGTTTGAAATTCCGAAAGGGATAAACTACGTTACCGCCTTGCCGCATATGAAAAAATACATGCGCTATTCGGCAAAGATTTATGCCGTATACCTGCGTTTCGTTTCCGCCGACGACATACACGTTTACTCGATAGACGAATGTTTTATCGATGCAACCGACTATTTGAAAATTTACGGCGTAGACGGGCGTGATTTTGCTAAATCGCTTAAGAACGCCGTTTTTGCCGAAACGGGCATAACCGCAACTTGCGGCATAGGAACCAATTTGTTTTTGGCTAAAGTCGCGCTCGATATAGACGCAAAACACGCGGATGACGGAATAGGGTATTTAGATCGCATGCAATTTCGCCGCAAGATATGGCAGCATCGTCCGATTACGGACGTATGGAACGTCGGCCGCGGGATTGCGAAACGGCTTGAAAAATACGGCATATACGATATGCGCGGCGTTGCCGGGTGCGACGAAGATTTATTATACAAAGAGTTCGGAGTGAACGCCGAGTTTTTAATCGATCATTCGCACGGCGAAGAACCCTGCACGATTGCGGATATTCACAAATATAAATCTAAAAGTCGGTCTATATCCAACGGACAGATTTTGTTTTCCGATTATTCATACGAGCAGGCGTGCACGGTTGTCAAGGAAATGGCTGATTTCATAACGCAGGAACTTGCCGAAAAGCACCTTGTAACCGACGATATATTTTTGATGATCGGTTATTCAAAAGACGCAAATAGACCGACCGGAGGTATGAAAAAGCTTTCCGGAGGGTATACTCGATCGTATAACGTGCTGAAAAATGCATTTTTGAGTATTTACGAAAGCACTGTCGTAAAAAGTTTACCTATACGTCGCATAACGGTAGGTGCGAACAGGCTGTTGTCCGACGATTTTGCCGAGTACGATTTATTTACCGACAAGGCAAAAATAGATAAGGAGTGCGACGCGCTCGACGCGGTAATGCAGGTGAAGCAAAAATACGGCAAGAACGCGGTTTTCCGCGCGATCGATTTAAAACCGGAAGCGACGACGCGCGTTCGCAATAAACTTATAGGAGGGCATAACGGCGGTGAAGAAGGTGAGTAGAGAAGAGCGGGCGAGGCAGTTTATGCCGTTTGCCGCTTTGCGCGGGTTTGACGAAATGCTTAAGGAAGAACTTGCGGTCAGAGAGGAAAAGCGCGAACTCGGCGAGGATGATTCCGAGCGTATTTCGCACACGCTTGCCAAAATCGAAAAAAACGATTTTATCCGCGTTACGTTTTACGATAAAACGCGCTATCGCAAAGAGTGCGGCACCGTAACGGAAATCAACTGTTCGGCAGGCTATTTTAAAGTCGGTATAGTTAAAGTCTTTTTCGACGATATATCGGAAATAGAACTTCTCGGCTGATTGATTCCGCGAGTGCGGCTATCGGTTATGATTGCTTCGCAGAACAAAACAGGGCGTACAAAACCTGAAAAACTTGCATAGAACAACAAAAAATCATAAGCAAATGCAAAACGTTTGACTTTTTTTAATACCGGTGATAAACTTTTAGCGAAAAACAATAAGGAGTGTTTCTAATATGAGTATGCTTAACAAAATGTCGGTAACGGACGTAGACGTTGCCGGCAAGAGATGTCTTGTAAGAGTTGACTTTAACGTCCCTATGAAAGACGGCAAGATCACCGATGAAAACAGAATCAACGGCGCTCTTCCCACAATCAAATACCTCATCGATCATAAGGCGAAAGTTATTCTTTGCTCGCATATGGGTAAACCTAAGGGGCAGGTCGTCGCTAAATACAGCCTTAAACCGGTAGCCGAAAGACTTGCCGAAATTCTCGGTCAGAAAGTTACTTTCGCAACCGACGTAATCGGACCTTCCGCAGACGAAGCCGTTGCCAACGTTAAAGACGGCGAAGTCGTATTGCTCGAAAACACGCGTTTCGAACCGGGCGAAGAAGCTCGCGATCCCGAATTTTGCAAGAAACTCGCAAGCTACTGCGATATATTCGTAAACGACGCATTCGGTACCGCTCACCGTTCTCACGGTTCTACCGCCGCTATCGTTGAACAGGGTTATGTAAAGACCGCCGTTTGCGGTTTCCTCATTCAGAAAGAATTGACCATTATGGGCGGTGCGCTCGAACATCCCGAAAGACCGTTCGTTGCCGTTCTCGGCGGAGCTAAGGTTGCCGATAAACTGAAAGTTATTTCCAACCTGCTCGACAAGTGCGACACTTTGGTTATCGGCGGCGGAATGGCTTATACTTTCCTTAAAGGCGAAGGCTATGAAGTAGGTACTTCTTTGGTTGACGATTCTCAGATCGGCTACTGCAAAGAAATGCTCGAAAAGGCAAAAAAACTCGGCAAAAAAGTTTATCTGCCCGTAGACGTAGTTACAGCTCAAACTTTCCCCGATCCTATCGACGCGCCTATCGAAACGTCCATGCACGATATCTCCGATATTCCTGCCGACGAAGAAGGGCTTGATATCGGCGAAAAGACCAGAGCTCTTTATGCCGAAGTCGTCAAGAGCGCGAAAACCGTTGTCTGGAACGGACCTATGGGCGTATTCGAAAACCCCATTCTTGCAGCAGGTACAAATGCCGTTGCTAAAGCTCTTGCCGAAGCTAAGGGCGCGACCACGATCATCGGCGGAGGCGACAGTGCCGCAGCCGTTGCTCAGCTCGGTTATGCCGATAAGATGACGCATATTTCCACGGGTGGCGGCGCATCGCTCGAACTGCTCGAAGGTAAGGAACTTCCCGGAATTGCTTGTCTTAACGAAAAAGAATAATTGAAAAAATTCTGATAAAAAAACAGTTGCTCTTATGCAGGGCAACTGCTTTTTTTATGCGTTCAGAACCGTTATAAGGCGTCGGTCTTGAGCGCATCCGTCGCGGAGCGTGCTTTTGCACGGCTTACGCTCAGTTTTCTTCGTTTTCGGTCTGTTTCTTTTCTCTTTTGTCAAGTTTGTTAAGGGCGTCGAGAATTTGCTGCTGTCCGTCCCTAATGGTTTTTCTGACCTTAAACGAATTGGCGGCAACGATTGCGCCGCCCAACATCCCCGCGAGGATTCCCATACAAAAATCTTTTTCCATAGTTCCTCCTTGCGTTTTGCCGCACGTTTTTTACGCGGCTAAAATTATTGTGAACGGTTTTCCGCATTTTATGTAAAAGAAAAAGATTTTCTTCTCTGGTAAGAAAATCTTTAAACGTTTTGCTATAAAAATGGGGCTATAGGTCGATTATCGGCATTATTGACGATTTTAATAATCTAATTCGTCAAGGGTTTTTTCAAACGCGGGCACGAAATTTTTCATAAAATAATCGGCTTCGGGGCGGTTCTTGCTCTTAATTTCTTTCTCGATAGAAATTTTTGCTTTTTTAAATTCTTTGTTTCCCAGTCTCAGTTCGGTAAGGCATTTTAAATATGCCGAAATCTTATCCGCACTCTTCATAATATCGTGTTCGACGGAATTTTCGTCGGGCAGGATATAGGGCACGAAATCGTCTCTCAGTTCGTCGGGCAAGGTATTTAAAATCTTTTCGCAAGAAGTCTTTTCGATCGCCTTGTATGCGTTTTTGATGTCCTCGTTATAATACTTGACGGGGGTGGGCAGATCGCCTGTTACCACTTCGCCCGTTTCGTGATAAAGAGAGTACAGCATAACCGTCTGAATGTTTACCGAACCGCCGTAAAGTTTATTTTTAATCACGGCGAGCGCATGGGCTATCATCGTTACCTGTGCTGTATGTTCGAGCACGTTTTCGGGTTCGAGCGAGTGCATAAGACTCCATCTCGCTATATATTTCATTCTGTTTATAATTGCAAAAAAGTTGTTATCCATTGTATGATCCTCTTGTTCGGTATTGGTAAAAATCACAGTACGCTTAACGAAAGAACGGCTTCCAGCGCGGGGATAATATTCGCGCTCTGCTCAAAGATTAAAGATTGCGCGCAATCGACTGCGTCGTCGGTAATGCATGTCCCGCGGTTTAAAGGGAACGAATGCAGCAGAACCGCGTCTTTATGCGCAAACGCAAGGTCGAGTTCATCCACGGCGTAATCTTCGCCGAAATCGTTTTCCGCAACGAAAACAATATTGCTGCCGCGCACGCCGTCCTCTTTATCTGTATACAGCTCTACGTCGCAGAACTGCTTGCAGTAACTTACGAGTTTTTGCGAGGGCGGGCAATTTTCGGGCGAAACGATATTGATGTTTATTCCGCATTTCGCCGCACCGATAAGAATTGAATTGTCGAAATCGGTGCAATCGCCGATATAGGTAAAGCGCAGACCGCTGAGTTTTCCGAACTTTTCCCACAAAGTTAAAAGCGTTGCGATCGCGTGGCAAGGACCTACTTTGGCATTTGCGTTTATAATGGGCGATTGCGCATAATGTTCGAGCGTTTCGGCGTCGTGAATATAAAGCGTATCGACGATAAAAGCCTGGACTCCGTAATCGCGCAGGTTATGCACAACGTCTTTATCTTTCAGCGCGTCTTCGATGTCGCTGCCGCTTAAGGGGATAATAAGCGGTTTACCGCCGAGTGCCTCCACAGACACCTGAAACGCGACGCGCGAACGGAAATAAGAGTTTTTAACGATGAGCGCGATATATTTGTCCGCAAGGCAGGAAATTTTTTCGCCGACTTTTGCTTTGCGCTTGAAATCGCGCGCGCGGCAGACGTACTCGAACAAGTCCTCGCGCGAAACGTTATATAAAGATATAAGATTTTTGCGTTTTACCGTACCGTGGCTGACATAAGAACTTAAAAACATAAAAACTCCTGACAAAACGTGCGGTTAATAATCGTGCGGGAAAGTAGAATTATTCCGTCCGCAAGCGCGCAAAACCGCCATACGACATACTCACGTACATTATACCATAGAAAAGGTCAAGGTACAATCTTTTTTCAAAAAGAATGGCAAAAAAATTTTTTTTGCAAAAAATGCTAATAACTCTTGACAAAACAACGAAAATATCGTATAAATAATACAGTGCTCGTACGTTAGAAAGGCTATGGGCGATAAAACAAAAAAAGGCGGAATTAAAATGAACAAAGGCGAACTTATTAAAGCAGTTGCACAAAAAACAGGTTTTTCCAATAAAGACGCTCAGGCGGCATTCGATGCTACTTTAGAAGCTCTTACCGAAGCGTTAAAGAACGGCGAAAAGGTACAACTCGTCGGATTCGGTACGTTTGAGATTAAAGACGTTCCCGCTAAGACCGGCATCAATCCTGCTACCGGCGAAAAGGTTGAAATCGCGGCTTGCAAGAAACCCGTTTTAAAATTCGGTAAATCTTATAAAGACGAATTCAACAAATAATTATAAGCTGATTATAAGCAAACTTATTAAGGCGCAGTCGCAGGACTGCGCTTTTTCTTTTTGCCTTTTTTTCACTTGCCGAACAAAAAAAATTTTATTTTTTTACATTAATATATATATTTTCTTTTCTAAACAGCCAAAAATCGACATTTAATGCATTTTTTCGCTTTTCCTTTATGCTATTGTGCGAAAAAACGTGAAACAAGTTTTATTTAGTTGACATTTAACCGCTTAAGTGATAAAATTGTGAAAAACGTGAAATTAGTGAGTGTAGCGGTGAAATGTATCATATCATAGGGCTGATATGTATAGCGGTCTTTACGGGATTGCTTTTTCTGATAAATAAAAAGGTTAAAAAGACCGAAACGGCAGGAAAGGTACTGTCAATACTTTTTGCGGCTGTTTTTGTCGCAAGGTATTATTCCTACTTAGAATATCCTATCGATAACATATTTGCTTTAAGTGGCGGGGCTGAAGGAACCGTTGCCACTTTTTTTGCGTGGTTTTCGGTATGGCTTTGCGCAACGTCCTGCTGTGTGTTGATATTCAGACCGTTTTTCAAGGGTGTAGATTCATTAAGAATTATTACGAAATATTTTTGTTTGCCCGCTTACGTGCTGGCGTTCGCGCTTATTTCATCCGACATAAAATTCCTTATGGGTGCGGAATTTGCCGAAAAAATTACTTTTCCCGCGGTTATGTTTGCGGTTGAAATCGGTTTTGCTATCGCGCTTTGCCTGTATGAGTGGATGAAAGATCCGCATTTCGACAAACCGAAAAAGCGTGCAACGCTCAGAACGGTTGCATTTTTGGCTGCAATGCTGATATGCGCGCTGCCATCGTACAGCTTACAGGTATTGTTCGGTAAAGGCTCGGTATTCTTTATCGTGGACGATTTGCGTCCCGAGCACAGGGCGTTTTTGTACGCGGCTTTCGTAATCCCCGTGTGCATTTATTTTCTGTTGAGACGAGAAGATTACGACGTGCGCAGATTTGCCATGACTTATATGGCGGTCACGCTTATGATAACGTTCTGCACGCGCTATAAGTACGATACTTTCCTGCAGCCGTGGAACTGGCCGTTACATCTTTGCAACACGGCGATGTTCATAGTTCCTTTATGCCTTGTTTTCAATATGAAAAGGCTGTTCTATTTCAGCTATTTCATAAACGTAATGGGTGCGTTTTTAGCAATGGCAATGCCTAACTACACAATGGG
>CAKQKA010000036.1 GCA_934247855.1 uncultured Clostridia bacterium | reverse complement strand
GCCGAGTACCTCGCCGTTATATACCCAAACTTTAATACCGATTACGCCGAAAGTGGTATGCGCTTCCGCAAAACCGTAATCGATGTCCGCACGCAGAGTCTGCAGAGGAATGGAACCTTCGTGGTACTGTTCGCAACGTGCGATTTCCGCGCCGTCCAGACGACCGCTGACCATTACCTTTACACCCTTAACGCCCAATCTCATGGCTCTGCCGATAGCCTGTTTCATGCTTCTTCTGAAAGAAGCTCTCTTTTCGAGCTGACCTGCGATGGTCTCGGCAATAAGCTGAGCGTCGCAATCGGGTTTCTTAACTTCTACGATGTTAAGAGCGATTACTTTGCCGTGCGTAAGTTTGCTAAGATTAGACTTGATCACTTCGATTTCGCTGCCCGCTTTACCGATAAGCACACCGGGACGAGCGGTACGTACGGTAACCGATACGCGGTTAGCTGCACGTTCGATAGCGATAGAAGTAACTGCCGCTTCGTAATATTTCTTTTTCAGATATTGTCTGATTTCGTAGTCCTCTTTAAGGAATGAACCGAATTCTTTCTTGTCGGCATACCACTGAGCATCCCAGCTCTTGATTACGCCGACTCTTATTCCATGCGGATTAACTTTCTGTCCCATAATGTCCTCCTACTTTGCAACGTCGAGCACGACGGTGATGTGGCTCGTTCTCTTAAGAATTCTGTAACCTCTGCCCTTGCTGACGGGTTGCATTCTCTTGAGCGTGGGGCCCATATCGGCGTAACATTCGGCGACTATCAGGTCGGCTCTGTTCATGCCGAGGTTGTGTTCAGCGTTTGCGGCAGCCGATTCAACAACTTTTTTGATAGGCTCGGCACCCGCCTTGGACGCGTTGGAAAGAATGGCGACCGCTTCGTCGACCTTTCTGTTTCTGATAAGATCGAGTACTACCCTTACCTTAAACGGAGAAATTCTCACGTATTTGGCAACGGCTCTTGGTCTTTTATCTTTATTTTCCTGTATTTTCAAGGTTTTCTTTTTAGTATTTCCAGCCATTTTTCTTACCTCCGTCAGCCTGTCGTCTTGGAACCGGAATGTCCTTTAAACGTTCTGGTCGCGGCAAATTCGCCGAGCTTGCATCCGACCATATCTTCGGTGATATATACGGGAACATGCTTTCTTCCGTCGTACACCGCGATCGTGTGACCTACCATTTGCGGGAAGATCGTGGACGATCTCGACCAGGTCTTAAGTACCGATTTCTTGTTTTCGGCATTCATCTTTTCAACTCTTTCGAGCAGTTTAGGCTGTATAAAAGGTCCTTTTTTAACACTTCTACTCATTTTTCATCGACCTCCGTCAGTTCACTCTCTTAAGAATAAACTTATCAGTTCTGTTCTTCTTACGCGTCTTGTAACCGAGAGCGGGTTTACCCCACGGAGTTACAGGACCGGGTCTTCCTACAGGCGATTTACCTTCGCCGCCGCCGTGCGGGTGATCGCACGGGTTCATTACCGAACCTCTTACGGTAGGTCTTACACCCATATGTCTGGTCTTACCGGCTTTACCTACTCTTACGATTTCGTTATCGAGGTTGCCGACCTGACCGATCGTTGCTTTGCATCTTACGCTGATAAGTCTCATTTCGCCGCTGGGCATTTTGACTTGCGCATAAATTCCTTCTTTAGCCATAAGCTGCGCGCTTATGCCTGCGGCTCTCGCGATTTGTCCGCCCTTGCCCGGCTGAAGTTCGATGTTGTGAATCATCGTACCTACGGGGATGTTTTCGATCTTAAGCGCGTTGCCGACCTTGATATCCGCTTCGTCGCCGCTGATGATTACGTCGCCGACGGAAAGTCCCAAAGGCGCGAGAATGTATCTCTTTTCGCCGTCCGCATATTGCAGAAGAGCGATGTTTGCCGTTCTGTTAGGATCATATTCGATGGTCTTAACGGTTGCGGGGATACCGTCCTTATTTCTTCTGAAATCGATGATACGGTATTTGGTCTTGTTGCCGCCGCCGTGATGTCTTACCGTGATTCTTCCGGTAGCGTTTCTGCCGCCGGTATGTCTTTTATCCTCGAGAAGCGATCTCTCGGGTTTTGTGCAGGTTATCTCTTCGTACGAACTGACCGTCATCAAACGACGAGCAGGCGACGTCGGTTTATATCTCTTGATACCCATTATTCAAATCCTCCTATCGTCAGGACAACGAATCGAAGAACGCAATGGACTTGCTGTCCTTCTTGAGTTGTACGATTGCTTTCTTATACGACGGAGTAAATCCTTCGTATCTTCCCATTCTCTTCTTTTTGCCGCGGCAGTTCATAGTGTGAACAGATTCAACCTCGACTTCGAAAATGCTTTCTACGGCAAGTTTGATAGCCGTCTTGTTCGCGGCTTTCGCAACGCGGAACACGTATTTCTTATTCGCTATATCCTGATAGCTCTTTTCGGTGAGAACAGGGGCGATAATAATATCTCTTGCTTCCATTACGCTCCGTAGACCTCCTGTAATTTTTCGACCGATCCCTTGGAAAGAACAACCACTGCGTTTTTAACAACGTCGTAAGTGTTGAGCTGTTCGACGGGAAGCGTCTGAAGTTTTTCGATGTTGCTTGCCGCTCTGATACCCTTTTCGTCTGCGTTGTTCATAACAACGAGTACGGTTTTATCGAAAGCGAACGCTTTGAGGAAAGCAACCATTTCTTTAGTCTTTCCGTTTTCGACGGCAATGTTTTCAACCACGAAGAATTCGCCGTCGGCAACTTTCTTGGAAAGAGCCGAGAACATAGCCGTTCTTCTTGCGGTTACGTTCATCTTCTTGGAGAAATCTCTCGACTTGGGCGCGAACACTACGCCGCCCTTGATGAACTGAGGCGCTCTGATAGAACCCTGACGAGCATTACCTGTACCTTTCTGTCTGAACGGTTTTCTGCCGCCGCCGCGGACTTCGGTACGAGTAAGGGTGCTCTTGGTGCCCTGTCTTTCGTTGGCAAGACGGGTTACGACTGCCTGATGTATAAGCGCTTCGTTATAATCCATTTGAAACAATGCGTCGGAAACCTCCATAACGCCCGTTTCTTCTGCTTTCATATTATATACTTTGATAGTAGCCATTGTCCTTTATCTCCTTAGCCTTTTACGCTGTTGCTGATGCAGACGATGCCGCCCTTAGGTCCGGGAATCGCGCCCTTGATAAGCAGTACGTTTCTTGCGGCGTCGACTCTTACGATTTCGAGATTCTGGATCGTTACCTGTTCGTGACCATACTGACCTGCGAGGTGTTTATTCTTGAATACTCTCGACGGGGAGCTGTTCGCGCTCATCGAACCTACTTCTCTGTGAACGGGGCCTACGCCGTGCGTTTCTTTAAGTCTGTGCTGATTCCAGCGTTTGATAACGCCCGAAAATCCGTGACCTTTGGTGATGCCTACTACGTCGACTTTATCGCCCGCGGCGAAAGCTTCGACCGTAATGACTTTTCCTACACCGTATTCGGCTGCGTTTTCGAGCCTGAATTCTTTGAGATACTTATGCGGTTCCAAACCCGCTTTCTTGAATTGTCCGAGTTCGGGTTTGTTGAGTTCTTTTTCGGAAACTTTCTGGAAAGCTACCTTAACGGAAGAATATCCGTCTTTCTCAACCGTCTTGACCTGTACTACGGGACAAGGACCTGCCTGCACGACTGTTACCGGGATTACTTTTCCTCTGTTCTTTTTGTCTTCAGCACTGTCGAAAAAGATCTGGGTCATGCCTAACTTCTTACCTATGATTGCTTTATTCATTGATAAAGTTCACCTCCTGCGATTTGCTTACAGCTTTATTTTTACGTCGACGCCCGCGGGAAGATGAATGCTTTCAAGTATCTTCGCGTTTGTCGAATAAACGTCGATAAGTCTCTTATAAGTTCTGATTTCGAACTGTTCGCGACTGTCTTTGTACTTATGCGGCGAACGAAGGATGGTTACGATTTCTTTCTCGGTGGGGAGAGGGATAGGTCCGCTTACTTTCGCGCCGGCTTTCTTCATCGTTTCAACGATTCTTTGTGTTGCCTGATCGACCATTTCGTGATCGTATGCCGCAAGTTTGATTCTGATTTTTTGTCCTGCCATTTTTTTACTCCTTTTTATACTAACTTTTCTTCCCCGCTCAAATGGCTCTTTGTGTGTTTTTCGGAGAAGTTACAACTTTGCCGTGTGTGTCGACCTGTCGGCAATAAAAAAATCACCTGCGCTGTGTGTTTAAAGCAGATGACTCCTATCGTCCGAGGGTCGGTTAGTCGCAAAGGTCAAGCCTTCACGTTTGTCAATGAAAATTATCTTCCGTCGGTTTTCGTACGGGGTTCCGGAGTCCCGAAGCGAAGTGCGGTTTAAGTAACTTTCCATCTCAACCCAAATTACACAGCCTAATCATAATAACTCATTCGTCAATATGAGTCAACTGTTTTTCGGCTGTTTTTAAAAAAAGTTGCATAATTAAAAAATTTTTTTCGATACGTAAATTCCCGCGTGCGAAACCGCGTGCGGTTTACGTGTCGGTTTCGAGTTCGCCTATATGCGCATACTCGCGCGGACGTAACCGCGCACGCTATCACTCATACATACGTGCGCATGATCATATTAAGGAAAAGGCGCAAGCCGAATATCAGCCTGCGCCATTTCGATGTTCTTTTTATAACGCCTTTACCGTCTTTCCGTCAAACGCATACAGTTTGCCGTCATACCCGCTTGTTTGCACGGGATAATCGTTGCTATACCCTACCGCCGACTGAAGGAAATAAACGCCTTTTTGCGTAATGCAAATGCCGTGTGCGGCTTTGTCGCTTATTTTTACCGGCGTGCCGTCGCCGAGAATAAGAGAATAAAAACCTACCGTCTTTGCCGACGACGAATAGTACAACTTGCCGTCCGCAATCTTCATATCGTTGATTTTCACGTTTTTAACGATTGTTTTAATGTTCTTTCCGTCAAGGTCGGAACTTTTAATCTCATTATCGTCGATATCGTAATAATAGATTTTATCGCCGCCGACAACCAACTGATCGGAACGCAGGTTCAGATTTTCGGAAACTCCGCTTTTCAGATTATATCTGTACGCATATTTTTTGCCGAACGCGGGATTTATCGTAAAGTATAAATAATCTCCCTGCAGTTCAAGGCTTTTCACCCAAAGATTTTTATCGTTGTAAATTTCCGTAAGGTTGCTGCCGTCAAGCCCCATTTTTACGATTTTGTTGTTATATGCCGAACCGACCTTTATGCAATAAATCGTATCGCCGTCAAAAATCAGGTTATCGCAACGACAGGTTGCAATCTTTTGCGTTTCGTTGGTTTTAAGATTCATCCTCCACAAAGCGTAGTTCGTAACTACATATGTGGAATAATACATGTACCCGTTGTAAAAATATGCATTGGAAACGTTGTCCGCCAGCACTTTAAATTTCTTTCTGCTTTTTGCGTTGTATTTATACAAACAGTTGCCGTCAAGCGGATCGGTATAATAAATTTCACCGTTGTAATCGGTTACGAACGAATACCCGGACGGCGCAACCTTTTCTTCCTGTACGACAAAATCTTTCATAAGATCCTTTTCGTTTCCGCTGTCCAAATCGTACGAATAAAAATGTTTGTCGTTCAGTTTGTAATAATATAGAGAAGAGCCGTCCTGTGCGAGCGAGGAATACCCGTTATTTTCTGCGGACAAAATTTTCGTTCCCGACGTATTCGTATCGGCGGTCGACAATACGCTTACCCTGTATATTCCGTCACCGAAAAGCGAACCCGTAAGCAAATCGTCGTTCACGTAATACAAAAAGTTTTGATATTTTGTAAGGTATTTACCAGAATCGGTCGTCAGTTTTATGTTTGCTCCCGTGGACGGAACATATTTTCTTATCGCCGCAGCAACCGGCACGCCCGCCGTCATTTTTGCGGAGTTGAAATATAAGTTTGTTCCGTCCGTTATAATGTAACTGCATTTTTCGTCGGAAATCTTTTTGCCGGTTTCTGCCTCGACGGAAGTCTCCGACACGGAGTAAAGTCTGCCGTAGTCGTCCGGGTTGGAATAGTAGATTTTTCCGCCGCAAAGAATTAAATACTCCGCCCGCGTTTTAACTAACCTGACCGCCTCGCCCGTACCGTCCGTTTTAACCCTGTATATGCCGTTAAGTTCTTTATTGATTAAAACGTTGTTTACCGCATAATATAAATACTCGCCGTCAACGGTGAGCCATTCGCCCGCGACCGAAATCAAAACCGATGATTTATTCGTTTTGTCGTACTGCTTGATCGCCCCCGAAAACAAACTCGAACTTTGATAATAAATTTTATTGCCGTCCGCGCAAAGATATTTGGGTAAATCGTTATTTATTTTTACAAGACTGCCGCCCGAATACAAATACATTTTATCATCGTCAAGCGCATTCTGAAAATAAACCCCGTCCGAAGAAACGATGCTGTACAGCATTTTTTCGGTTGAACGAATGGTCAGCTTTGCGCTGTCGGTATAATCGAAATAGTTTTTGTTTTTAATTTCCAAAGTTACTTCGTACTCGCCGACTTCGGTCACGCCGTCGATTTCTTCGCCGTCGTAACTGATAACAACATCCGAATCCGCGGGAATATTGCCTACCGCCTCGAGATGATGCGTTTGCTCGTCGTATTCGAATGTTTTGCTTGCAAATTCTATACCCGTTATGTATGCTTTGCCTATCTCCCAATCGCAAGCGGGAACAGTCGGTTCGTTATAGTTTTTATCGTCGTAAGAAAGAATAGCTTTAGCCGTATACTTACCCGCATCGGTTTTTTCGTTATCGGTATAACTTTTCACCGTAACTCCGTCGGGTAACCCCGTAAGTTCTATCTTTTTAGCCTCGCCGTCATACACGAATTTTTCGGAATAAGTCCAACAAACGTCGGACATATCGTAATCTTGTTTTTCTTCTATGTCCGATGAATCAGCCGAAGAAGATTGCTCGTTCCCGCCGCTTTTGGGAATTACAAGCACGACCGTAACAGCCACAGCAATAACAATAAGTAGGGCTATAAGCCCGATAATAAGGTTTTTCTTCATGAACGCTCCTTTTTTTATCTCTTTTTTAATTTTTGTTTTTATTACGCTTCCGTTTCTTCGGGTTTATGTATGCTTTTATTCAACGCGAACGGATAAACGAACAAACTTAATATAAGACACACCGCCGTAGCAAGACATATCACCGCGAACCCGATTAAAAAACCGAGAATAGCAAACAATATTTTCATTCCGATAAGCCATGCGATACCGTCTAAATCGAAAGAAAAAATAAGTCCGGGAAATTTTACCGCACCCCACTCGGCAATGCCCAAAAAAACGTCTTCTATAAAATTATTTTTTAAAAACAAACAAGAAACAAAAGCAAACGTCGCTATTCCGCCGATTATAGAAAGAATTATTCCGCCCGCATTCGAGTATTTTGCCGCAAAATAAACGGCAATAGCAGTTACAAGCGCGGCAATCAACCCGCCCCAGATAAAAGAACGTTTTCTTTGGCGCACAGCATAAGCGATTCTTTCTCTTTTTTCATGTTCGCTAAGCATGTCGGCGCATTTTTTGCAATAGATTTTCTCGGAAGAACGACCTCTTCTTGAAAAAGTCTTTTTAACAAGATCTCCATGATCGGTTATTGGTTTGCCGCAAAGCTGACAAACGCCGTAAACAAAGGAGTGAACCACGGTTTCGGCAGGTTTCGATGCTTCTTCGCCTGCACTTTCACCGACACCCGCAACATCTGTGGCAGCCGTTTCTTTTTTGACGGTTCTTTCACCGCCGATTATTTCATCGGCGGTTACCCCGAAAATATCAGCCATTTCTCCGATTGTGGAAACAGACGGTTCGACTTCGCCGTTTTCCCATCTGGAAACGGCTTGCGGGGTAACGTGCAATTTTTCGGCAAGTTCTTTTTGCGTCATTCCTCTGCTAATGCGCAGCTTTTTTATGTTTTGAGATAACATAATGATTTCCTTCCTTTTGAGTTGTTGCCTTGATTTTAGCACAATTTCAACGCTTTGTTTGCTTTTTTCGCTCAACAATCTGTTTATTTCCTATACATTTTGTTTATTCAAGCCTAAAAAAACACAATTTCGGTTTTTATTGTAAACTTTTAACAAAAAAATGTCAACAAAATATGTAGGTCAATCTACATATTTTTATATTATACGTTTGATATTATTTACTTGCACAAAAAAGCGAATGTTTAAAACATGCAAAACAAAGGGAGCAAAAATGACGATTTGCGACGCTGTCAGGTCAAGAGTAAACGGTTTGTTGACCGAAAAAAATATGACTCTTTACCGACTTGAACAAAATTCGGGAATACTGCACGGGTCTATGATGTGCATAATGAACGGCAGGAATAAGAACATAACCTTAAAAACGGTAATGTTGTTATCGGCGGGTTTCGGCTTAACCGTTACCGAATTTTTGAGCGATCCTGTATTTTCATCGGAATACCTTGAACTTGAATAACAAAAAACCGCGGAAAGTCGGGCTATAAGTCCGTTATCTGCGGTTTTTTTGTTCTATTTTTCAAGTTTGGAATGCCTTTTCCACTAAACAGACAGCATGATCGTCATATAATTTTCTTTATTATTGAACAGGTTCAAATTTCACGGTTACAAATGTATCAAAGTTTTCTTATGTAAGCAAAGAATAAAACCAACCTCGGTTATTCTTCCTCAATTTTGCTGATACGTCGTCTATTTTACCGTATACGGTGCTAACGCGCTCACTCGCCTTGCCCGCCCTTATTGTCTTCGTTTGCCTGCAATTGTTTTTCTAAAGCCGACTGTCTGGAGAGAATAGCATTAACCTTATCGTACAAAGCCTCAATCATGATTTCCGTTTTCAGGTTGACCTTATAATCGTTTTCGGCTCTTCTGCGATCTTTTTCCTCCTGACGGTTCTGGCTCATCATAATGAGCGGTGCCTGAATAGCAGCCACGCAGGACAATACAAGATTGAGCAATATAAACGGGTACGGATCGAACGCGCCGGCTGCCATAAGTATGTTTACGATCATCCAGAGAACGAGAACACCGGTAAACGAAAAAATAAACGCCCAACTTCCTGCGAATTTTGCAATAGTATCTGCAGCTCGTTGCCCCAGCGTATATTTTTTCTCGCTTTCCGGGCGTACCGAAATCTTGCGGTTTGCCAATAAACCGAGAACTTCTTCGTCGCTCATGTCTTGACGAATGTCGTCAAGTACGTCTTTTAACAATTTCCTGTTTTCTTTCATTACTTTATATCCTTCCGCTTCCGACTTGCATTTGTGGCATTTTTCTTTTACCAAATCGCAACATTTAAAGGAAAGCTTTTTTGTTTGAGTATATTATAGCACGAACTTTTGTATTACTCAACCGCTTTCTGATTCATAAGTGCAGAATTTCAGAAAAAATATTGCCGACTACTCTTATATTCAAACAAAAACATAAACACGATCGGCTCGTTTTTAGTATTTGCCTCACAAAGCCATTTTTCGCTTGTCTTTAAAAAACATACCGGAAAAACGCCGGGCGAACACCGCGAAATGCATAACAAGTAAACAAAAAAACCGCAGAAAGTCGGGCTATAAGTCCGTTATCCGCGGTTTTCTTTATAATGTCTTTTTTTTATCAGATGATTATCCCTCTTTATATACTCCGATATAATGATAGTTGTAAAATTTCACACCACCTAACTCATATTCTTCAAAAATTACGGGATCGCCGCCTACAAGGCAACTTGTTGACAGATCGACTATATAACACCCGTTAAAAAATCCATAATATTCGGATGAAATAGTTACTTCGTTATAATTACCTATTGAAATATTGAATTTATGGCAAAACGCTTGTTTCACCGATTTTTTAATTTTATCGCTCAACTCACCCGAAGGCGCGTCCGACGGTGAAAAGTCCGAGCCGTAGTCGACGTTCCCTTTATAATGTTTCGGATTGTAATTAAACGCAATGTTTTTTAAATCTTCTTTACTTATCCACTGTTGTTCATACGCTTCATGCAACCAAACAAATTCGCCTTTTTGTTTGCACCCGCAGAATAAACTCAAACAGATTAAGAAAAGCATTTCTAAAGCTATAATTTTTTTCCACATAATTACCTTGCCGTATTATAAAATACCAGATTTTGTGTTTAGCGCGATTTACACCTTTCGGCAAACGTATTATAACATAAAACGATATACCCGTCAATACATGTCTTAAAAACTTTTATGCGCAAAAACTTTTGCGCACCTTAGAATTGCAAGCGGTGGTATTATCGTCATGTTGAGCAGAGGCGCAACATAACTATGTTACATATTTTCAATAATCACGCCAACCGCAGCTACCCCAAAGCCTCGCTTTGGTGCCCCTTAGACAAGGGGACGGGGATGCGGAATGCCTGGGGTTGTAGGGGCGCGCTTTGGAGTAGGGCCCCTGCCGCCTTTTGCCGGCTTTTTGGCGCTTAAAAAGCCGCGTATGACACGGTATATGGCACAAAAAGAATATTTCAAAAACCGCCAAGCTGTCTGCCGGTGCGTTTTGCCAAACTTTTGCGCGACAAAAGTTTGAAAGTGTATATAAACAGTGGAGCAATTTAAAACAGTTTGAAATCGGTTGATGATAAAGCCACAAAAAAACCGCGGAAAGTCGGGCTATAAGTCCGTTATCCGCGGTTTTCTTTATTTTTAGTTGTCAAATATTAAACATACGATTTTTCCACCTGACAGACAACGTGATAGTCGGGTGACTGCTCTTTGACTTTGGCGCGGATACGCTCTTTGAGCATAACCGGATCGACCTTACTGTCCTGCGGAATAACCACGTCAAAAATGAGATTGGTGTGCGTTCTGCCATCCACTATTCTGAAATCATGCACGGTGTAGTTTTCGTTCATATCCGAAAGAATTTTAAGCACCATTTCTTTAAGCTCTTCGGTTTTTTTATCTCCGACAAGCACGGGATCCATATGAATTACGGCTATGCACTTGTATTTTTGTTCCAACTCGCGCTCGATATTATCTATTTTATCGTGAGAAACGATTGCGTCCACCTTAGAATCGACCTCGGCGTGGAGCGAAATGAATTTTCTGCCCGCGCCGTAGTTGTGTACCATAAGATCATGCACGCCGATTATGCCGGGATGCGCGGTAACCGTATGTAAAATTTCGTCCACAAGTTCTTTGTCGGGCGCGGTGCCGAGCAGTAACCCTATCGTTTCTTTTGCCGACGAAAAGCCGTTGAAGAATATAAACACCGCGACAATCAAGCCGCAGACGGCATCGATCTGCCAATCGAAAAACTTATTCGTAAGCAGAGAAATAAGAACGGTAAACGTGGCTATGCAGTCGGACAAACTGTCGGACGCAACGGCGCGCATTGCGGCAGAGTCTATCTTTTTAGCCGTAGCGCGGTTGTACAAAAACATATAAAATTTAACTATTATTGACACGGCAAGCACGACAACGGCAATCGTAGAGTAGACGATCGGTTCGGGCGTGATTATGCCCGAAATCGAACTTTTTGCAAGTTCTATCGCAACCGTGAGAATAAGTATGGAAACGGTAAGCCCCGCGATATACTCCATTCTGCCGTGCCCGAACGGGTGCTCTCTGTCCGTCGGTTTTGCGGAAAGACGAAACCCGATAAAAGTAACGAGCGAAGAACCTGCGTCGGTAAGGTTGTTGAACGCGTCGGCAGTCATAGCGATAGAACCGCAAATCACGCCGACGGTCAGCTTGCCTGCAAACAGAATTATATTCAAAACCATACCGAACACGCCGGATAACATTCCGTATTTTTCCCTTACTTTCGGATCCGAATAATTTTTGCGATCCTTAATAAAAATTCTCGCAAGCAAACTAAACATTTTCAACCCCCTTGATTAAAAGAAATCGACCTATAGGTCGATTATCGATGTATTTTTATATTTTTACACGTGCGTTGCGAATGCTTTTGCCGTATGCTTACAGTATATGCCGCACGCAGAAACAATGCGCCGGAAACGGTAAAAGACCTCAGCAAAAATAATACAAAACAATCGTGGTTTAAACGATTATTTTTCGGTTTTGCCGAAATTTTTGTATACTTTGGCAAGCCCGCCCTTTGCCGTTTCTTTATACAAACGGCTTAAATCCTTGCCGGTAACGTACATTGTATGAACGATACTGTCAAACGAGATTTTGCGCGTTTCGGTAAGAAATTTCGCAAGGCTGAGCGCATTTATGGCGCGCATTGCGGCAACTGCGTTGCGCTCTATGCACGGAATTTGCACAAGCCCGCCGATAGGATCGCAGGTAAGACCGAGGTAATGTTCCATAGCAACTTCGGCGGCGTACTCGGTCTGATCGGAATTCATGCCGAAAAGTTCGGTAAGCGCGGCGCTCGCCATAGAACACGCGCTGCCTATTTCCGCCTGACAGCCGCATTCCGCACCCGAAATGGACGCGTTCGTCTTTATAAGATTACCTATAAGCCCCGCAGTCGCAAGCGCATCGATGACCTTATCGTCGGAAAAACGGTGTTTTTTTTGCATATAGGTAAGGCATGCGGGCAAAACTCCGCTTGCCCCGCAAGTGGGCGCGGTGACAATCTCTCCGCCCGAAGCGTTTTGCTCGGCAACTGCGAAAGCGTATGCGCAAACAAGCATGTTCTCTATTGTTTCGGCGGACTCGAACACGTTTACCTGACGGTACAAATACCCCGCCTTACGCTCGATATTAAGCCCGCCCGGCAAAACTCCCGTGGCGTCTAATCCCTCTTGCACGCTCGTTTGCATTTTTGCCCAGACCGTGCGCAAGTAATCTTTTATATCGGGTTCACACTCGTAAACGTACTCGCAAAGGCGTATGCCCTTACCGTCGCAATAATTCTTGATTTTTTCAAAAGTGTCGAGCGAGTAAACCTCTTCGCCGCCCTCTTTTTTGCCATCGATCGAAAACGCGCCGCCGCCAAGACTTATAACCTCGTACTTGGTCGTTTCGCCGCCCTTTTCGACGTAAATATACATTGTGTTCGGGTGCGGCAAACCGCTTACCGTGCGCATAAACTTGACGGGCGTTTTTTCGCCGAGCGATTTGCGCACGACGGCGTCGGTTCCGTGCCCTTTGCCCGTAAACGCCAGAGAGCCGTAGAGTTCGGCTTTATATGTGCACCCCTCGCCGCTTGCCTGCTTGATTTTTTCGCAAGCCGAATAAATCGCCATTGTGTGCGACGAGGAAGGTCCGAAACCTATTCTATATAATTCTTTTAACGATTTCATTTTTTTATTCACTCCGTCGCTTTTTGTTTTTTCGGTTTATATAAAGTAAAGCTATATATCGATTATCGCCAATTTCGCCCTACGATTACACAAAGTTGTTTTACTTAATGAACGCACGGAACGCGAGATAGTTTTCGTAAAGGTCGGCTTTGGATATAACCTCGAACGGCGAGTGCATGGAAACCACGGGAACGCCGATATCCACGGTGTCGATATTGAGTTTTGCAACGTATTTGGCGATTGTTCCGCCGCCGCCGCAATCTACTTTACCGAGTTCGCCCGTCTGCCAGATTACGCCGTTATCGTCGAACAGTTTGCGAATGAACGCAAGAAACTCTGCCGACGCATCGTTTGAACCGCTCTTACCGCGCGCACCCGTGAACTTGGTTATACCCGCGCCGCAAGACAGCATTGTGGAGTTGTTCTTCTCGGAAACGTCGGGGAAGTTGGGATCGTAAGCGGCGTTGACGTCGGCAGACAAGCACTTTGAATTAGCTCGAACCGCCGCGGGAGATACGCCGAACGACCTTGAAATATCGTCGATTATATCGGAGAAAAGTATACACTGCATACCTGTGTTGCCCTCGCTGCCGATCTCTTCTTTATCGACGAGCGCGACGATCGAGGTGTTTTCGGTATCTTCTTCATCGAAAATAGCTGCCTGCGCGGCGTACGAACAAACGCGGTCGTCGTGACCGTATGCGCCGACGAGCGCGCGATCGAAACCTACGTCCTGCGCCTTGAACGCGGGAACTACCGACATTTCCGCGCTTAAGAAATCTTCTTCCTGCACGCCGTACTTTTCTTCGAGAATCTTAAGCAGATTTTTCTTGACCGTCTTGTCCTCGTCCTTTTCGCCGTAAGGAATATTGCCCAGCCAGATATTGAGGTCTTCGCCGGCAATGGCTTCGGAAAGCGGTTTTACGTTTTGTTTTGCGGCAAGATGCGGCAATAAATCGCTGACGTAGAATACGGGATCGTTTTTATCTTCGCCGATCTTTACGGTTACGACCGAGCCGTCTTTCAAAGCGACAACGCCGTGAAGAGCGAGCGGAATAGCCGTCCACTGATACTTTCTTATACCGCCGTAGTAGTGCGTTTTGGCAAAAGCCACGTTTTCTTTTTCATAAAACGGCACTTGTTTGAAATCGAGGCGAGGGTTATCGATATGCGCAGCGACGAAACGTACGCCCGCTTCGGCTAAATTCGCCTTGCCGATTCTTATCAGAAACAGGTTTTTACCGCGGTTGTTGTAATAAAGTTTATCGCCCGCAGCGTATTTCATACCGAACTTTAAGGGTTTAAACCCGTTTTTCTCGGCTTTTTGCACCAAAATTTCGCAAGCCTCTCTCTCCGTCTTGCCGTCGTCAAGAAATTTCTTGTATCCCTCGGCAAAATCGAAAATCTTCTTCATCAGCTTTTTGTCGGCTGTTTCATAAACGTTTGTTCTTTTGTATTCTTTCATAATTCTCCTTTTCGGCGCATCTGTAAACCGCACCTATACTTTTTTGCCGTAATTTTTACTCCGATACACGAAAACAAAGAATAAACCTTACCCGCATACTTGAAGAATACGGCTTTACGGCGGCAAAAGCGAAACGCCCGCCGCAAAATAAAATCTTACGCTGTAATTATAGTTCAACTCGGCAAAACTTGTCAATCTTTTATTCAATACCGAGTTTTTTATTTTTAATCAAATAATTTGGCATAATGAACCGCAAAGTATAAAAAAATAAACCACAAAAATCGGGCTATAGGTCGATTATCCGCGGTTTTGTTTCTATTCCATATCATCCTCGTAAATGGCATGTCGGGTATAAAGTAATATAACGCAAAAGCGAAGCAAATATGGCAAAACGATTCACTTTCTATTTTACAATCGGTGTACATGTGCGATACATGTAAAATAAAGAGTGCCGATTACTGCTTTTTGCTTGACTTTTTTCCAAAAGAACGGTATACTTATTTTACAATCGCTGTACATGTACAGTACATGTAAAACGGAGACTAAAAAAATGAAACAGATCAACAGAGATTTATACCTGAAAAAACTGATAGACCGTAAAGAGAACGGACTTATAAAAATAATTACCGGCATCAGGCGTTGCGGGAAAAGTTATTTGCTGTTCAATCTATACAAAACCTATCTTTTATCCGCAGGAATAAAGGAAGAAAATATAATCTGTCTCGATCTGGACGACGATTTGAACGCCGAATACCGACACCCCGAAAAATTATATTCATATCTGCTATCAAAAATCGTCAATCCGAACGAACAGTATTATGTTTTGCTGGACGAAGCACAATTTGCCATCTCTAAGAAAGAAACGAAGAACGACGAGCCGATAAGGCTTTACGGCATACTTAACGGACTGCTCAGAAGACAAAACGTGGACGTTTATATTACGGGGAGCAATTCTAAATTTCTTTCTTCCGATATTCGCACGGAATTTCGCGGGCGTGGCGACGTGGTTCAAGTGAACCCGCTTTCCTTTTCCGAGTTTTATTCGGCTTTCGACGGAGATAAATCCGACGCCTGGCGAGAGTATTTTACTTTCGGCGGACTACCCTACCTTTTCGCCTGCAAAAGTGTCGAACAAAAGATGCAGTACCTTGACGACGTTTTCGAAAACGTTTATTTAAAAGACATCGTCGAACGCGGTAGCTTAAAAGAAAATAATGGTTTGGATAGCATAACGGATATCCTCGCCTCGTCTATCGGTTCGCTTACCAATCCAAAAAAACTTGCCGACACTTTTACAAGCAAAGGAATGAAAATTTCGGAACCTACCGTTAATTCATACCTTTCTTACCTACAGGAATCGTTTCTGATTTCAAAAGCGCAACGCTACGACGTCAAAGGCAAAAAGTATATCGATTCGCCGTTCAAGTATTATTTTACCGATACAGGTCTTCGTAACAGTCGATTGAATTTCAGACAGCAAGAAGAAAATCATATTATGGAAAACATAATATATAATGAATTAAAAATCCGCGGATTCAATG
>CAKQKA010000035.1 GCA_934247855.1 uncultured Clostridia bacterium | reverse complement strand
GCCGTATAACGCGCGACAGTATTGCTCGAACTATCACCTGCTTGAAACGATTGCAAGATACGACGAACCCGAAATTAAAGGCAAGACGGGGCTGCGCGACTATTCCGCGCAAAAAAGCAATTTTTGCGTAAGCGGCAAGGTTGAAGAGTTTTTTACCGAAATAATCAAAAAGGCTAAGTTCAAATATATCTTTTTAAGCTATAACAACGAAGGACTTATGTCTTTCGATAAAATAGAAAAAATCATGCGCAAGCATGGCAAGTATAAAGTGTATATGAAAGAATATCACCGCTATAAAGCCGACAGCAAGCGCGAAACCAAAGCCGACAACACAGTCGAATATCTGCACTGTTTAATAAAAAAATAATCGGTTTTTTTGCCCAAAAATGCGCGATAATCGACTTATAGATTAACTTTTGCACCAAACGGCGCGAATATCCGTAAAATATATTTAACATATCGATAATCGACTTATAGCCCGACTTTTAGATTAATAGTGAAAAATCCCGTTCGTTTAAGAACGAGGATTTTTGTTTTTTTTAACTATTAAATTTCAGTCGTTAATTATAGATTACTTGAGAGCAAATCTTTGACGGACAGCGGTTCAAACGTGAAAGTTTCCTGCTTTTCCACGCATACGGTAAGGCAGTAAACGTCGGCGTCGCGGAAGAGATATTTGGTCAAAAAACTGACGTTTTGCGGTACGATTTCAGACGGTTTACATTCAAACCCGGTGCCGAGATATTTTACATAACTTTCTTTCTCGGTGAAAATGCGGACAAACATTTTGTCCTTTTCGGCATCGTCGGCTTTTAAATACTCGAGATAAGAATACGGCGAAAGCACCGCCCTTACCGTTTTTTCGTCCATACGGCGCAGGCGTTCGATATCGATACCGTGATTGTTATCGGACAGCGAAACCGCCACGATATTATCGGAATGAGTTATCGAAAACCGTTTTTCGGACGTGGTAAAATACGGCTTTCCGTGTTCGTTTTCGGCGATATCGGACAGGATGTTTTCAACTTTTTTCGCGTGCGCCAACACAAGATCGGCAACGGCGGTCTGCACAGCTTTAAGCGGCGCGCCGCCCTTTAACCTTTCAAATTTTATTTGCGTGCGCCTGCTTAGTTTTTCGGCGGGAATATCGGTAACGTTTACGCTGGTTATATTTGCAAGATATATAATCATATTTTTACGGCTCTGTCTCTATAAGGTAAAGTCACGCTTCGGCTTTATCCGCGATTAAATATTGCTTGTGGATACCACGTTTCTATACGAATTATAAAACAACGCACGGTCAACTTTTAAGAGCACTTCATCGAGTTCTTCGATCGGCTCGTCAGTCTTGATATACTGCTCTATACGCTCGCGGCAGCTGTCTGTTCGGAGCATAAGACCGCCTATGCGCGCGTCCTGAATTTCAAAGCCGAACGGTTTATTTTCCTTAAACCACAAAGTTTTTAAAGAAGAATAAAACTTTTTAATGCGAACGTTCAGTTTTTTCATGTCCGTCGCGATTTCGGCAAGCTTGGTTTTATCCTTTTCGGCGTACGCTTTTCTTATGTTTATACCCAAACGCGATTTAATCTCCAACACCTTGCACAAATCGGCTTCGCATTGAAAAACGTAGGCAAACTCGCCCGCTTTTTTGCCCGCGCGGGTTATCTTTTTTGCATAATCGGCAAACGGAATCTCGCCGAGGCGTTCAAGATATTCGTCGCACTGCCCCATAAACGGATCCTGAAACAATTCGGATTTTGCGGCAAAGGTTTCTCTTTCCGAAATATTGCACTTATTCGGCAAGTCGAGCGATGTATATTCGTCAAACCCTATGCCGTATTTTTGTTTGAACTCGCGTTTGATCTTTTTATCGTTGAATTCGCCGCATGCATAGCGCGAAACAGCGTATATAGCAGGCAAAAGCGAGAAGAACGAGGTTTCTTTTCCGTCGTCGCCCCACATGGTGAATATAACGTTCTGCACGCCGTTGCGGTTAACCGAGCGCAAAGCGGGTTTCATGGTTTCAAGCGTGTGGTCGTTAAGCGGTGAAAAGCCTACCCAGCTCCATATACCGCCCGCAAACCATGTGTCGCGACCGAACTTCTTATGAGCCTTGAACATTGCGTCGTAATCGGCTTCTTCTTTATGATAATAGTCCCAATATACGGGCGCAACGTTTGCGGGAATCAACTCGGCTGCGTTATCGGGCACGACGGGCGTGCGCGAATAATATTCGCCGTTATTGTTAAGACGGAAGAACATATCGCTCCACATGTGCAGTTGCAAACCGTATTTTTCGGCGATTTCGGCAACCTTTTTCAAGTGCTTACCGAGTAGTTCGTTGCGGTTTGTAAAGCCGTGCTTATCGAGATATTTACCGAGCCCCACAAGATGAGCTTCATCCATACCGATATTTACGCGCTTAGACGTAAAATTTTGGGCAATCGTCGCAAATATATTATCGATAAGCCGATATGTACGCTCTTCGCCGATCAACAAAATGTCGTTAACATCGGTGATTTCAGCGTATTCGTCGAGTTTTACGGCGTTGGTAAAATGCGCAAGCGTTTGCACGGCGGGCATAAGTTCGATGCCGTGTTCTTTTGCAAACTCGTCGAGTTCACGAATTTCGGCTGCGGAATAGCCGCCGCGCATATATCCGAGATACGGCTCGCCGTCAACTTTCATAGTGTCTTCCATATAAAGTTCCAAAGCGTTGTAACCGAGGTCTGATATAATTTCGATAAACCTCTTTACCGTTTTTACGTTCGTTACCGCATTGCGTGAACAGTCAAGCATAATCCCCAAAGTTTTGTAATTCATAATTTCACCTTTTTGCAACACCGACCGGCTTTTGCCGACGCTTTTTTCATTTTTTTTATTGTTTAGTTCTTCGTCTGCAATCTTAAACACGTTTATTTTTTTACCGTACGCCGTACACGCGTCTATCGCGATTATTCCGTCGCCGAAATACGGTGAAAAGTTATACGGTATTTTAGTAAAGTAAAAGCGTCTTTAATAACAGACGCTTTAAGAAAAAACTACTATCAAACGGCAACGTCTTTCTGATCGCCTTTTTCGGTATCGATGTTATACTGCAAAAACTTACGGGTATAGAAGCAACCGACCAGCGCGGCAACCGAAAACAGCAAGTGGAAGAACGGAGCAACGCCCGTAACATGCACTTCGAGGCGGGCAAAAGAAGTCATTACGAATATAACGACCATACTGCCGAGTAACGCAAATATCGCCTCCGCAACGGCGACGACAACAAGCAAATCGCCCTTTTGAATACGCCTGCCGCACAAGACAAAGCAAATCAACACGCCTGCAAACACAATGAGCGCGATATCGATATACATGGTGGTCAGACCGAAATTCAAAGCGTCGGCTATCAATTTTTGCGTATTCGCTAAAGCGGCGCGATAATCTTCCAACTGAATTTTCGCATCGATATCCGTATCGTTTTCGCGAATCCTTGCCTGACAAATATCTATGTTGTAAAGCAATTCTTCCTCTTCCAGAGAATATTTCTGAATTAAAGAAACAAGCGTAAGACTATCGCCCTTTTCTGAATTGTAATCAATCAATTCATACTCGCCCGTAGTCTCGTTTTTATAGTAAACAGCCGCAGTTCCCTTGGAATTCATTGTGACCGTCGATACAGACGCGAACACGATCGATATAAGCGCGCAAGCCACAACCGCGCAGGCAAAACATTTCTCTGCAAGAGGTGCGAATTTGCGCATTTTATCGGATTTTCTTCTGACTTTGATTTCGGATTCTTTTACCCTTCCGATATCGGGCAGCACGAACGCAACAAGCGCGGCAATCACCAAAACCAGCGACAATACTATTCCTATAATAGTAGCCGTATTGAACCCGAGCGACAGCCTGAACGTGCTTTGTACCTGATTCCTTATTTTATAAACCACCGAAAGCTCGCCCGAATTGATTGCCTTGAATATAAACGCGCCGCACAAATATGACGCAACCGCCCCGACGGCGCCGAGCATTCTCGGCTTTTGGAAATTGTCTTTTATATTTCTGATAAAATCGAGCACGGCAAGCACGAAAAACGCGCAGACGGCAAGCACCGTTACGATCGCGACAACCGTTTCGGTAACCGAAATCGCATGATAAGCGCTGACGAGCTCGTCGGTAACGTAAACGCCCTTGTCCATAATCATTTGCCGAATAGCGGCATCGTCCGTTACGGTGAAATAGTCAAGAAGATTTTTATCTGTAAAATACGAGAATGAAGCCGAGTCGGCGTTTCTTACCTGCCCTATGTATCTGACTGTCTGACCGATAAATACGGTACACACCAGAACGGCAACCGCCGCAACGGCAAGCAAAAATGAACCGATCTTATTAAACAACAGCGCTTTTGCAGCTGTTTTTTGTTCAGCCTCGAGTCGTTTTTGCGCTTTCGCTTCCTCGGATTCTTCCTCGGCAAAAGCTACGGCAACGCCTGCGTTTGCAGGTTCAGCCATATCGTCATTCCCCGCTTTGAAAAAATATGCGTCAGACGATTCGGAAACGTTTTCGTCGATTAAATCGGCTGCGTCGTCGCACAACATATACACGCCTGCAAAAATGTTTACAAAAAGCAACGAGCAAATTTTAAAGCCTGTGCCGACCTTTTTGCCCTCTTTCACTTTTTTGAAATACGCTATGGTCATCGGAACGCACCAGGCAAGCGGTAAAATCGCAAATCCGCCTATTATGGTCGCTATAAGCATTAAAATTTTCGTGGCTTTACGCAAATCTGCGTTTTCCGTCGCTTTTGTTACGGGCGCATCGCTTTTATCGCTCGAATCGCAAAGCATGGAAATACCGGCAAAAGCACTTACGAACAGCAAAACGCAAATCTTAAAACCTATGCCGACTTTTTGACCTTTTTTTACCATTTTGGAATATGCAATGGTAAACGGCAAAAGCCACAACAGCGGAAATATAGTCAATGCGCCTACGCCGCACATTATACCCATAAGCGTTTTGCTTAGTTTTTGTAAAATCGTACCGCCGACGGGTTTATTACCGCCGTTTGCACCGTTAAGTTCGGACTCGGTATTAAAGTCGGGTGCGGCGTCGAACGACTCGCCTCCGCAATTATTGCAAATCTTTTCATCATCGGAAACAATCGTTCCGCACTGATTGCATTTTTTCATAACTCGCTCCTTGTATTACACGCGAATGCATGCAATTTTATCGTCAATATTCGACTTTTTATCGCCGAACGTTAAATAGACTTGTAATTTTACCACAGTCATGGTAAAATATTTCCTGCTAAAAATTATATCTTTTGTTATACGTCAGGGGTAACCCCTCTTTGTATAAATGCGAATCGTTGGAAAGTTCAAGCACTTTCGGCACGCACACTCCGCCGATATCGTCAAACGCTATAACGGTCATTCCGCTGTACGTCATATCGAACCGAACGCAGAAGAACGGGTATGGAATATCTAAAAGCGAACTTAAAAACAACGCGCCGAACCCTTGATGAGCAAACAGCGCAACGCGTTTATCGGTACCCTTTTCCACGCGGAAAAGTTTACGTTCGCGGTCATGAACATAGCCCAACGACGCAAAAAACTTGTCCGTTTCGCGGTCGATACGTTTAACGCCTTTTTCGTAATCGCAACCTTTGAACTCTTCGGCATCATACCACCTTTCGCCCAAAGCAAGTACTTCGGGCGTGATTATGCGCTTTATATTCTCGCTATCGTGAAAAAGCCAATGGCGGGATCCGTCGGCGCGCGGCGCGGTCATTTCGTCCCACGCATGCTGCTCATGACACCAATCGAGTTCGGTATATTGCTTGCCGAGCAGCTTGCAAGTCGGCTCGGCGGTCATCTTCGCTCGGATAGAACTCGAAGAATATATTTCGTCAAGCCCGTAAAGCGCAAGCCGTTTTGAAAGCGCTTCCGCCTGCTTTTTTCCGTTTTCGGTAAGCGAGTCGGGATCGTAAATGGGATCGCCATGGCGCAGATAGAAAAAAAGCATTTTTACCTCCCGTGTTCAAAACGCGCAAAATAACGATTACTTTGAACAAAAATTACTATTTAAACGCACGTTTACGGAAAACGGCTACATGTTTGGCAATCGTCGCAGTTAAGCATATACACTTGCTGCAATCGCGTCTGTGCATATATGCTTCGCGGCAGATTGCCCGGCGCGCACCCATGCTCAACATAACTATAAAAAACATTATATCTTATTTTTAATATAAAATCAAAACAATACAGCCCGTATCGCTAAAAAATACGCAAACGACAGACAAAAAAACGCGCTCGGCGGACAAAAAACGCGCTCGGCGGACAAAAAAACGCGCTCGGCGGACAAAAAGCACAAGCAATAAGCCGATTTCCGCACGCCGACCGCAAAATAGGCGGGCTAAAAATTACGCAAACAGAAAAAAGGAAATTTATGATTATTGTATTCGATACCGAAACCACGGGATTAAGACCGGGGCGGATTATTCAACTTTCTTACATAATTGCAAGCAGCACCGACGTTAAAGGCAAAAATTTCTTTTTTTATACGCCGTATATAGAGCCGTCCGCCGTAAAAGTCCACGGCATAACGCCCGAAAAACTCGCAACGCTTTCGGGCGGGCACACTTTTTCGGAATATCTTGAAGAAATCGACGACGATTTTTCGGCGGCATCGCTTACCGTCGCGCACAATTTCCCTTTCGATTTCTCGTTTATGTCGGCGGAATTCGGCTATGAGGACAGAATTTTTCATTATACCGAGCGATTCGACACCATGCGCGAACTCAAAAGCAAGGTCGCACTGCCCTCCGTGAACAGGCGCGGAACTTATAAATACCCGAAACTTATCGAACTTGCCGATTTTTATGAAATTTACGACTACGACGTTACGCGAAAAAGCATCGAACTTTTCGGCAACGGCGCAACCAGCCACGACGCACGCTTCGACGTTACGCAAACTTATTTGTCGCTTATCGCCGCAACGCAAAAGCACAACGATATAGCGGAAATCATAAACAAATATTTTTGATTAGCTTATAAAAAGACGCAATATAAAAGTGCAATAGAAGCGCAATATAAGAGTGCGATAGAAGCGTGCAATATAAAGGCGCAATAAAAGTGCGGCGTTGGTTTTGCCTTGCGTTTATTGAATTTTTCGGCATTTTACTTGACTATTTTTTCTCATAAGCCTATTATATAGGTCAGTTGCATTGCGGAACGATCCGCAGCACACAGGAGTGTTTTTTGATAAACATTTGTAAATCGGAGTCCGTCCTCTGAGCGAGGACGACAAAACAAGTCCTCGCAAAATTTAATTATTTCAAATTAAAATTTAAATGAGGATTTAAAAAATGAAAAAACAATTGAATAAAGATTTTACTATCAGACTCGAAGAACAAAAAGACTATTTTGAAACCGAAAATCTCGTTAGAGAATCGTTCTGGAATGTCTACCGCCCCGGTTGCTCGGAGCATTTCGTACTGCACGTTTTAAGGGATTGCCCCGATTTTATAGGCGATCTCGATTTTGTTATGGAAAAAGACGGCAAGCTCATCGGTCAGGTCGTTTTTGTCAAGTCGCACATCGATATAGGAAACGGCGAAAAGAAAGAAATTGCAACTTTCGGTCCGATAAGCATCGCGCCCGAATATAAAAGGCAAGGCTACGGCTCGGCGCTGCTCGATTACGCAATGGAAAAAGCGGCAAAACTGAACGTCGGAGCGTTGGCGATTTGTGGAAACGAATCGTTTTACGGCACGTTGGGTTTTGAGAAAGCAAAAAATTTCGGCATTTTATACGAAGAGGATCCGACCGCCGATTATTTTTTGATTAAAGAACTGAAAAAGGGTTTTCTTAGCGGAATTAACGGCACTTATCACGACCCGCAAGAGTATTTCGTTAACGACGCCGACGTTGAAGACTTCGACAAAAAGTTCCCTCCGAAACAAAAACTAAAACTCCCGGGGCAATTATTTTGATCTTTTGATATGCCCCTCTGCTTAGTAATTTGTTTGCACCCTGTTTTTGCATATTTAGCCATATGCAAGTTGACATACGCCGATTTTTGTATGCCGGCTTTGCCGTTCTTCGGCTGAAACTCAGTTAAAAAACTGCCGCAGGTTATGAGATTTTGTAACTTGCGACAGTTTTTTACTTAACCGAATTGCCGAAAATATGTCTGTCACGTCATCCTGAGATGAGCTTATATATTCGGCTTACGAAGGATCCAGGCACGAAGTTCCGCACCTAAACACAGTATAAGCTCTAAAAGTGCGGGGCTTCCGCCCCTAGATCCCTCGTAGGGAGCCATAGGTGACTGCGTTAGAACCCGCCAAAACGCCACAATTTTCACCCTTTTTGTCAAACTCTCGCTTGAAGTACGTTCAGTACGTCGGCGTTCGACTTTGCCAAAAATCATCGAAAATATCGGCGTTTTGGTTGTCGACAAGTCTTACCTTGCGTTTTTAGGCTAAGACAAGGCGCGTGAGCGCGTTAATACTGTATGTATAACACGCGAACGCAACGATGTATTAGTCAAAAACACAAGGCAAGACCGAGTTAGAACGCAATCTCCTGTGGCTAGTCAAGTGGGTGCATCTCGGGATGACAAATGAACAAAACTGCCGCAGATTTAACTAATCTGCGGCAGTGATTATTTTTGTCAACTACACGATAACGGGCTTATAGACGGGTTTTTGAATAGTTAAGTTCGCTTTAAAAAACTTTTGTTTCAGTAGTAGTTCTAGTTTAAGAGTATATCAAAATAACAAAGCTCTCAAACTTCCGTGCTTTCGTGCTATATCTCTCAGTGGTTTAAGAGTATATCAAAATAACAAAGCTCTCAAACGGTGATATCGATATGACTTACATGGATCAAGTTTAAGAGTATATCAAAATAACAAAGCTCTCAAACGTCAAGTCGGAGCTCGCGATTGTGCTGTTGGTTTAAGAGTATATCAAAATAACAAAGCTCTCAAACGCGATAGTTCCGTAATTTCTACAAGCGTACGTTTAAGAGTATATCAAAATAACAAAGCTCTCAAACACTTTTGACATAACTATATTTGTGGCATATGTTTAAGAGTATATCAAAATAACAAAGCTCTCAAACCTATTTCCACGATATTATTTTACTATATTTTGGTTTAAGAGTATATCAAAATAACAAAGCTCTCAAACATAATATTAACTTTCGTACTCATTATATTTGTTTAAGAGTATATCAAAATAACAAAGCTCTCAAACTTTTCTGATAAAAATATAACACATAAAAAGGTTTAAGAGTATATCAAAATAACAAAGCTCTCAAACAAGCTACAACACAAAACCAATAAACAGCACAGTTTAAGAGTATATCAAAATAACAAAGCTCTCAAACCAGTAATAGAATCAACTACATTTAGATTCAGTTTAAGAGTATATCAAAATAACAAAGCTCTCAAACTTTCTTCTGTCGTGCTTGTTAAACCGAATTGTTTAAGAGTATATCAAAATAACAAAGCTCTCAAACGTTATAACAATAAGGATTTGTCGAATTGTAGTTTAAGAGTATATCAAAATAACAAAGCTCTCAAACTTATGTTATAATGTTCATGTAAATAAAAGAGTTTAAGAGTATATCAAAATAACAAAGCTCTCAAACCTCAAATGAGGTCAAAAGCACACGCTGCCGCGCGGTTATTTCTTATTTTGGTTATATTTTAATACATTTCTGCAATATTTTCAACTATTTCACACAGATCTTCGGTAATAATTATTTTTCGTTCATTTTCAATCGTTTTTTCACCGCGCCCACGTTCAAGCAAGAATAACGAAACTTTGTTTAGCTCGCAATGCTTGTACAATAAGGCAAGCTCTTCATCGGACAAAACGTCTTTAATACCGATGAGAGCGAAAAAACTAACCGATTTTAAAGATACAAAAATATTTATGTAACAAATGAGTTTTTCAAGAAAACTATCGTATGTTTTTGCAGGTTTTACCGAACACGATTTTAACACAGCTTCTAACGACAACGAATCATGTTCAAGTGAAAAATCTACGGTCGAACATAAATCGAATAAAAAATTTTCTACCCGGGAGTTGATTTCGTTAAACTCGGCGATAAACGCTCCGTCGTTATAATTATTTTGCAGTTTTTTATACAATAGATTTATGATTTTTTTATCGGTAAAATCAAAATGAAAAGGACTTAAAATTATTTCTCCGCTTTTTTCTGGCGATATCTGTTTATCGCCGTTCCAAAATGAAAAATCACTTGTTTCATCTAAAAAAGCATTGTTTAAGTCGGTAACAAATTTATAAAATTCCTTTGAGTTTTCCACCGATAATATAAACGGATGGGACGGTTCTAAAACAATTGGAGTTTCTAAATATTTATTCGATATTCTTATCATACCTCAATAAGCCGCTCCATACTTTCTTCTACAAGCGTTTGCTTTTCGCCTACAAGGTATTCTATACGAGAGAATTGATTTTCGGTTACCTCAAGCAGTTCCACCACACCTATCGGTGGTAAATTATCCGTCACCTTTTGTTTTACGGCGTCGCTGGTAACGTTATTTATAACAAGTTTTGAATATACCGATTTTTGCATCATTATAAAACCGCTCTTTATTAAAAACTTATGAAAACGAGAATACTCTCTTCTGTCTTTTGATGTTTCCATAGGTAAATCAAAAAATATCAATAATCTCATAAATCTATTGTTCATACGTCTATTTTAACACATTCGGGAAAAACAACTAAATCGGGCTTATTTTCCTCGAGCGCATAAAAAACACTTTTTACATATTGCCTGACGGCGATATCAAGTGTTGTCTTTTTACCGCCAAAAACAGTTTCGTAATTAAGAATATTCGCCATTTTACGCTTAAAATCTTTGTCTCCTTCTAACATGGATAAGGCGGTTTCATCCACAATCGGTCTGAGCGGTTCCATTAAATCGGAACCTAAATTAAAACAATTGAATTCGTTATCGTGCCATATTCCGAGTTGCGTGATATAACCCGCCGCAACGATTTCACGATTTATCGCCGAAAGAAGAACTGCATAACCATAGTTTAAACAGCCGTTTACAAAAGCAACGCTCCGACGGGTAATGCCGTCGGGCAAAATTGCGTTAAAATATACTTTTGCGGCATGCCCCTCCCTATTGGTCAAATCGCCCGCGACAACTTCGGCAGCGTATTCTTTAAGCATTTCGGATTCGGTTAAAAAACCGTTTTTAAGCAGTAACTCGCTTTGGCATAATATCTTTTTTGTGATTAAAGTTTTCCATATTTCGTCTTTAGCTTCGATACTCCAATTTGCCTGCGCTTTAATACGCTTTGACGTATTATGCGCGCCATAATATGGCAACAGTTCCGCCGACGGATTGCATTTTTCATCGCAAAAAACGACTTTAACGTTGTTATGAATCAGCTCGGATAAAAGAGCGGCGGTAAGCGAAACCGCAGTGCTTTGCACTATCAACGTGTTGATCTCGTTGATATATATCCGCCTTTCGGTTTCGCCGCGTATAATCAAAAAATTCAGCCTGAATTCCAGTTTACTCCTTGAATTCACTACCACCGTCCTGAAACCCATAGTTACACCTTCCTTATTCTCTGCGTAAGTCCTGCGGGTGAGAGATCGATTATTTTAAAATCCACGTCGGTTATATTCTTGTTGATTTGTATTCTACAGCTTTGAGGACCTCCACCTATTAACCTTATATCGGCAGTTTCCGCATTGTTTTTTAATGCTTTCAATACCTGAATAATAACTTTTGCCTGATCGATTATATTTAATTCTGCAAATATAACGGAACTGTTGTCAAGATTTCCTTTAAACGTCTTAAATGCCGATATTCCCGAATAAATGTCGCTGTCTAATTTATTCCTTAATACATCATATAATTTAATATTGCTTTCTTTTGTTATGACCAACTTACGCTCGCCGTTTCGGTTCGTTTTAATAACGTACTCGGTTTCGTCATGCGCTACCATGTTTTTGCTATTCATATCCAACAGTTTTAACAAAGCACAAACATATTCATCGGTTTTGTTATCGGTAAATAACTGATTCGCATTATGAACTGAAATTTGCATGCCAGTAATCCCTGCTATACTACATAACGTTCCGTTATACGAAACAAGTTGTTTAATTTTTAGTTTGGAAACTATTATTTCCGGTTGATTTAATTTTGCTTTTAAATATTTTATAATCGCATCGGGATCGGCTTTCGACCTATAATCGACAAGTACGGGTATCGCCTCAATTGTTTTAATACGTTCCCCCTTTTTGCCTATAGACGACACTATTGCAAAATATGCTGTTTTCTGAGAACTATAGCCGCCATATTTTGAATAATCGGCAAGAGGTCCTGCACCCTTTCTCGGCGCAGTTATACAACTATCCCCTTTTTCATACACGGTTTGATCATAAAACATCCCCTTATTACAAGTCGCATATCTTGTAACCATCATAGAATGTTTGGCGAATGTATCGAGCACGGTCTTTCTGATATCGTCACTCCAGGCACCCGCTACATCGCGAGTGAACAATTTTTTAAGATTGTACGTGCGCCAAGCGTCCCCGTCATGACGGAACATTGCTATCGGCGTTGAAAAAACGGTATCGTAAACGTTGCCTACAACCACGTTAAGATAGGCGTCGCGCGCGTGGTGTAAGTCATTCGTCTCTCTGCACTTGAACAAGTTAAACTTATTTTTAAAATCGTTAACGTTTTTGGCTTTGCTGAATACTATTTTTGTATTCGGATATTTTCTCCCGAGTAATTCGATTACAGCCTTCGCCGTCTGATCGGTTATAACCTTCTGACGGTTTATAAAGTCCTTGTAATCGTTATCGCCGAGGGGTTCGGTTCGTGTAAGCCTGTCATACGTCGTACGGGAAATAAGATTTTTTTCAAGCAACATTTTCCAAAAGTTGCGTTGATTAAAAAACTCTTCGGGCAGAGGATAAGTATCAGATTTCTTTGCATTTTTACTACGCAATACAAGAACTTTGTTATCAAGGCTGTCGTCTTTTATATATGTCCTCGGCAAAATGTGGTCTACGTCGTATGTGTCTGTATTCAGATTTTCAAGGTCGATACGTGCACCGGAATACATACACCTGCCAAGCTGTCTGAAATATAAAAACAGTCGTTCCTGCCTCAATTTTAAATCACTGTATTTTTCATCGTTGAGTTGGGCTATAACGTCAGCATACGCTTCGCCGACATTTTTATATTTTTCAAGGAGCTGACGTTTTCTCGGCTGAGTGCGACCTTCATCGCCCTTCTTTCCGTCCTCACGAGTTACTTCAACAAAAATTTTATCGGGAGTTTTTCCTATCGCCGCCACATACTCGTCTATAATGCCGAGTGTTTGCCATATACCGCGACGCACCGCAGGCGAAACGTATAATTCCTCAACCGAGCTATAATCGACTTTGCTATCGGCTACGCCGTTTTCGCTTTCGATTACTTCGGCAAAATTGTAGTTTTCGTCGTTGAGAATCTCATTCAAATTTTCGTTTGTATCAAACAAAACGTCCAGAATAGTTACTATTTCGCCGGTTGTTTTATTGATTGCCGTTATTCCGTTCAAAAATTTAGCGGATAATTTACCGAAATCGTTAAACGTTAAACCTTTAAGTTGAGAAATTGCCGCTTTGATTTCGGGAATTTTGCCGTAATTCTTTCTGATTAAATTTTCTACAATTTTCTTGTCCGTATTGAGCGTATGCCATAGCACGATATTTTCGCATACACCGCCACCGGATTCGATATCCTTATCCACAAAATTGCCGAGAATCTTTTTCAATCTTATATAAGTAGACATTGACGCTTTAAACTCGCCGTCTTTACCCTTTAAAACAATTGCTTTAGCATCTTCAGCCGAAATGTAATTCTCGCGAACAAGCAATTCTTTAATCTTCTTATCGGACACTCTCGGGTAAACAAGAAATAGTTCGTTATATATTTTTTGCTTCAGGGCAATCGGGAGCAACATGTCGTTAACACGCAGTTTATTGATTTGGTTTAACACGTCGAATTTTTGGTAAAGTATAGCCGCCTTAGGCAAAACGTCCTCACCACGCAAATATGTACATTTGTTTGTCATTCTGCGCATAAATTCTTCGTTGCTCTTCGCGAAATCGACAACCTGCTCAATGTTCCAGGGAGTAACCTTTTCGGAGGTCCGCACCGCCCATGAGTTTGTACCTGTCAAAGGTCCGACATAATACGGAATTCTGAACCTGAAAAGAGGTAAAATTTTATCAGCGAACGCTGCCGTTTCCGGATAATTTTTTACCATATTAGTTACAATTCTATTTAGTTCGGCTTCGTTTATTTGCCTTGGGAACAACCCGTTATCGCTATGCAATATTTTAGGCAAAAACGTTCCGTTTTCTAACTCGGCAAGAATTGCGTTGCGACATGCATCGTCGTTGACATTATTTAGCGAGGATAATATCTTTTTCAGATATGCAAAAAATTCTTCATCCTTACAACGTTTGACTTTTTTCTTGACACCGTCTTTAATCGTATGACCTATGTAATTTACATAGTTGCTCTTTTCATTTACGTTTCTGAATATTTGATTGTAATATTCTTTGGCTTCGGTTCTGATAAAATTTTTAAGTTTATTTAAATCACTATTATGTTTATCATACACGGCAATCATTGCGGACGATATATCGCGATGCCCTTCAAGCAGTTTCTCAAACGTAACGTAACTATATATCGAGCGCATAGCTTCAAGCAATGCAAAATTATTGCCATAATCCATGCGCATTTGTTCAAATGTATCGTCGGACGTTTCTTTAAAAGAAAAGTTCTTTAACTCTTTGTATTCTTCGCCGAATAACACCGCGGGCGAAATCTTTGCTCCGATTATTCCCTTTATTATTTCTTTACTTGTTTTATCGCTCACCGCAAACAATTTTTCAAGCAAAAGTTGTTTATCTTTTATTCCCTTTGTTTTGTCGAGTAAAATTGCCTTCACTTCATCCGACGCGGTTTCAGAAAATGCAGATATTTCGTCGCCGTACAAATCGCTTATCACGTCGTTCAACCCGTTTAAAAGCCTTGAAAAGTTTCGTATTTCCTCAACACTGCCCTCAAACAAAAAGTGCCCGCGATATTTGATTATGTGGTGTAATGCAAGATAATACAAACGCAAATCGTATTTCCCGTCGTTAATCAATGCTTCTCTCAAGTGAAAAACAGTAGGAAATTCTTCGTGATATTTTCTATCGTCATACTCGCCCGCAAAAAGATTGTTTTTATTACCGCCAAGCAATTCATCCTTATCTTCAGACAAAAACTGACTGTTATTTAAGCGAATAAAAAACGTTTTGTCTTCGATATACGGGGCAAACAAATCCTGCAACCAGGCAATTCTTTGCCTGCGCCGAGCCAATCTCCTTCTTGCCGTCCTGAACGTTCTTCTTTCGGCAGCGGTCTTAGCCTCTTCAAAAAGCCTTACAGTCCAACAATCTTTCCCCTTTGCCCGTAGCAATTTGTAATTCTCATCGGTACAAGCCACACCTACCGAGTTTGTTCCGATATCCGTCCCTACATAAAATTTTTCCATTTTTTTACATTCCTCCCTTGACAACATGTTTTTTTTGTGTTAGACTTAAGGTACAAAATAACAAAGCGAGTTCAAATAAAACTTTGTCTAATCACCTATTCGCATTGGCGATCATTAAAAGTTCTGTTCTTACAGAGCTTTTTTTGTTCACTTTTTATCAGACTGCACGCGTCATTTTAGCAATGTTATTGTATCACCAATTATAAAATTTTTCAATTATTTTTTTATTTTTAAATATAATTTGCTCAAATTTAATAAAGCTGAGATGTTTTTTTATCTGCAAAAAGCGTTCTTCTTAATTTCATGACAGCAATTAATCAGAACGCTATATCAAATATTACAAAACGATAATTTTCACATTGCCAACTACACGATAACGGGCTTATAGGCGGGTTTTAAAGTAAAAGAAGCCCGATTTAATTAAATCAACACAAATACACCTGCATTTTATTAAAAGTGCCGATAATCGACCTATAGCCCGCTAAATTATTACAAACAAAAATATAAATTCAACTGTAGGATAAAGTTTTTTTTGACAAATCTAAAGTTGCGTTTTAGATTTGTCGGCATTAAAAATCAACTTAATCAACTATACGCGATTTGTAGTTCAATATTAAAACTTGGGTTAAAAAAATCGATTTTTAAGAAATTGCCGATTATGGCTTGACAATAACATTGTATAGCGGTATAATACCAAGCGTTATGTGCCGCTGTGGCGGAATAGGCAGACGCAAGGGACTTAAAATCCCTCGATCTTCACCGATCGTGCCGGTTCGACCCCGGCCAGCGGCACCAGACAAAATAAAAAAACGAGGCTTCGCCAATTCGGCGATACCTCGTTTTTTTGATATAAAGAAAAACCACGCGATAGTCGCGTGGTTCGGTGAAGGTTAACCGATGAATCTTGAAATAAAAAC
>CAKQKA010000034.1 GCA_934247855.1 uncultured Clostridia bacterium | reverse complement strand
TGGTAAAGGAGGGAAACATGCAAAATGCTTTTTATTTAAAAAAGAAAAAGCGACCGACTGAGACATTCAATGAAAAAAAGAACCTTGATAAACAGTCTTTTATGAGTGCGTTTTTCCCCGAAAAGGAGGAAAAAGATGCAGATAGAACTCGTTGCGCTGCTGTCAAAATACAGCATTGATTGCGTGGCAACGGCGATTATAGTGTTTTTGGTGCTGTTTTTGCTTAAAAAAAGATGCTCGCCGCCCGAAAAGCTCAATCAGTTGTTGCCGTTTTGCCTTGCGTTTGCCGTTTACTGCGTTGCGGCGGCGATAGGCAAAATTTCTACCGATATCGTGGTTTCTAAAAGTTTTACCGCAGGCGGACTTGCCACCGTGCTTTATGCATTTGCGGGCGGGTTTGCCGTGCGCGAAGAGGACGAGCTGAAGAATATGCTTAAACTCGTTTTGCGCACCATTGTAAGCGAGGATGAAAGCGACGTGCTTGCGGATAAAATTTTTAACGACCTTGACAAGATCGCAAAAGATTCGGACGGGCTGAAAACAATCCGCATAAGCGATATGATTAAAGCCTATTTGCCGAGCGACGCCGACGCGGAAAAAATCGAATACGTTTCGGCGGTGTTCATACGCGCGTTCGATCAATTAAAATCTAAAACTAAATAAATAATAAACTTCGCCTTGGCGTAAAAATCGTGCCGCACGGTTTTTGCCGATAATCCACAACCGCCGCTGAAATTTTTCAGCGGCGGCATTTTTTAATATCAAACTACTTAATTTATGTTTTCATTCAGGATTTTTCCTGCAGTTTTTGCTTGGCTTTTTCTTCTAACCAGCATTTACGACACATAGGCACATAGCGGTCGTTACCGCCGAGAACTACCTGTTCCCCGCTGAAAACGACGTTGCCTTTATCGTCTATACGCGCGTTGACCGTAGCTTTTTTGCCGCAACGACAAACCGACTTTATCTCTACGATAGACTCGGCAATCTCGAAAAGGCGGCGACTGCCCTCGAACAAATGAGTGGTAAAATCCGTGCTTAAACCGAAACAAAACACGGGAATCTCGTAATCCATTACTATACGCGAAAGCTGATCGACCTGCTCTTCTTTTAAAAACTGGCATTCGTCGACTATTACGGCGGCTCGGTCGAAATAGCACCCCGCGAACAGTGCGTAAATATCGTCCTCGGGTTTTACTACCACGGCTTTCGCCTCTAACCCGATTCGAGAACGCACTACGTCTGCGCCGTCACGCGTATCAACGGAAGGTTTAAGCAATAAAACCTTCATATTTTTTTCTTCATAATTAAACTTTGTTATAAGAGCTTGCGCGGTTTTTGAACAGCCCATCGCGCCGAACTTGAAATATAATTTTGCCATAACTTCGCTTGTATCTCTGTTTTATAATTCGTTGGTATCTTTTCGTCGCGGCGAGCCGCTTGACCTGCCGTTTATTCGTTTTGCGTATCAAATTGCGTTTTTGCTTTTACTCGACTTTGCCGAGAATAAGCGGGCGCAAAACAGGTTTTTCGTTTCCTATTACCGTGCTTTGCAAAAATCTTTTTTCGGACTCGGCAAACAAATCTTTATTGTTTGCGTACAGCGTAGCGATGATATCGCCTTTTTTAACCGCGTCGCCCGTCTTTTTGTTTAAGACGATGCCCGCAGAATAATCGATTTTATCTTCTTTTTTGTTACGCCCCGCGCCGAGCAATAAACTTGCGACGCCGTAGCCCTCGGTATCTACTCTTGTTATATATCCGTCTTTATCGGCTAAAACATCTTGCGAGTATGCCGCGGTTTTAAAAAGCGACGGGTTATCGATAAGTTCGCCGTTGCCGCCCTGCGCTATGACCATTTTTTTAAGCACGCCGAGCGCGGTTTTATCTTTAAGAACACGGCGAACATCTTTTTCGCACTGCTCCAAACTGCCTTTTTCGGCAAGATATAACATATTTGTTGCAAGAGCTATACAAACCTCGGTTAAATCTTCGGGCCCTTTGCCGTTTAACACCTCGATAGCCTCTTTAACCTCGAGCGCATTGCCGATTGCATGCCCTAAGGGAATATCCATATCGGTTATGAGCGCAAGCATTTTCTTGCCCGCGCGCTTGCCGATGTTTACCATAATTTTGGCGAGCGCAGTGCTGTCCTCGACGGTTTTCATGAACGAACCGCTGCCCGTTTTTACATCAAGCACGATGCAGTCGTCGTCGGCGGCGAGTTTCTTGCCCATAATGCTTGAGGCGATGAGCGGCATGCTGTCTACCGTGGCGGTAACGTCGCGAAGGGCGTACAGCTTTTTATCGGCAGGCGCAAGTTCGGCGTTTTGCCCGACTATCGCAATGCCGATTTCGTTGACGATGCGTTCAAACTCGGCGACGGGCAAATCTACTTTGAAGCCGTCGATAGACTCGAGTTTGTCTATAGTTCCGCCGGTATGACCTAAGCCGCGACCGCTCATTTTTGCAACTTTTACGCCGAGCGCGGCAACCACGGGCGCAACGATAAGACTTGTTTTATCGCCTACGCCGCCCGTAGAATGTTTATCTACGCGCAAGCCGTTTATGTTTTCAAAATGCAATTTTTCGCCGGAATCGCGCACGGCAAAAGTGAGCGAGGCGGTTTCCTCGTCGGTCATTCCCCGAAAGTAAATCGCCATGCACAACGCGGCAGCCTGATAATCGGGTATTTCGCCCGATACGTAACCGCCGATAAAAAATCTTATTTCTTCGTCTGTAAGCGCAAATCCGTCGCGCTTTTTCTTGATAATATCGTATGCTCTCATAATCGCTACCCGCTTACATGTTTTCGTTGGTAAACGACAACGGCAACAACGTTTCGAGCGTGTAAGAAGTAATATCGTCGGGCGTGCCGAGCAGTATTACAAATTCGTTATCGCAAAACTCGGTCATAACCTGACGGCAGATTCCGCAAGGCACGCAGCAGTCGGAAAGTTCGGACTTGCCGCCCACGATCGCGATTTTTTTAAATTCCTCTTCACCCTCGGATATGGCTTTGACGAAAGCCGTACGCTCCGCGCAAATGGTTGCGCCGAAAGACGCGTTTTCTATATTGCAACCCGTGTAAACCTTGCCGCTTTTCGTAAGCAATGCCGCGCCTACCGCATAACCCGAATACGGTATATATGCGTTTTTACGCGCTTTTACCGCATACAACATCAATTCTCTATCAGTCATTTTTCACCTTTAATCAAATATACTAATTAGCCGATAATCGACCTATAGCTTTACTTTTATTGCTTTTACTTAACGCTTGACAAGCGAAAGAAAACTTTCGCCGCATGTACCTTCCTGATCTACGCCGAGATACTCGAGCACGGTTGCCGAAATGTCGGCAAAGCTCTTTCTCGTACCGAGGTCTACGCCGTTTTCGATATTCTTGCCGTAAATGAGCATAGGCGTGTACTCGCGCGAATGGTCGGTAGACGGAGTGGAGGGATCGCAGCCGTGATCGGCGGTTATGATAAGCACGTCGTCATCACGCATGTTTTCCATAAACGTTCCCAACGAAACATCGAATTCGGTCATTGCTTTTGCATACCCTGCGACGTCGTTTCTGTGCCCGTAAAGCATATCGAAATCCACAAGATTCGTAAATTCAAGACCGCAAAAATCCTCTTTTTGTTTTTCGAGCGTTATGCGCATGCCGTCGGCATTGCCTTTCATCGGGTTGCTTTCGGTAAGCCCGCGTCCCGCAAAAATATCGAAAATTTTACCGACGGAAATGCTTGCAAGACCTGCTTTCTTAATTAGGTCGCACATTGTTGCAGCAGGCGGATCAAGCGAAAAATCGTGGCGGCGCGTCGTTCTCGTAAACGGATATTCGCCGTTGAACGGTCTTGCGATAACCCTGCCTACGCCGTGTTCTCCCTGCAAAATCCTGCGCGCGATGCGACAATATTCATAAAGCTCATCAACCGGCACGACGTCCTCGTGTGCGGCGATCTGAAACACGCTGTCCGCCGACGTATAGACGATAAGCGCGCCCGTTTTTATATGCTCTTCGCCGTAGTCTTTAATGACTTCGGTACCCGAATACGGCTTTTTGCAAAGCGTTTTTCTGCCGGTTTGACGTTCAAACTCGTCGATTACCTCTTTGGGAAAACCGTTCGGATACGTGGGCAGCGGTTTGGGCGAGATTATTCCCGCGATTTCCCAGTGCCCGATTGTAGTATCTTTACCCATAGACTTTTCCGCCATGCGGGCAAAACTTGCCTCTGGGTTTGCAATTCCGCCGCCTACGCCCTCGATATTGAAAAGACCGAGTTTTGTAAGGTTAGGACAATTAAAATTAGGGTGGTTGCGAATCGCCCCTAAAGTATTGCTCCCCTCGTCGTGCCAAAGGTGCGCGTCGGGCAGTTCGCCTATTCCCATGCTGTCAAGCACGATGATAAATACTCTTTTCATTATGTATTCCTCAATAATATACGAATGTGCCGATAATCGACTTATAGACACACTTTTAAAAAATTATTACGCAAGTTCAAGTGCGATTTCCATCATTTTTGTGAAGGAAATCTGTCTTTCTTCGGCGGTGGTGTTTTCTTCCGGGTAAATGAAAGAATCGCTTACCGTGCAAATGCAAAGCGCGTTTTTACCCGCTCTTGCTGCGTTGCAATACAGCGCGGCGGATTCCATTTCAACGCCGAGCACGCCCATTTTAGCCCAGTCCATACCCGAATTTGCATCGTCGTAGAATATATCGGACGAGAAAATGTTGCCTACTTTATAGTTTAGTCCCGCTTTGTCGCACAGTTCCGCCGCGCGTTTTAAAAGCGAAAAACTTGCTATCGGACAAAAAGTACCCGGCAAATTATACTGTTTAGCGTAATTTCCGTTGGTACATGCGCCCATTGCGAGAATAATATCGCGCGCGTGCAGATCTTTATCGAAACTACCGCAGGAACCTACCCTTATGATATTATCTACGTCGTAAAAATTGAACAATTCATACGAATAGATACCGATAGACGGTTGCCCCATACCCGAAGCCATAACCGAAACGCGTTTACCTTTATAGTACCCCGTGTAGCCGTTTACGCCGCGCACGTTGTTTACGAGTACGGCGTTTTCGAGATAAGTTTCGGCAATAAATTTAGCGCGGAGCGGATCGCCCGGCATAAGGACTGTCTTTGCAAAATCACCCGCTTTTGCGGTAATGTGCGGTGTTGGAACCGGCATTTTTATATCCTCCCTGATATCTTTATTATTCTTTTTTATTGTGAGATTAACGATGCTAATTGCACGATAATCGACTTATATCCCCATTTCTTTGGCAATTTTGACCACCTTGCTCGTACCGAGCCTGTCTGCGCCGAGTTCAAGGAATTTCTCCGCATCGGCAATACTGCTTATGCCGCCCGCGGCTTTTACTTTAACGCCCTTGCCGACGTTTTCTACCATAAGTTTAACGTCTTCAAAAGTTGCGCCCGCTTTAGAAAAACCCGTTGAGGTCTTTATGAAATCAGCGCCCGCCTCGGTTACGAGTTTGCAGCAAATAATCTTTTCTTCGTCGGTCAGAAGGCATGTTTCGATTATGACTTTAAGAATTTTATCGCCGCAAACCTTTTTGAGCGTTGCGATTTCGCCCCGAACGTAGTCGTAATTGCCCGCTTTAAGCTCGCCGATATTTATTACCATATCGATTTCGTCGGCGCCGTCCGCGAGAGCGCGCTCGGTTTCAAACTTTTTCACCTCGGTGGAATTGTAACCGTTGGGGAAACCGATAACCGTGCAAATGGCGAGTTTGCCGTTAACATACTCGCTTGCAGCCTTTACGAAACACGGCGGAATACAAGCCGACGCGGTATGATATTTCATTCCGTCGTCTAAAATGCGGAAAATATCCTCTTTGGTTGCGGTTTGCGCAAGCAGAGTGTGGTCGCACTTGCTTAAAATATTTTTTATATCCATAAAACTCCCCGTACGGCAAAAAAATTCGCGCTATATAAAGCCTGTTTGCCGTTTGCCTTCACATTGTATCATAGTCGTCGGTTTTTTTCAAGGGGAAAACAAAAAAAACACCGCGGTAAACAAAAAAATTGCCCGCAATGTTTATTTTATATCGGTTTTTTACATATTTTCGACAATCGGTCGCCGTTTACACCTTGTTTTCCGACTTTTTTACAAACTTCGCGGTCAACGTTTTATCGGTATTCGGCATTAAATACTCCTGCGGCAAGTCGTTGCCGATATATTCGTCTCCGTCATACCACCCTGCAAATTCGTAACCGTCGGCGGCTACGGCGTACAGATAATACGTGCGCCCTTCTATAGCCTGTTCTATTTCGGTTTCGCCGTTTGATGAGTCGTCCTCGGTTGACACATATACCGCTCCATTGCCTGCACCGCACGCAACTGAAAGTTTTGACAATTTATTATAAAGCGCGGTGAATTTTTCGTTTTTCTTTATTGCGTCGGTTTCAATAGTTTGCGATCTCGATAAAGCCGCGCCGTCTTTTGCCCAGCAATAGAAGGTATATCCGTCTATATCGTCGGCCGCAAGCTGCAATTTCGTGCCCTCGTAATATCCGCCGTTATATCCGCCGCCCGCCACGACATTTACTCGGGGCGCGTACCCATTGGCATTGGAAGACACCTCGACGGTATGCAATTTTTCAAGCGAATAAATCTGTGCAAAGTATACGCTGTCGGTCTCTGCCACAACGAATTTTGCGTCCAGCCGTTTACTTAACAATAAATCGCCGAGATACCACTCTACGTCGCACTCGATATCGATATCCAGAATTACCTCAACCGTTTCGCCTACAGAGGCTTCGAATACAAAATAACCGCAGTTGCGTTTGTGCTCGTCGACGTCCGCTATATCCGAAAGATACTTATCCTCGCCCGCTCCGCCGACGACGACAGCCGCGTTACTGCTCAAAGAATACCAAAGCTGCATATCGATAACACCGTTTAACATGCCTGCGCTTTTAAGCGACAGACAAACGACGACATACCTCAACCGATTGAGCGCAACGGCAGGTTCAACGACCTCGCCGCACCTTAAACATTTTATTTCCGATATACCGCCGTCGGTTTCATGCGTGGGTTCGATCCGCGTCGGTTCGGATAAGTCATGCCCGAGCGCAGAAACTGAAAATTCATCTTTAACATCTCCGCATTTTGCGCAAACGATTTGTTCCGTACCCGCTTCGAGGCAAGTCGTCTGTTTTGTTACGACTCGCTCGTAATCGTGCCGACACTCCGCGTTAAGCCCGAAATACACCGCGGCAAAAACGCCCGCGATAACGATTACGGCAACGCTCGCTATAATAACGATTTTCTTTTTCATTGGTTTTCGACCTTGCTTTGTAAAATATATTTTATCCGCATTTTACCCGCGCGTAAAAATTTTCTTGAAATCTTGCGGCATTTGTAATATAATGGTTACGGTAATTATCAATTACCGATTAAACGCAAATGTTTTAAAGTAAAGAACGATGACAACGCTCAGAGATTATCAACAGGAATGTGTTGACCTTATCGACAATTTAAACGGCGGAAGCGCGCTTGTATGCATGGCGACGGGGCTTGGCAAGACCGTCGTGTTTTCGCATATCAAAAGGAAGGGGCGCGTGCTGATAATCTCGCACCGAGAGGAGCTCGTTCATCAACCGATTAAATATTACGACTGCCCGTGCGGCGTTGAACAAGGCTCCGAGCATTCGCACGGCGAACAGGTCGTTTCGGCAAGCGTTCAGTCGCTGATAAGACGACTTGACGATTTTTCGCCCAATGATTTCGATATGATAATCACCGACGAGGCGCACCACGCCGCCGCGCCGAGTTACAAGAAAATTTATTCTTATTTCAAACCGAGAATAAGCGTCGGGTTCACCGCGACGCCGAACCGTGGCGATAAAGTCAGGCTGGACGACGTTTTTGACCGGATTTTGTTTCAGCGCGATTTACGCTGGGGAATAAAAAACAACTGGCTGACCGATATCAAGTGCTTGCGCGTAGACATTGGGTACGACGTGCGCGGCGTTAAAGAACGGCTGGGCGATTTCCATAACTCGGAACTTGACAAAGCCGTCAATTTCGAGGCGGCGAACGATCGGATAGCCGAGGTTTATAAAAAATACGCGCGCGGTCAGACGCTTATTTTCGCAACGTCGGTTGCACACGCCGAGAACATCGCTTCTAAAATACCCGGAGCGGTGGTCGTAAGCCAGAAAACCGAGGGGCGAAAAAGCATAATCGCCGATTTTACCGCGCGCAAAATAAACTGCATTGTAAACTGCATGATTTTCACCGAAGGGACGGATCTGCCGCTGATCGAAACGATTATAATCGCCAGACCGACGCATAATCAGAGTCTGTACGCACAAATGGTGGGCAGAGGCTTACGGCGCGCCGAGGGAAAACAATATCTTACGCTTATAGACTGCGTGGGCATATGCGGAAAACTATCTATTTGCACAGCACCGGAACTTATGGGGCTTGATCCGCAAGCCGTGCCCGAACGCAAGCGGAAAGACCTGCAAGGCATGCTTACCGACATGCGCGAAATTTGCGATCAGGCGATGGATTGCCCCGAAGTGTGGATTGCGAACGCCACCGCCGTTAAACTTTTTGCCGAAGAACAAGGCGTTAAAACACGTAAAATCAACTGGCTTAAAAAAGCAAACGGCGACCTTGTATATCAGTTTTCCTGCGGGGATCGAATCGGCATTAAAGCTATAGACGAACTGGGGAAAACACGGGTTATGCGCTATAGGTTCGACGAGCAAAAAGGCAACTTTATCTATGAAGAAAGCGGCTATTCGGGTTTACAGGAAGCAATAGATAACGCATACGCGATTTTTAAAAGCGAATACGCCGACGAGCAGAAATTCTGGGATCTTACCGAGTATTACGGCTGGCAGTTTGAAAAGGCAAGCGAGAAACAAATCGACTATATACGACGCTGTTTAAGCGAAGATGATTTTAACGCTATCGATATTTCGAAACTTACCAAAGGTGACGCAGCGCAAATTCTTAATGCGATTACCATAAGACGGTTGCGCCCGTCCGACCTCTTACGGATGCACAAAAAAGCGTCAGACGAAAAAGCAAAAAAGCAAGAACTTGCCGAAACGCTGAAACGCCTTAAAATAAGAAAAGTATTAAGCGGACATTCTTCTAAATACTACGCCATTCAGCACCCGACCGATCTTGTTATAACCAACAGCTGGTCTACAGCCTGCGACATTATCGCCCAACTCGAAAAAGACGGCTCGAAATGCAGATATAAAGGTTTTACATCTATAAAGCAAGCCGAAGAGTTTTTGCGTAAAGTCGACTAAAAAACAAGCCTATATGTTGATTATCGCGCGTTTTGCGTTTTTAAGCGGCAAGCACGCAACAAATACTTAAATATGTCGATAATCGACTTATAGACAGACTTTTATGAGGTTTTATCAATATTCGACTTTGTATAAATACAAGCCGTCCGCGGGCATTTTTTCACCGACGAAAGATTTATCGCCCGTAGATAACGCCGACGCGATCTGCTCGGGCGTTATTTTATTTTTACCCGCTTTTATAACCGTGCCGACAAGATATCTTACCATATTATAGAGAAAACCTTTGCCGCAAACGTAAAAATAAAATTCGCCTTTACCCTTTATCACGTCGAAAGAAACAATTTCGCGGTCGAAAGACTCGCTGTCGCCGCCCGCAGTGCAAAATGCCGAAAAATTGTGTTTTCCTACAAAAACAGCCGCGGCTGCTCTCATTTTTTCGTAGTCCGGGGCGACGGGTACAAACGCATAAAGCCCCGTGCGAAGCGGCGATGAAACCGCGCCCGTATAAATTTTATACAGATAGGTTTTAGTTTTAACGTTATACCTTGCGTGGAATTTATCGGAAACTTCCTTTGCCGTTTTTACGCGAATATCTTCCGGCAAAAACTCGTTTACCGCCTCGGGAATCTTTTTTGTCGGCATAAAATCGAAAGGAATATCGAGGTGCGCGGTTTGCTCTATTGCATGCACGCCCGCATCCGTCCTGCCACTGCCATAAATTCTGATATCTCCGCCTATAAGTCGATTAAACGCACTTTCAAGCGCACCCGAGATAGTGTTCAACTCGCCGTTTTTTTGCCAGCCGAAATAGTTCGTACCCTTATATTCTACGGTTATTAAAATACGTTTTGTCTTCATTTTTACCGCTTTTAGATTTTTTACGCTTTACGGGTATTTTTTAAAACGTACTCGCGGCTGATACGCTCGAGTTCGCTTTTGCAAAACGCCGCGCGCTTTTTAAGATGCGGAACAAGCACTGCAAACCACACTACCGTCCATACAACGAGCGCGACGGTGAGCGAAAAAACGGTTATGCATATCCAGTCGATTTTATATTCTTTTGAGACTGCGATGGTAAGAATATATAATGCGCTCATAAACACAAAACAGACAAGACAAAAAATCGTGCTGAATTTTACGGGCGCGAACAACGAGTTGATTTTTGACATTTTCTTCGCGTAATACTCGCGCTCGTTACCCACGTTTTTTGCAACTTTTGTTTTTTGCTCGATAGTCTTTTTATCTGCATTTTTAAATTCGTCTCTGATCATATTTTTCTCGGGGCGAAACGCCCTTTTCCTTTTGTTATTTTTTTCCGCTAGCGCAAGCGAAACGATTTACGACGACGCGCATATCGCAAAACGAGATATTATTTACTGCCTATAACCTCGCCGGCAAGTATTCTTTTTAAAAACTGCCCGGTGTAACTTTTTTCGACTTTGGCAACTTCTTCGGGAGTGCCTTTCGCGACGATAGTGCCGCCGCCGTCGCCGCCCTCGGGACCTAAATCCACGATATAATCGGCGACTTTTATAACATCGAGATTGTGCTCTATTACAATAATAGTATTGCCGCCCGAGCGCAGTTTGCATAAAATGCTGATTAGTTTATCGACGTCGTAAGAAGAAAGCCCCGTGGTCGGTTCGTCTAAAATATAGACCGTGCGCCCCGTCGAACGCTTGCAAAGTTCGGTTGCGAGTTTAACGCGCTGAGCCTCGCCGCCGGATAACGTCGTTGCGGGCTGACCTAACTTAATATAACCAAGTCCGACGTCCTGCAAACTTTTAACTTTTGAATATATCCTCGGAATATTTTCAAAGAAAGTAACCGCTTCGTCTACGGTCATTTCAAGAACGTCGTTTATGTTTTTGCCCTTATATTTTACTGCGAGCGTTTCGCGATTGTAACGCGTGCCCTTACATACCTCGCAAGGAATGTATACGTCCGGCAAGAAGTGCATTTCTATTTTTATAATGCCGTCGCCCTGACAATGTTCGCACCGACCGCCCGACACGTTGAAGGAAAACCTGCCCGCGTTGTATCCGCGCTCTTTCGCATCGTTCGACGCGGCGAACAGCTCACGTATGGAAGTGAATGCGCCCGTGTAAGTTGCGGGGTTGCTGCGCGGAGTACGTCCGATAGGCGACTGATCTATCGCGATGACTTTATCGAAGTTGCTTACGCCGCTGATATCGTCATATTTACCTTCGACCGTCCTTGCGCCGTTAAGCCTGTTGGCAAGCGCTGGGTAAACGATTTCGTTGATGAGCGAACTTTTACCGCTGCCCGACACGCCCGTTACCACGGTAAGCAAGCCGACGGGAAAAGATACGTCAACGTTTTTAAGATTGTTCTGCTTTGCGCCCGATACGGTAAGCCAATTGCCGCCGACCGCATTACGCACCGCGGGAATTTCTATTTTGCGCCTGCCCGACAAATAATCGCCGGTTACAGACCTTGGCGAAGCCATAACGTCCTCGACCGTGCCGCAAGCGACCACTTCGCCGCCGTGCACGCCCGCTTTAGGTCCGATATCCAGAATAAAATCGGCGCTGCGGATCGTTTCCTCGTCATGCTCGACAACGATTACGCTGTTGCCGAGGTCGCGCAAGTTTTTCAGCGCGGAAAGCAGTTTTTCGTTATCGCGCTGATGAAGACCTATACTCGGCTCGTCCAGAATATACAAAACGCCGGTAAGCCCGCTGCCGATCTGCGTGGCGAGCCTTATTCGCTGAGCTTCGCCGCCCGAAAGCGTTGCCGCCGTGCGCGAAAGCGTGAGATAATTAAGCCCCACGTTGCGCAGAAAGTTCAGCCTTGCTTTGATCTCTTTCAAAATGGGTTCGCCGATGGGCATTGCCGTGCCTAAATCGAGGCTTTCCACAAAAGCGTAAAGATTTTCGATTGACATCTCGCACAGTTCGTAAATATTTTTTCCGCCCACGGTAACGGCGAGAGCTTCTTTTTTAAGCCTTTTGCCGCCACAGGTCGAACACGGCTTGGTAACCATGTATTTTTCGATTTCGGATTTTGTATAATCGCTCGTAGTTTCGGCATACCTGCGCTCCAGATTGCAAATCACGCCTTCAAACGAGGACTGATATTGACCTTGAAAAGTACGCGTGGAATACTCTAAATCCAGTTTTTCGCCATGGTTGCCGTAAAGCAAAATATCAATGATATCTCTCGGTAAGTCTTTAATAGGCGTATCGAGGCTGAATTTGTATTTTTTTGACAGCGCTCGGAAATACATTTGCGTAAACTTGCTGCTGTCAAGATTCCAACCCGAAATACACAGCGCACCCTGGTTCAAACTCCTTGACGTATCACCGAGAATCAGCTCTTCTGAAATTTCCTTTTTAAATCCTATGCCCTTACATTCGTCGCACGCACCGTACGGGTTGTTGAACGAAAACAAGCGCGGTTCCAACTCTTCTATACTGATACCGCAGTCGGGGCAGGCGTATTTTGTTGAAAACAGCGTTTCGGTTTCGCCCGAGCGGCACGCGACAAGCCCGCCCGCGAGTTTGATTGCCGTTTCGAGACTGTCGGTAAGGCGTTTCTGAATACCGTCTTTGACGATGAGCCTGTCCACCACGACGCTGATCGTGTGCTTGATGTTTTTATCGAGTTTTATATCTTCGCTGAGTTCGTAATTAGAGCCGTCTATTTCCACGCGGACGTAACCGCTTTTGCGAAAACCGTCGAGTTCCTTTTTGAATTCGCCCTTTCTTCCGCGGACGACCGGCGCGTTGATATATACCCTTGAGCCTTCGCCCATCGCCATGATTTTATCGGCGATTTCGTCCACCGTCTGACGGCGGATTTCTCTTCCGCAGTTCGGGCAATGCGGCACGCCCGTTCTTGCGAAAAGCAGACGAAAATAATCGTAAATTTCGGTTACCGTGCCCACCGTTGAACGCGGGTTGTTATTGGTAGTTTTTTGATCGATGGATATCGCTGGGGATAGTCCCTCGATTTTTTCCACGTCGGGTTTTTGCATCTGACCCAAAAACATCCGGGCGTAGCTTGACAAACTTTCAACGTAACGTCTTTGCCCCTCGGCAAAAATCGTATCGAAAGCAAGCGTGGATTTTCCGCTGCCCGATACGCCCGTGAATACCACGAGTTTTTCGCGCGGGATGTCCACGCTGATGTTTTTTAAATTATTCTCTTTTGCACCTGTTATTCTTATAAAATTTTGCATGATCCGTTCTCTGTGTTTATACGTGCAATAAAGCGGTTAAAATATGTAATAATCGACTTATAGCGCGACTTATTTGTTTTTGTCGCTTTTTTTCTTTTGTTTTGTAGATGTATGGCGAATGTGCCGATAATCGACTTATACCCGTACTTTTACTAAAACGCAAAACACGCAGTCAACCTTTCGCACGCCCCGCGCACAATTACCCGCGCGCAATTACCCGCGCGCAATTACCCGCGCAGTTTAAGTTTTAATTTCGCGATAGTGTCGCGTATTTCGATACATCTTTCAAAGTCGAGATTATTCTGCGCGACTTTCATAAGCGCTTTCAGTTTTTCTATCTCGTCGGGAATATCTTTCTTTGAAACGTCCTTTGTTCTGTCGACTTTCTTAGTGATTTCAAGACTGTTTACTATGGGTTTTACTATGGTCTTAGGCACGATTCCGTGCTCTTCGTTATATTTTTGCTGTATAGAACGACGGCGGTTAGTCTCGTCAATCGCCCTTTGCATGCTGCCCGTTATCGTATCGGCGTACATTATAACGCGCCCTTCTACGTTACGAGCCGTTCTGCCTATCGTCTGCACGAGCGAAGTTTCGGAACGTAAAAAGCCCTCTTTATCGGCGTCGAGTATGGCGACGAGTTTGACCTCCGGGATATCGAGCCCCTCACGCAGCAGGTTTATACCGACAAGCACGTCAATATCGCCGCGACGCAGTTCGCCGATGATTTCTATACGTTCGAGCGTATCGATATCAGAGTGCATATACCGCACCTTGATTTTACGTTCTTTTAAATAATCGGAAAGGCGTTCCGCCATTTTTTTGGTCAGCGTGGTAACCAGAATGCGCCCCTCGTTTGCGATTGTTTTGTTGATTTCGTTTAACAAATCGTCAATCTGATTAGCAGTCGGGCGAATTTCTACGGGCGGATCGATAAGCCCGGTAGGACGAATAATCTGCTCCACTACCTGCCCCGCATGGTCGAGTTCGTATTTTGCGGGCGTTGCCGATATGCATACCATCTGACCGACGCGCGCGTCGAATTCTTCAAACCTGAGCGGGCGGTTATCGTAAGCGGAATTAAGACGAAAACCGAAATCTACGAGGTTTTTCTTCCTCGAACGGTCGCCGTTATACATTGCGCCGATCTGCGGAATCGTCATATGACTTTCGTCGATGAACAATATAAAGTCTTCGGGAAAATAGTCTAGCAAGGTAAAAGGCGGTTCGCCGGGCTTTCTTCCGTCAAAATATCTGCTGTAATTTTCAACGCCGCTGCAATAACCTATCTCGCTCATCATTTCAAGGTCGTAAGAAACACGCTGTTTAAGCCGCTGAGCCTCCAACAATTTACCCTGCTCTTCGAGCGCGGCGACCTCTTCGTTCATATCGTTTTCTATCTGCGCGAGTGCCTTTTGCATTTTGTTGCTTTCCACCGCGTAATGGCTTGCGGGAAAAATTACGGCGTGGCTAAGCTCGGATATAACGCGCCCGGTTAAAAAATCGGTTTCGCAAATGCGGTCGATTTCGTCGCCGAAAAACTCGATGCGCAGTACGATTTCCGAGTTGCTTGCGGGAAACACTTCCACTATATCGCCATGAACGCGAAAAGACGAACGCTGAAAATCGATATCCTTGCGTTCGTATTGTATGGAAACGAGTTTTCGCATAAACGCATCGCGGTCGAGTGTCATGCCCGGGCGCAACGAGATTGCGAGATTATAGTATTCTTCGGGCGCACCGAGCCCGTAAATGCATGAAACAGAAGCGACCACTATTACGTCGCGACGCTCGGACAAAGCAAAAGTCGCGCTATGGCGCAGTTTATCGATTTCGTCGTTGATAGACAGGTCTTTTTCTATATAAGTATCGGTTTGCGGAATGTACGATTCGGGTTGATAATAATCGTAATAACTTACGAAATATTCAACGCGATTTTCGGGAAAAAACTCGCGGAGCTCGTTGCAAAGCTGCGCGGCAAGCGTTTTGTTGTGCGCTATCACCAAGGTCGGGCGTTGCAATTCGTTTATCACATTCGCCATCGTAAACGTTTTACCGCTACCCGTTACCCCCAAAAGCACCTGCTCCCTAAGCCCGTTTCTGAACCCGTCTACAAGTTTCTCTATCGCCTCGGGCTGATCGCCCGTCGGTTTAAATTTTGAATGAAGTTTGAATTTTTTATCTTCCATTTCGCCTGTAAAATACTCTCTTTATTTCCGTAAAAACGCCGATAATCGACTTATACCCGCACTTTTTCATATGATCATATCGTCAACTGAATAAAAAATATAACAACTTGCCAAGGGCGAAAGTTATTATCGCGCTTAAAGCCGCCAACATTATTTTGATGCCGAGCTCGCGCGTTTTTCGCTTTTTTCCAAGCACTTTTTCGACGCCCGACGGCGTAAGCGTTATATAAACAAACGGCTCTCCGTGTCTGTCGGTGTATAACACGTCAATGAGGTTTTCGCCGCAAAGTAAGGTAAGCAGCGCGGGCACGTCGTCCGCCGTCAGTTTTTCTTTTAAACACGAGAGCGAAACGAGATATTTGCCGTCTCGCCCGTTATTGTATGCCAAACGCAGCAGTTCGTACCCCTTTTTACCGAGCATACAAAACCGCCGTATCAAATAATATAGAACTCATCGCATAAACGCCGCCCATAACGCAAAACTAAGCGCAAGCACGGCTGCGCCGCCAAATAGCGCGCCGAAAAAAGCATACACGGCAGCTTTTTTACACACTACCGCATGGAAAAAATAATCCTTTTGCTTTTCTTCAAAATAAACGCGGGCTTTGTAAGTGGGCGCGACGAGATATTCGCTGCCTTGCGAAAAGCGGACGGACAAATAACCGCTCGACGACAATTCGTCGATAATATCGGCAAAGCCTGTTACGGAAGAAAAATCTTCCTCGGTTAAAACCTTGTACCCGTTGCCGCACTCGCGAAGGACGATTTCAAGCACTTTTTCGGAATTTTCATTCAGCATACGCACATATTTTACGTAAAATACCGAACTTTATTTACAGATAGCCAGTGGTGATAGCGTTAGAACCCATTTTTGCGGGAATAAATCGGTTTTTGCTGCGTTAAACTCCCATCAACGTACGGTCGAGTACGATTTCGGTCGTTTGCCTTGCAAAAACCGAACCGCAACACGGCGATTTCTTCTCCGCAAAAATGCGAAGCAC
>CAKQKA010000033.1 GCA_934247855.1 uncultured Clostridia bacterium | reverse complement strand
GTTCCAACTTGGTCTTGCCTTGTGTTTTTGCCTAATACATCGTTGCGTTCACGGGTTATACACATACAGTATTAACGCGCTCACGCGCCTTGTCTTAACTAAAAACGCAAGGCAAGACTTGTCAACAACCAAAACGCCGATATTTTCGATGATTTTTGGCAAAGTCGAACGCCGACGTACCGAACGTACTTCAAGCGAGAGTTTGACAAAAAGCGCAAAAATTGTGGCGTTTTGGCGGGTTCTGACGCAGTCGCCTGTGGCTAACTATTAACCTGCCGAGCCTGCCTCGGCTTTTTTGTTCTTTTTTTCGATAGTGATCTCGCCTGCGCGTTCAAGCGCCCATTTGGTAACTAACGGTCCGACGATTTCGTAAACAAGCGTTGCGCAAAGGGTTACCGTAACTATTATCGTGCTTAAATGCGCAGCCTGAAGTTCGGGCGTGAGCGCGACTTTTTGCGCCATACCTATGGCTACGCCCGCCTGAGGCAGAAGCGTAAGACCGAGATAATGCTGAACGTGTTTATCTGCATGAACAATCCTTGCGCCGATGTTTGCGCCGAAATATTTACCCATCGAACGCACGACTATGTAAGCAACTCCAACGATCCCTATGCTCGGAATGATGCTGAGGTCGAGTTCCGAACCCGATATGATAAAGAACAGCATGAACAGCGGAGCAGTCCATCTGTCCATAATATCCATGATCGCGCCGCTTTCCTTATTGATATTGACGTACATTACGCCGATAGCCATACATGTAAGCAAGTCGGAAAGTTGGAAACCTTCGCCGAAAACATTGCTTAAACCAACGCCCGCAAAGACTGCCACCACGCAAAGCGATATGCGGTTTGCCCTTGATTTGAACACTTTTGCCGCAAACGCAAGCGCAGTGCCGATCAACCCGCCGATGCCGAGCGACGCTATGATTTCGAGCAGCGGAATGACGAGAACGTCCATTACGTTGACGGTTTTCGTTCCGTCCGCAAAAGTTTTTGCAAGTTCAAGCGATATGGCAAACACCATAAGACCTATCGCATCGTCGAACGCGACGACGGGAAGAAGCGTATCGGTTACTATTCCGCGCGCTTTGTACTGTCTTACGACCATAAGAGTCGCGGCGGGCGCGGTTGCGGTTGCGATTGCGCCGAGGCATATAGCCGTTGAAATGTGCAACACGCCGCAAAACGAAAGCCCTATAAGCGCAAGGTCGACGAGCAAAGCCGTGAACAACGCCTGACATACGGTGATAACCACAACGCTTTTGCCGATTTCTTTTATGTGTTTGAGTTTGAAAGAAGAGCCTATTGAAAAAGCGATAAAACCGAGAGCGACGTCGTTTATTATATCAAGATTATCAAACGACGTTACCCCGGCCAATTGCACCAGATAGTGCATCGCAAGCCCGGCGATGAGGTAAGCCGTTACGTTGGGCAGACTTATGAGTTTTGCCAGGCGGGTAAACGCAAGTCCTATAGCCATAGCCACCGCAAGGCACAGTATTGTATTCATCTCAGTCAAGCCCCTCCACAAATGCAAGCGGCAGCGCAAACATAATGCCCACCTTGTGTTTGATCTCGTCGGTTACGCTTCTGACGATGGTCTTTACTGTTTCCAGCTTGTCCTCACCTATTATGCAGGTAACCACATAGTTGGAATCGTGCGGGTATTCCACAACGTGCCTGAGCCCCGTGAATGCGGGAATGTGTTCGTCTTTGTTATCGAGCAACGCCGATTTAAGACTTTGTGCGGGCAACACTACGCCCTTGATTCCGTTCTTCCTGAGCGCGGAAAACAATGCGTAGGCGTCTTCGTTTTTGGATAGTATAACTTGAAACATATACTCCATAAATATCATCTCCTGACTGCATTTTTTAATGCAAAAATTTTATCTTTATCGTTTTATCTTTATCGTTTGTTATAAATATTTAAGCGTTATAAGTATTTGAGAAGTTCGGCGTTTTCGCGTTTTTCTTTTGGCGAAACTACCGTATCGTAATCAACGTAATAACTGCGCCCCGTTACGATGTAATAGTCGGTAAGCGATACAAGCGTGAAGTACAGCGCGGTGAGCGGCAGCGATACGATAAGACCTATATACAGCGTGAACAGCCCGAACGACATATTGACGTAAAAGAACATTAACAGCAAAAACGAATAACTGCCGAGAAGCGCAGAAAGATTTTTGCCGTTAGGCGCGGAGCGTCTGAGTGCCGAACCTAAGCCCTTTTTGCCGCACACTATGCCCGGCAGGAACGCCGAAAGCAACGTGCGCTCGAGCGTAAAACCGAATACCAGAAACGCCACCGAGAAAATGATTGCGAACACCGAAATGTAAGCCAAAGCGTATACGACTATTATCACCGAAATTGCGATTATAAGCGTACCCGCAACGGTGGTTATAAGCGTTACAATGAGCGCGTACAACGCGGCTTTTCCCATTTCGCTCAGAAAACTGCCGAAGAACCCGGGTACGTTCATAGACGACATAAACCCGTTCATCATGGTTGCGAACGCGTAATCGCCATACGCATAAAAGAACCTTAAAACGAATACGAGCACGCCCGTAAGCAAAATGACGGACGTGAACACGTTCTGTTCGCGGGCAAGCATTGCGGTAAAAGCATCGAACGCGGGGCGCAAAGTTTCGGTATTTACGCCGTGCCCGGACAAAAAGCCCTTAAGAAGCGCGTCGATAGCCTCTCTTAAAGCGGCGGTTTCGGGTTGTTCAAATAGAGGTTTCAACTCGGAAAGTACGGCAAAATACGCCACTAAGGCAAAAATTACCATTCCGATAAACCTGTATAACACGATTTTGTATATCGTGCCTATGTTTGAAAGCAGTATTCTGAAAGCGTTTTTTATGCGCATTTAAGTTGCTCCTTGTGCTTGTTGTTCAAGTATGCTCTTTGTTTGCCATACGCCGATCGTTCGTTATGCGGCAATCTTTTTGTTATACGCTAATTATATGCGCGCCCGTGCGAGTTGTCAAACAATATTGAGATTTTAACGTTATTATTCGATTTTTTCCCTCACTACCGCAGGTTTGCGAGTTCGATTTTAAGCGCAACCACGCCGTATTTCTTAATTTCATTTTCGGCATAATACTGCGCCATATCTTCGGGATCTGCGATTTCGTGCGCTTTATAGCCTATTTTGGTTTTCGGCAAAGCTGCATAGAGCTTAACAAAATCGTTGAACCTTAAAATATCGGTTACTTTTGCCGTAAGCCGTTCGCCGTTTTCGGCGGTGAAAACAATATAATCGCCGCGCTCGATCTTTTGCCGTTTTTCGTCGTATAGCCTTAGTTCATAAATCTTCTCGCCCGATTTTATGCCAGACAAGAGTAATACGAACCCCGCCAAAACGCCGATATTTACGCCCTTTTTGCCAAACTCTCGCTTGAAGTACGTCCAGTACGTCGGCGTTCGACTTTGTCAAAAATCATCGAAAATAGCAGCGTTTTGGTTGCCTGCAAGTCTTGCGTCCATGTTTTTAGGTAAGACAAGGCGCGTGAGCGCGTTAATACCGACGTATAACACGCGAGCGCAACGCTGTATTAGCAAAAACACGGTCGCAAGACCGAGGTTTGCTTTATTCTTGTCTGGCATAGCATCGAACGGCTGCATTTTAAGCCGCATTTCATGCACGGCGGCGGTATTACCATGTTTAGCCGAAATCATTTTGAAAAAGTTTTTTTATAAAGCTCGAGCGAGGATTTTATGACCTCTATCGCCTTTTGTCTGTCGCTTACCTGCTCGACCGCGGTTTCCATTCCTTCGAGATTTTTATAGACGGTAAAGAAATGCCGCATCTCTTCAAATATGTGCGCCGGCAATTCGGATATATCTTTGTAACAATTGTACGTCGGATCGGAAAAAGGTATCGCTATAATTTTTTCGTCAAATCTTCCGTTATCTATCATGGCGATTACGCCGATGGGATAAGCCCGACAAATAGTCAGCGGATCAAGTTCTTCCGAGCAAAGCAACAACACGTCGAGCGGGTCGCCGTCGTCGCAAAGCGTTTTGGGAATGAACCCGTAATTTGCAGGATAGTGAGTTGAAGTGTACAGTATTCTATCGAGAATTATGTACCCCGTTTCCTTATCGAGTTCGTATTTTTTCTTACTGCCTTTTCCTATTTCTATAACGCAGATAAAGTCCTCGGGTTTTACTCTTTCAATGCTTACGTCGTGCCATAAATTCGACATTTACTTTCCCTCCTTTATGATTTACATAAAAACATAATCATGTCAAAAATCGATTATATTTTCTATTTTTTTAAAAATTATTACGTCTATCGTAATTTTATTTTCAGGCTAAGAAATCAATGGTTTTTATAATTTTGAACCCGAACGGTTTCCACTCTTCGGATATGGCAATCCCCGCTTTTTTCGCTTTTAAAACGGACGGAACGTGCGCGTTTTTAACCTCGGTATAAAAGGCTTTTGCCGTGCCCTCGTCTGCCATGCAAAGTGTCGAATGGAACTTGAAGTCGGTATCGTATTCGTGCACCAAAACGCCGAATTTTTCGCCTAACAACCTGTTCATATCGGACTGAATTTTCTTAAGTTCATCGCACTCTTTCATCCTTACCCACACGATCGTATCTTCGAGTTCAATCGCCTTAACGGGTATGGCAAACGGTTTTAACGAAGAAAAATATTCGGTCAGAAAATCGACGACTTCGTTCGTTTTATCGTTCGGGACAAAGAAAGAAATCTTTACCGAAACGTGCATGGGGAAACCGAACAACGGCGGAAGATTTAGTTTTTCTTCCGCTTTAATAGCCTCGGCTTTTACCTCGTTTAACTGACCTTCTACTATTATGCCCGTCCAGATATACATACTAAAACCTCGTGATTAAATCAGAACAAACCGTAGATATTGCCCTTTTCATCGACGTCGATATTTTCGGCGGCGGGGTGCACCGGCAACCCGGGCATGGTGAGAATATCGCCAAGATAGACGACCACGAACCCCGCTCCTGCCGAAACTTTAACATTCCTTACGGTGACGGTAAAATCGTCGGGTGCGCAAATCTTTGCCATATCGTCCGAAAAAGAATACTGCGTTTTGGCAATACAAACAGGCAAGTTACCGAATCCGTTTTTCTCCGCCGCAAGAATGGCGCGGTCGGCTTGCTCGGTATAACTTACCCCGGTGCCATGATAAACGCGGGTTACCACCGCTTCGATTTTTTCTTTGATCGGCAAATCTGTCTGATAGCAAAACTCAAAATTATTTGCTTTTTCGGTTGCGGCGATTACTTCGCGTGCAAGAGTTTTCGCGCCCGAACCGCCCTTACCCCATACGTCGGCGACAACCGCTTTAACGCCTTGTTCGGCGCATTTTTTGATTATAAGATCGAGTTCGGCTTTGCTGTCGGTCGTAAACTTATTTATCGCGACGACGCAAGGCACTTTATAAACGTTTGTAACGTTTGAAACGTGGCGGAAGAGATTGGGCAACCCTTTTTCAAGCGCAACGATATCGGGCGTTTTAAGCGCATCGAGCGGTGCGCCGCCGTGCATTTTGAGCGCGCGAACCGTTGCGACAACCACGCAAGCCGACGGCGTTAAACCTGCCGTCCTGCACTTTATATCGAAGAACTTTTCCGCACCCAAGTCCGCGCCGAAACCTGCTTCGGTTACTACAAAATCGGCTTTTTTGAGCGCAAACCGTGTTGCGATAACCGAGTTGCAGCCGTGCGCGATATTCGCAAACGGACCGCCGTGCACTATTGCCGGCGTGCCGCCGAGCGTTTGTACGAGATTTGGCTTTATCGCTTCGACCAAAAGCGCGGTCATTGCACCCTGCGCCTTTAAATCGCCGCAGGTTACGGGTTTGCCGTCTGTATTATACGCGACGACTATTCTTGCAAGGCGGGATTTTAAATCGGCAATACCGGAGGCTAAACACAAAATCGCCATAATCTCGGATGCGACCGTGATTTCGAAACCGTCCTTTCTTTCGACGCCGTTTTTGCCGCCGCCCTGACCGTCGGTAATAAACCGCAACTGACGGTCGTTCATATCGAGGCAGCGTTTCCATGTTATGTTGTTTAAATCGATATTCAAAGCGTTACCCTGCATAATATGGTTGTCGAGCATAGCGGCAAGCAAATTGTTAGCCGCCCCCACGGCATGAATATCGCCCGTGAAATGCAGATTGATATTTTCCATAGGTACGACCTGCGAATATCCTCCGCCCGCCGCGCCGCCTTTTACGCCGAACACAGGTCCTAAAGACGGTTCGCGAAGACATACGCATGTACGCCTTTTCTCTTTGGCGATTGCGTCTGCAAGACCTATGGTCATTGTGGTTTTGCCCTCGCCTGCCTTGGTGGGAGTTATTGCCGTAACAAGAATGAGTTTGCCGTTTTGCGGTAAACTATCCGCACAAACGGTATCGATTTTAGCCATATAATCGCCGTAACAAGTGAGGTTATCCGAGCTTATGCCGAGTTTTTTGGCAATGCTCTTTACGTTCTTCATTTTATACTCGCGCGCTATTTCAAGATCGGTCTTATAATTCATTTTGTCCTCCGCATCGTTTTAAAAGTTTACCGGTAAAAACCTCGCTCGGAAAAACTATCATTGCGGATTTTTCGGAATATATCCGTCCGCTTTTTCCGATAAACAAATTCCCGCAACCGAGCGGAAAATCGTTGGTTATTTTGCCTGTATATTCGTATTTTAATCCGTCGATTTTAACGTTTGTTTCGTCACCGCATGCAAAAACGGACAGTTTCCCTTTGCACTCGGGCGAAAAAATCAACGTTTCGTTGCAAATTACGGTTACTATGCGTTCGCCGTCGTACATATATGCGCGCTTGCCGTTTTTTGCAAGCATGGTAAGAACGGCGATATTCGCAATCGTATGGTCGCACTCGCCCCCTGCCGCGCAGTGAAGAAAGAAATTGTTATACCCGCGCCCGACGGCGATTTTTACCGCGTCAAGCGTATCGGTATCGTCCTTTTCTACGGGCAGAGCGATCACTTCTTTACCGCTCGGGCGGTAACCTAAAGAATCGAAATCGCCGATTACGATATCCGGTTCTATATTCCATTCGCTAGCATAGTTAAGCCCGCCGTCGGCAGCGATTACAAGATCGCCGCACCCGGGCATAAATCTGCAACTTTTTTCACCCGCGCAAATAATGTGCGCAAAGCCCTTATTATCTGACATATCGTTTATAACTTTTTTAAAATCGCTTCTATAAGGTCGGTGTGGCGTTCGGCGGCAATGTTTGAAAATTCGTTGTAGCCCATTGCCTCGTCGTCGCTTATGGATTTTATGATAAGGCACGGCGTGTTGTTCCTGTTGCATGTAAGCAAAACGCCCGCCGATTCCATTTCGCACACGTCGGCGTTGAAATCTTTGAACAAACGCTGTCTATCCTCTTTTTTATCGATAAACTTATCGCCCGAGGCGCAAACCGCGGTTTTCAAACTGCCGTCCACCGACAAAGCAATATCCAAAAGATGTTTTGCGGTAGGAATGTTTATGCTTTTATACTCTTCGTAATAGCCGACGGGCACGTTATCTATAGCAGACAAATCGAACTGATAATGCACAACCGAGCTTACCGCCACCGTTTGCAATACTTTTAGTTCGGGGTTTAACTTTCCGCAAACGCCGAAGTTTAAAATCAAGTCCGTGCCGTAAGCGGTAATTAAATACTGCGTTGCCGCAGCCGCGGCTATTTCGCCTATGCCAGACTTGACGATATAAAGCATTTTATCGCCGAACCGAGCGCGGTAAACCTCGTACAGCGCGCTGTGCGTGAGTCGTTCGACCTCGCTTACGATGCGCATTATACCGCCCATTTCTTTATCCATTGCGATAATTATTCCGATTTTCATTGATATACCTCCGATGTGTAACTCCGAACTGCTTTTTGCCGTAAAATATCATATGAAGAAAATATTTATTTACGGCGATGAAAATATACTTGTTAACTATAAAAACGCTTTGACCGCAGTCGGGGCGCAAGCCGTATTCTCTACCGACGTGCGTAAAGCCAACGATTGCGACGGGCTGTTGCTTGCAGGCGGCGGCGATATTTCGCCTTGCTTTTACCGCTCGCGCGAAAAAAATTGCAGGTCGGTAAGCCTTGTGCGCGATATTTCAGAACAATACCTGCTTGCCCTTTTTGAACGCAAAAACGCACCCGTGATGGGCGTTTGCCGCGGTTTGCAAATGATTAACGTTTATTTCGGCGGCACGCTTTCGCAACGCATAGAAAAGCAATATATTCACTATGACGACAAGCGCGACACATACCACGAAATTACAAACAAAGCAGGTTTCATGCGCGATATTTTCGGAAAAAAGGTCATGGTAAACTCCTGTCATCGCCAAAAACTCGAATTATGCGGCAAAAACGTTACTCCATGCGCCTTTTCCGACGACGGCGTAATCGAAGCCGCTTTTGTTAAAGATACGAAAATTTTCGGAGTGCAGTTTCACCCCGAGCGACCGTTTTTAAGCGGCTCCGATTCAGGGCTGAAACTATACGATTATTTTTTGTCGCTGTTTTAATTTGCTTGTAAAAATGCACGCGTCAAAAAAAACACACAACCGTCCGCATCTTAGCCGAACATTTTAATCCATACGTCAAGTTTACTCAAAAGGTCGTCGTTATCCGAAGATTTCTGAACCATTTCGAGGAAGGTTTCGGACGGCGCATCCTGTTGAGCCAGGAATCTGCGCAACTTGTAAACGCCTTCCATCTGCGTTTTATCAAACAAGTTCTCTTCGTTTCTCGTGCCCGATTTGAACAAGTCGATTGCGGGGAAAATTCTGCGTTCGGAAAGATATCTCGAAAGCACGATTTCCATATTGCCCGTGCCTTTGAATTCTTCGAAGATAACGTCGTCCATACGGCTGCCGGTTTCGACCAAAGCAGTGGAAATTATTGTAAGACTTGCGCCGTCTTTAAGATTTCTTGCCGTACCAAAGAACTTTTTGGGTGCTATAAGCGCCTGCGGATCTACCCCGCCCGACAGCGTTTTACCCGACGACGGAATTACGTTGTTATACGCTCTTGCAAGTTTTGTTATAGAGTCGAGAAGAATAACTACGTCTTTACCGCATTCTACAAGGCGTTTTGCACGCTCTAAGTAAATTTCGGCAAACTTGATATGTTTTTCGGGCGATTCGTCGAATGTTGAAGCGACGACTTCGCCTTTTTTAACGACGTCGGCAAAATCGGTAACTTCTTCGGGACGCTCGTCGATAAGCAAAACGATAAGATATACGCCCGGATAATTGGTTTCTATCGCGCGGGCGAGTTTTTTAAGCAGCGTGGTTTTACCCGTTTTGGGCGGCGCGACTATAAGGCCGCGTTGACCTTTGCCGATAGGCGCAACCATATCGATTGCGCGAAGGGCAAAATCGTCCGTCCCGCGCGACAAAACAAGACGTTCGTCGGGATAAACCGCGGCGTAATCGTCGAAATAACGACCGCGCCTGAATTCGGCAACGGGAATTCCGTTTATGCTTACGACTTCGCGCACGTTGAGCGAGCTTTTATCGAACTTGTTCACCGCATAACCTATGACATAATCTCCGTTTTTAAGACCGTACTTCCTTAAAATCTGCCTGTCAACGTAAAAATCGGGATAATCGAAATGGCAATCGTATGTGCGCAAAAAGCCGTAACCGCTTTCCATAATTTCAAGCACGCCTTGCGCAACCACCGTTTTATCGGCTTGTCCGTCGGAAACGATCACAGCATTGCCCTGACCGCCGTAACTGCGACGCTCGTAATCGCTTGCGGGATTATACTGCGAATTGTCGTTGTACTGCGAATTGTCGTTGTACTGCGAATTGCCGCTGTAATCGCTGCCGCCGCCATAATTCTGTCCGACGGAACGACCGACATACTGCGGCGCAGAACAGTTCATGTCGCCGTTTTGCTCTGCGTTCCCTGCCTCTTGCATGCTGCGCTCCATCGCTTCGATTTTTATGAATTTAGGTTTTCTTCCTCGATTGGTTCTCGTGGGAGATAAAGTTCCGTCCTGAATTTGCAGAATTTCATCGATGAGTACCTGACGATTTTTGACTTTAGGCACCCCGCCGATTTTGCTTAGTAATATACGCAAGTCGTGTATTGTCAATGCATCAAGTTCTTCCTGAGTATACTTGTGACCGTCAATTATCATTTTACACCTCTTTTTTTCATTTTTATAAGTATGTTTTAATAATGAGCTTTTTAATTTTTAAAATTCATCGTCGTTGAAATCGACGATTTTTCCGTAAAACTCGTCGCCGACATAGCCGTCCTTGACCGTAATCGAACGATCGCATCCGACAATTTTATCGGGACTGTACAACGATAAAAATTCCGACTTGGGCGCTATATCTATATTGCTGCGTGCGGTCTTATAATGCATAGGTATTATAAGCCCCGGGCTGATAAGATCGCAATATTTTTTTGCCTCTTGCGCGTTGATCGTGTAATTACCGCCGACCGGGATCGCAAGGACGTCCGTTCTCGCCAACTTATAAACCGGATCGGGTATCGGCTCGCCTATATCGCCCATGTGGCAAAATATCGTGCCGTCATCCGCATAATAGATAAATATCGTATTTCCGCCGCGCTTTTTTCCGTGGCACTCGTCATGCCAGCTCGATATCGTTCCCAAAAAGTCGAACTTGTCGGCATTTTCCTCGGTAATAACCTCTTCGCAATCGACGTAATCGGTTGCGAAATGATCAAAATGCTTATGTGAACACACGCAGTAATCGGCTTTAAGTTTTTGCTGCCGATATCCGATGTCTCCGAACGGATCAAACACAATCGAACGCTTCTCGTCGGTCAGTTTAAAGCAAGAATGTCCGAAATATTCAATTTTCATAAAACGCCCCCTCGATGAGTTATATTTTCGCTTGCGCGAAAGTGAGAGCTTGCTAAGCAAGAGCTATATTTCATGTTTTTTTGCTATTGCAAGCGCGACGCGGATACCGTCCGCCCCGGCACTTGTAATGCCGCCTGCGTAACCCGCACCCTCGCCCGCAGGATAAAGACCTGTAACGTTTACGCTTTGGCAGTTTTCATCGCGCAAAATTCTGAGCGGCGATGAAGTTCGGCTCTCTACCGCGGTGAATAAACCGTCGCCGTCGGCAAAACCCTTGATTTTTTTACCCATATCGATAATGGCATCGGCAATGGAATTTGTAATTTCAGCACTGAAAAATTCGTTTAACGGCGCGAAAGTTACGCCGCGCGGATAGGTAGGTTTGACCGCACCGAACGAGGACGAATTTTTCTTTTTAAGAAAATCGCGCACCAACTGAACGGGCGCCTTATAATCGCCGCCACCGTATGAAAATGCTTTTCTTTCAAGCTCGCGCTGAAATCTTACCCCGCCGAGAGCGTCGTCGCCGATAAAATCTTTTTGCCCGACGCGACACACGATCGCGCTGTTTGCGTTAAGACCGTCGCGCTTGTACTCGCTCATACCGTTGACGACAACGCCGCCGACTTCGCTTGCCGCGGGCATAACGTAACCGCCCGGGCACATACAAAACGTGAATACGTCGCGTGCGCCTGCGTGACTTGCCAAACGGTAATCCGCAGACGGCAAAAGCGTGTATTTTTCGCCGTATTGCGCTCTGCCGATTTCCGACTGCAAATGTTCCACCCGAAAACCTACGGCAAAATCTTTTTGCTCCATTTTTACGTTAAGGCGCGCAAGCCGCTCGAACGTATCGCGCGAGCTGTGCCCTATGGCAAGCACGGTTTCGTCGAACCGCTCTTCAGACTCCTTGCCGTCTTTCAAATATTTAATCGAGGTAAGTTTACCGCCGTCGATTACAAAATCGTAAACTTTTGCGCCAAACACAAACCTGCCGCCGAGCGCAATAATTTCCTGCCGCATGCGTTTTATAACGCACGGCAGTTTATCGCTGCCGATATGAGGTTTTGACATGTATAAGATTTCGCTCGGCGCGCCGAACGCCGCAAAATCTTCAACAACCTGTTTTACAAGCCCGTTGTTGACCTGCGTGTTGAGTTTACCGTCCGAAAACGCACCCGCGCCACCCTCGCCGAACTGAATGTTACATTCGGTATCGAGCGCTCCGCCGTTTGCGAACAAATCGGTCTTTTTCTTTCGTTCGTCAACCGAAAGCCCTCTTTCAAAAACCGTCGGCTGCATACCGCACCGCGCAAGGTACAGCGCGCAAAACAGTCCGCACGGACCTGCGCCGATAACCGCCACCTTGCCCTTAGCTTTGGGGTATTCGCGCTTTTCCTTTACCTCTTCGGTCGCCGAAATTTCCACATTGTATGTGTAAAACAAGGCGTTTTTGTCGCGCGCGTCCAGCGACTTTTTCAATATTTTAAAATGCTTTACGTCCTTTACCGAAATGCGCGCCGTTTTTGCCGCTTTCGGCAGTAATTTATCCTCGCTTTCGCCTATCGCGAGTTTTATGTTATCTATCTTTTTCATGTTTTTTTCGCTTGTTTTTTTGCGGCAGCCCCGCCGTTAGCCGCAAGGTCGCAAACGCAAACCGCTGCCGACGAAAACGCCCATTGCAGGTTATATCCGCCGCAGTCGCCGTCCACGTTCAAAGCCTCGCCCACGATATACAAGCCGTCGCACAGTTTGCTTTGCATGCTTTCGGCGTTTACGTCACGGCAATCTATTCCGCCCGCAGTAACCTGCGCCGCGGCAAAACCCGCCGTGCCTTCTACCTTAAGATTAAAATTCTTTATAGCCTTAGCAAGCAATTTCGCGCTATTTTCGTCCATCGTATCGCCGAGCGATATCCCACGGCTTTCGGCAACGTTTTTTGCAAGATTTTTAGGAAGAACCGATATCATAAGCCGTTCGCAGGTGCAATCGCCTTTTTTTAGTTTTTCAACCTTTTCTATAAGATTTTTTTCAAGTAATTCAAGCGGTTTATCGGGTAAAAACTCTATTTTTACCGTCGGTTTTTTTAAACCTTTGAGGTATGCCGAAAGCGAAAATATCGCGTTGCCGCTGATTCCGTAATCGGTAAACAATAAATCTCCAGCAAAACTTTTTACGGCGCGATCTCCGTCATACAGCGTGGCGAGCACGCTTTGTTTTATGCCTTTCAGACCGCGTATCTTTTCGCGCTCGGTCTTTATTTGAACAAGCGACGGCGCGAGCATTGTGGTCTTATGCCCGAATTTTTCGGCAAGAGAATAACTTTTGCCGTCGGTAGAAAACCCGTCGCCGCTGCTTCCGCCGAACGCAAGCAGGACTTTTTCGGCAAAAAATTCTTTTCCGTCCGCGGTTTTCAAAACAAAGTTGCCTTTTTTCTTTGATATATCCGAAATTCGAGTTTCGGTAAATACGGGCAAGTCCTCGGGAATCGCAAAACGCAATACGTCCAGAATACTCGACGCGCAAAAATTCGCGGGATAAATCTTACCGTCTTTTTCGGAGGTCAGAAGCCCCAGATCGCCGAAAAAGTCGAGTATGGCGGATTTGCCGAACCTGCCGAGCGCATCGGCGGCAAACGACGCGTCGCCATGGTAATGCGCGAGCGACATATCGGCATTGGTGAGATTGCCCTGCCCGTTGCCCGTTGCAAGAATTTTTTTGCCTATGCGCTTGTTTGCGTCGAACACGGCGATATTATTCATTTTTGCCCTCGTCAGCATAACCGCGGCGCACAGTCCGGAAAAGCCTCCGCCGACGATTGCAACGTCGTAAACCATAAAAAACCTCAAAAATCGACTTTTTTATTGACATAGCCGATAATTTGTATTAAAATGCAATAAAATATCCGCGAGGGAAGTATCATGCAAAAAATCATTGATTATCTGAATAATCCCGATAATCGAACGTATATAATCGTTTTATCCGTATCGCTTCTCCTTCTGATTTTGCTTTGCGCGGTCGTAGCGTATTTTTATAAACGCAAAAACGACAAAACAATCGAAACAACCGATGTTTCGCCAGCCGAACCGCTTAAAGAAATGCCCGAGGACATTGTCGATACATTCGAGAACATTTCAAAACAAACAAGCGACGCGCTTAACGACAATCTGCCCGACGAGCCTGCCGATATCGTTATAGAAGCGGTCGACAGCGAAGAAAATGACGTCAAAACCGGAAATTCGGACGATACTGCCGAAACGCTTAATTCGGTTGTTTTTGCCGAGCCGACGGCAACCGTCAACGGCTCGGATATATCGGTTGCGGAACAAAATTCCGACAACTCACAGCAAAAGTATACCGGGAAATGGGTAATATCGACCGATACCGACGGCAAATTATTCGCTTGCCTTAAAGCTTCCAACGGCGATAAAATACTTACCACCGAAAGTTACTCTTCGCTGAGCGGACTAAAAAGCGGTATCGATACGTTAAAGAAGAACATCGAAAAAGATAATTACGCAATAAGTCTTGATAAAGACGGTAATTTCGTCTTTAAAATCTACACGAGCGCGAACCGCGTTCTGTGCGTGGGCGAAGGACACTCCACCCGCGAGCAATGCCGTAAAGCGTTTGCTTCCGTAAAACGTTTCTCCGAAACGGCGGTCATCGTTAACAATGCAACGAATACCGCCAAATAATATTTATAATATGTTTGTAGCTATAATATGTAGTACCCGCGTTATGCCTTTTTCGTTTCTTACCGATACGCAAAACGACATAACGCGTTTTTATTTTTACTTACTATCGTACAGTTATTTTCTCTTTCAGCCGACGCGAATCATTTTTCGCTGAGCACCGAATATAAATCGGCGAGCCATATATTCCTGCTTGCGTCGCAGGGCATACGCCAATCGCCGCGGGGCGACAGGCAAAGCGAACCCGTTTTTACCCCGTCGGGCACGCAAGAACGCTTGTATTGCGACGCAAAAAAGCGTTTGATAAACCCTTCGAGAGTCTGTGCGATCACCTTTTCGGAATATTCTTTTGCGAAAACGTGCTTTGCGATATAGTACGCTTTTGACGGCATTATGCCGTGCTTTATCATATGATACAGGAAGAAATCGTTTAAAACGTAAGGGCCGACCGAATCTTCGGTGGATTGAACGACACCGCCCTCCGCGGGTTTAAGCTCGGGGCTTACGGGCGTTGCGACGATATCTTTAAGTACACCCGCGACATCGCCGCCGAGCTTTGCCGCAAAGTAACTAACCATGGCTTTTACAAGCGTTTTGGGCACGCCGCAGTTTACGTTGTACATAGACATATGGTCGCCGTTATAAGTCGACCACCCCAACGCAGCTTCGGACATATCGCCCGTGCCGACGACGAATCCGCCGACCTTGCACGCATAGTCCATAAGAACCTGCGTGCGCTCGCGCGCCTGTGCGTTTTCGTAAGTCAGGTCAACCGTTTTACCGTCGTGCCCTATGTCTTCAAAATGAGATGCGACGCTCTTTGTAATGTTGACCTCTATAAGTTCCGTGCCGAACGCCTTAGTCAAAGCGATGGCGTTGTTGTGCGTACGCTCGGACGTGCCGAAACACGGCATCGTTATGCAAACAAGATCGCTCGTCGGGCGTTTCGCGAGTTTTAAAGCGTTCACGCAGACGAGCATGGCAAGCGTGCTGTCAAGCCCGCCCGATAAACCGAGCACGAGTTTTTTGGGATTGACGGTTTTTATGCGCTTTAAAAGCCCGTACGACTGAATATTCAGTACGTCTTCGCAACGCTCGATAAGGCGTGCGCGCTCTTCGGGCACGAACGGCGTGCGGGTATATTTTCTTTCTAACCTGAACGCGTCGGACGAACAAGCGTAATCTACGTATGTATAACCCGCGTCGTCAAACGGTTTCGTAAATTTTTTGGAACGTTCGAATTCAAGGAACGCGCAGTCCACGTCGCCGTACGCTTCGCCGCCTGCAAAAGGAACGCTTTCGCCGAGCAGCCTGCCCGCCTCGTAAATTATATCGTGCCCGCCGAACACTACGTCGGTAGTACTTTCGCCGAACCCGCTCGAACAATAAATGTATGCGCACAGACATTTCGACGACTGCATGGAAACCATTTGCCGTCTGTAATTTTCCTTGCCGGCGGACTCGTTACTTGCCGACAAATTGACGATAACGTTCGCGCCCGCAAGCGCGTGCGCCACCGACGGCGAATCGGGCACCCAGATATCTTCGCAAATTTCGCAGGATACCTTCATTTCGGGCATGAGCGCATTTTTTAATATGATTTTATAGCCGAACGGAACGTTAAAACCGCAAAAATCAATGTTTTTGGTAACGTCCGGCGCAGGCGAGAAATATCTCTTTTCGTAAAATTCGTTGTAATTGGGAAGATTGCGCTTAGCGTAAATCGCAAGCAGTTTTCCGTTTGCCGCTGCCGCCGCGCAGTTGTATATTCTGCCGTCAACCTTTATCGGGAGCCCGACGAAAACGAGCATGCTTTTGTTTGCCGTAGCGGAAACGACCGATTTAAGCCCGTTTTCCGCAGCGCGGAGCAATACGTCCTGATAAATAAGGTCGCCTACCGTGTACCCCGTGAGCGACAACTCGGGAAATACCGCCAAAATTACGCCCTTTTTGTACGCTTTTTCAATAAGCGCGATCGTCGTTTTTACGTTAAAATCCACGTCGCCTACGCTGACTTCGTTAGTGAGCGCGGCGCATTTTGCATAGCCGTAGCAACGTTTTTTGCTTTCGTATGTCGCGGGCGCTTGCGGCTGAACGTCGAGATCGGCAAGAGAAACGCCGAGCGCGTTCGCAAGCGTTTCCGCCGTTTTGGTCTTTATGCTTTTTATACCGCCCGAAAAAATCTTGTTTACCGTGCCTGCGGACATTCCCGTAAGCTCGGTTACCTCTTTGAGCGTAAGCCCTTTTTCTTTTCTGATTCGTCTGAGTGCGTCTATCGTCTTATCCATTATAACCTCACGATTACATTTTACCATATTTTATAAATAAAGCAAAATATTTACAGCGATTTTAACGTTTTTTACAATTATATTTTATATGAACTTTGTATATACATTTAACGCTCGCATACACTTGACAATGATGCTTTTCGGGAGTATAATCTGCAAAAAAGATAAGTTTTGAAAGGCTTTGTAAAACGATTAAAAAGTTGAGCAAGTTTTGGCGCGCTTCTGCCGCCGAGCGGTGCGTTTTACAGCCGCTAGCCAGTGGTGATGGTGTTCGAACCCATTTTTGCGGGAATAAATCGGTTTTTGCTGTGTTAAACTCCCATCAACG
>CAKQKA010000032.1 GCA_934247855.1 uncultured Clostridia bacterium | reverse complement strand
GTAGCGGCGGTCGGATTCGAACCAACGACCTGCCGGGTATGAACCGGCCGCTATAACCAACTAAGCTACGCCGCCATGTTCTTTCTTTTTGAAAAAGAAAGAAAGAAAACACTGGTTGCGGAGGCGGGATTTGAACCACACGACCTTCGGGTTATGAGCCCGACGAGCTACCAGCTGCTCCACTCCGCGCCGATTTACAATGCTCGATTATTTTACTGTATGGAGAAGTTTTTGTCAACTGTTTTTTGCTCGTTTTACAAAATAAATTCTTTTTTTTATTTTCTACCGTTTTTCGACCGAAAATCTTGTTTTTTGCGTTCCGAAACGTATTTTTCAACAATATCCGCGGCGGTTTGCGTGCCGTTTTTAACCTGGATCTTTTTCATATTATATATAAGGGCGTTGCGGTCACGCCACAAATTGTTTACTAAATCGATAATTCCTTGCGAAAGTTCGTCTTCATCGCAAATTTTAACTGCGCCTTGCTTATAAAAGTATTCGGCATTTTTCTTCTGGTCTCCTCGCGAGCCTTTTTTAAGTGGCGCGATAAGGACAGGTTTACGACTGTAAATAATTTCGAACAGGGTATTTGAACCGCCTCTCGAAAGTACGAAATCGCATGCCGCAAGGCAAGTTTTCATATCGGCAAACTCATATGCGAAATAGCTGTTTTCGGGCTTATAGGCGGGTTTATTGTCTTTTCCGCACAAGTGAACGACGGTGTAATCGCGCGTGAGCTGTTCAAGATTTTTTGCCACTGCCTGGTTGATGGTTTTGCTGCCCTGGCTGCCGCCGGTAACGAGCAACACGGGCTTATCTGAAGGTATGCCGAGCGTTGCTCTTGCCGATTTTTGCGTTATATTAAAAAAATCTTCGCGTATGGGCGCGCCCACGCAAACGCCGCCGTACTTGTAAGCCGTATCGGGGAAAACGGTCAGCAGTTTTTCCGCGTGCTTGTAAGTCAGCTTGTTCGCAAGCCCCATTGAAAGGTCTGATTCGTGGCAAAAATACGGAATATTCAGTTTTTTTGCGGCAATGCAAACGGGCAGGGCGCAATAACCGCCTTTGGAAAAAACCACGTCGGCTTGCAAAAGGTCGAGCAATTTTTTACATTCGGCAACGCACTTGCTTAGTTTAAACGGAATAAGCAGGTTTTTCGGCGTGAGCGAGCGTCTGAGCGCCGGCGGCGATATTTTATATATTTCTGCGCCTGTGTTTGCCATAAGTTTTTGTTCTATCTCCTTGCCGGAAGAAAAATATACAATCTTGTCAAATGTTTTTTTAAGGTACGGTATAAGCGCGACGAGCGGCATAACATGTCCCGCGGTGCCGCCTCCGCATAAAACTATTGTTTTCATATAATATATTATGTGCTCTCTGCACAAAAACTACCCGAATTTAAAATTTCGGGCGATAAAAATTTCATTTTAGGTTGCGCATCGCCGTTCGTTATGGTATAATGCCCATGTGAAATAATATTGTCGCCGTAACGGTTGCGGTTGCAGTGTGGTTTTTGCGCACCTGCGCCCGCATTGTTTGCGTGTTTTCGGCGTGTTTGGCTATATGAAAAACAGAATTTACGATAACAACGCCGTAAAACGGCGAAATATAACCGTATTTGTTGCTACGATCGTCTTTCTGGCGGTTTTAGCTTGTTATATCGGTTCGGCTTTTTTGATAGAAATTGTGCGGCGCGATTTCCGCGCAGACGTTTCGTTTGAAGGCAAATACAAAAATATTATTCTGATGATCGGTGACGGAATGGGATTTGCTCATATCGACTGCGCCGAGAATTATTATAACGAACCGTCTTATATGCGTACCGCCGCGCTCGGCTGCAGCGAGGTTATAACCGACTCTGATAAACTGTTTTTTGCTACCGATTCGGCGGCTTCGGCAACGGCGTTATCAACAGGCAAAAAGACCGATAACGGTGCTATAGCCCGACTTCGCGGCAAAAATATACCCACAAATGCCGAACTTGCGAAGTCGCTCGGTATGGCTGTCGGAATAATCGCGACTGAGGGCGTAAACGGAGCAACTCCCGCAGCGTTCTCTTCGCATGCCGATAACCGCGGCGACTCTAATGATATATTTGCGGGGCAGTTGAGAAGTAATATAGATTTGTTTGCGGGAGGAAATCGCGCGCGTTACGACGAATTGAAAGACAGAATAACCGAAAGCGATTACGAATACTTAAATGACTTTTCATCTGATTTCGATACGGCAAAAAAGATTTGGGGCGCGTACGATATAAAATCTTTGCAAAGCAGTGAGGGTGACGGTGTTACGCTTGCTGAACTTGCGGTAAAAGCGATGAATTATCTTGAAAACGTAGGCGAAAACGGTTATTTTATGATGATCGAAGAGTCGTACATAGATAAACGCAGCCACGCTAACGATATTTACGGTATGTTGGAAAAATTCAAATCGTACGATCAGGCTGTCAAGGCGGTGGCGGAGCGTGCCGGCACTTCGGGCGATACGCTTGTAATCGTTACCGCCGACCATGAAACGGGCAAGTTGTTTTTGCCGTTGTCCGACCGCGCGAATCCGTCGGACAAATGGTTTAAAAGTGCCGGGCACACACGTAGGCATGTTCCGTGTTTTTACTATTCGCCCGTGGGCGAGTTGCCTCGGCTTATAGACAACACGCAGATTGCCGATATGTGCCGATATTTTATCGAAAACCGATAAAAATCATTGCTCGGTTACGTTTAGTTCTGCTATGCGCTTTGGTTGGTGCGATTAAACGTTTGCCGCAATGAACAGAATATATAAACCTTAAGGGATATGCATATGAAAACAAAATTCAGAACTTGTTCCGCTATACTTGCGATTTGCGTAATCGCGACTTGTTTTATGGCTTGCGGCGTAAAGCCGTTCGAACGTCATACCGAGCTTCAGCTTGCGCTCATCGCTAAGCCGTACATGTTTGCCGACGCGCGCATGGACGCTAAGACCGAAAACGGGCTTCCTTTGCCGATCGAACTTGACGTAAGTTCGCAAAAGTCAGGCTATAGCATCGTTATCGAGATAAAGGGCGAGAAGAAACTCGTTGAACCGCTTACCGGACAGAAGAAATTTTCGTACTATAACTATGAACTCGGAAGAGAATATAAATGGTACTTAATTGACGGCGACGGCGAAAAAATCGGCAGCGAAAAACGTTTTCTGACGTCGGACGTCGCGCCGCGCAATCTCTATGTGGACGGTGTTACGAACTGCCGAGATCTCGGCGGGTGGAAAACTACCGACGGCAAACACGTCAGACAGGGAATGATTTACCGCACGTCCAAATTTTCCGATAACGATACGGGTTCCCCGCTGGTGACCGAGGCAGGTATCCGGACCTTGACGCGCGAACTGGGTATTAAAACAGAGCTCGATATAAGAAAAGAGGGCGAAAACGCAGGCATAACCGAGAGTGTGCTCGGTTCAGACGTGCAATATATTTTCAAACCGATGCAATCGGGCGGAAACTATCTTATTCTGAACAAAGGCGTTCTTGCCGACGTGTTTTCGGTTTTTGCCGACGAGACGAATTATCCCGTTGCGTTCCATTGCAGTATCGGTACAGACCGCACGGGCTGTATCGCGTTTTTGATAAACGCCATGCTCGGCGTGGATAAAGATTCGCTCTACTGCGACTATATGTTTTCTATGTTGGGTACCGTCGGCGTAAAACGTTCGTCCACGACTATAGATAAATACTTAAAAGAAATCGCGACCGCGGGCGGCGAAACTATTGCCGAAAATGCCTATAACTATCTTGTTAAGCAGGGTGTTCCCGCCGAAACGCTTGACCTCATGAAAAGAATTATGATCGAATAATCGTTCGGCACAGTAAAAAAATCACTTTGTGCAAAAAAGAGCCGCGATCGGCTCTTTTTTCTATGTCTTTTGAATAGCGGGTACAAAGTTTGTGCCTGCATTTTTTGTGGTGTATTTACTTTTTAACGCGTTTCTTTTGCTTAAAAATCTCTTTTAAATCATCGATTGCCATTTCAACGTCCATAGTGTGGAACATAAGGTAATTGACGTTCATTGTTTCAAACGGCGCTTGCTTATAAATTTTGCTGCTTTCTTCTTTTGTGTAAAAGTGCCAATAGCGGTAAATATAACCCATCCAGAACAGCACGTCTATAGAAAAATTTTCGTGTTTTGCGGTTAATTTATCGCCGCAGGTTGCGATTAGTTCTTCCAGAATGTATTCTTCGCCCGCCCATTGCATGCGGTTGTATTCCGAATCGAGATTTTTTGCGATTTCGCTGTTCATAAATGTTTTTACAAGGCTTTCGGCGTCGTAATCGGTTTTTGCAAATAGTTCAAATAACCGACCTTGTATATCGCATAGTTTCAGTTCTAAAGAGTTCATTTGTGTCCTCCGTTCAGCGCGTCATCCAAAATCTCGTCAAAGAATTTTCCTTGGCGGCGATGCAACTTGCAAATCTCGTTTGCAAGGTCGATACCCCTTTGGCGGTTCTCCTCACTTTTTTTGCGCAAAATTTTCTTTTCAAAGAAAGAAAGTTCGATCTCTTTTTCAATCTTGATTTTTGCGCAGGCTTTTTCGGTGAGGGCAACGTATTGTTTGCCGAGTTGCAGTGCCGACAAACTGCTCACAAGTGCGGTATCTGTAATGTTCCCCAAAAAGAAGTTATCTATAACATAAAACATTTTGTCGTTCGCGATGCTGCCGATGGCAAGATCTTTGCCGCTTGTCATCGCGTTGTACCTGTTATAAAAATCACTGCCTTTAATTTGTTCCATTCTTCCGCGGTGATACGCGACAACCATTGCCCAATCGATATCGGTGGAAATCTCAACCGTGCGTAGCTCGCTTGTATCGATAGAGACGGCGTAAAATCTCGATTCTTCAAAGTCGCAAATAAGCGTAAGCGGTTGCTCGGGAGTAGTTCCCATATAAAAACCCTTGCCGAAATCACATCTTTCGCGGCTTTTTGGCGCAATATCTCCGACTAAACCGCTTTTTGAGCCATGATAAAGCAAAGTCCGACCTTCTTCAATCGTCAGCGAAGAAATTTCGTTCTTGATTTTTGTCATTATCATTTCGTACGCAGGAACGTTTAATTCTTCGCACAAAGCGCAAAGTTCTTCCTGCGCAAGGCGTGTAGGGCGGGAATGTCCGTTTTCCCAACGGTTTATCGTGGCAAACCGAACGCCTATTTTATTTGCCATTTCGGCTTGGCTTAATCCTGTATATTGTCTTATTTGTTTTATAAGTTCTCGCATATGCACCACATATAACAATTATTATATACATTATTATACCAAATGTTATATTTTTGTCAATGCATTTCTTTAAAAACGTTGAGTAAATTTTTAAATCTGTAGAAAATATTCATAAACAGGCGGTTTAAAATATTTTTATCATAAAAAAAGACTGCACTTTCAACCTTTAGTTGGTTTGCAGTCTTTTTGCGAAACTGTGGTTTTTATAGATAAAATATTTTTTCGATTTGTTTTTTATCTTTTCTTGTTAAAACCGAACTATTTGTGCATATTGTTTCCGTGTGCCCGCACACGCAACATTTTAATTCATGTTCATATACTTCGTTGGATATTTTATGAACCCCATATCTATCGTGTGCGACTTCGCCGTAAACATCTGCGATGGTGTCGCCTGTATCGGTGCTTACGATTTCTCCGACTTTTTCAGTGGTATAATAAGTACTCTCGCTTGTACTATATTCCGCATCTTTTATTTTTTTTGAATCGTCTATTACATTTGTAACGCATTGGCAGTGCTTGCATACTCTTTTTCTTAATTGTTTTTCGTTAGATATCGGGAAAATGTTTCTTAATATTGTATAGAGTTGTAACGCGAAAAGAATGATAATCATTATTTTGCAAACAAAACTGACATTATTTCCGCCTATTTCTAACTTTACATTTGATAACACAAAATATGCGATAGCACACATTAAGACATGAAAAACTATGATATATATAAGCCATATCAGGTAGCACGCTTTTGATATTGGGGCGGTTTGTTCAATTTCGGTTTTATGAATTCCGATAAAACACCTATTTATTCTAAACCAAAGATCGTTGTCTAAGGCGAAGCAAACAATGATTGGTACTATAAAAAATATAATTGTGTGTAATAGCGGCAAAAAGTATATGACGATTTGATATAGAACAGCAGTTATTTCCGGAAGGTCTATGTTAGTGTAGAGTGTGCCGCTAAAGAAATAACGCATCAATGGACAACAGGCTATCAATAGAGCATTTATAACAATAAATGCTATGCTGTGAACAATGATAGATTGAAATAATGCTTTTTTTAATCTTTCTTGTCTCATCATTGAACCTCCGATGACGTATGAATATTATAGTATCAATTTTTGTTACTGTCAAGCATATTGTAACAAAAATTGTTACAATCTTTTTATGTTTAAGGATAGGCTAAAAGAATTAAGAATTGAAAAAAATTTAACGCAAGAAAAACTTGCAAAACTTATCGGAATGTCGAAAATGACCGTTTCTCATTGGGAAAGCGGGTATTGCGAACCGAGTATCGCGCAACTTATTGCCATTGCTAAGTTGTTCGAGGTTTCAGTTGATTATCTCGTGGGCAACGATTAAAGGAACGGATATGTTCAGGCGGCGGTGGCGGGTTTAATCGGCGGGTTTAATCGGTTTTAAAACCCGAACATTTTTTGTTTAACGGCGAAAATATGCTTGACAGAGACAGTCGCAAAAGATATAATAACGGGTGTAAAGTAAAAAGGCTTTACAGGGTGGTTTGCGTATGGAAGGCAAAGATCGGTCTTTATACAGGTCATTCGTGCTTTACGGGCAGTTGTTGACCGAAAAACAGCGCGAGATGTTTGAAGATTATTTCGGGCTGGATCTTTCCTTGGGTGAGATCGCGGAACTCCGCGGCGTATCACGGCAAGCCGTAAAAGACTCGCTTTCGCATACCGAAAAACAACTTATATATTATGAGGAGCGGTTGGGGCTGTGTTACCGCAACGACCGCATCGAAAAAATAATGGACGAAGCAGGTTTTTCGGTTGAGTTAAAAAATAAAATAGAAGATTTATTGGAGGGCAGATAATGGCGGCTTTTTCTTCGCTCGGCGAAAAACTCAATCACGTTTTCAGCAAACTGACCAAACGCGGTAAACTGACCGAGCTTGAAATCAAGCAAGCCATGCGAGAGATCAGAATCGCCCTTCTCGAAGCCGACGTAAATCTTAACGTTGTCAAAAAGTTTATCGCCGACGTGTCCGAAAAGGCACTCGGTCAGGATATTTTAAAAAGTTTAAGCCCCGCGCAGCAAGTAATCAAAATCGTAAACGATGAATTGGTTGCTCTGATGGGCAGCTCGAACAGCAAACTTATCGTTTCGTCCGATCCGCCGACTATTGTCATGATGTGCGGTCTTCAGGGCGCAGGTAAGACGACGTTATGCGCAAAACTCGGCGCACACTTGAAAAAACAAGGTAAAAAGCCTTTGCTCGTCGCATGCGACGTGTACAGACCTGCCGCAATAGACCAGCTGAAAACGGTCGGTGAAAAAGCGGGTTGTGAAGTATTCGCGATGGGGCAAGGCGATCCCGTTAAAATTTCCGAAAAAGCTATCGAGCACGCAAAGCGGTTCGGTTTCGACTATGTGATAATCGATACCGCAGGTCGTCTTCAGATCGACGAAAAACTTATGCAGGAGCTTGAAAATATCAAGGCGGCGGTCAACCCCGACGAAATCTTGCTCACAGTCGATTCTATGACCGGTCAGGTTGCGGTCGAGGTTGCGGAAACTTTCAATAACAGGCTGGACGTAACCGGCGTGGTGCTTACCAAGCTGGACGGCGATACGCGCGGCGGCGCGTGCCTCTCCATTAAGGCTGTAACGGGAAAACCGATCAAGTTTTCAAGCGTGGGCGAGAAGATAGGCGATCTCGAACCGTTCTATCCCGATCGTATGGCTAAGCGTATTCTCGGTATGGGCGACGTGCTTTCGATTATCGAAAAGGCACAGGAAGCCGTTACCGAAGAAGACGCCAAGAAAATGGAAAAGAAGTTCCGCGAGAACTCTTTTAACCTCGAAGATTACCTCGAGCAGTTCAAAATGATAAAGAAAATGGGCGGTTTCGGCAGCGTGCTCGGAATGATGCCCGGTATGAGCAAGGTTAAAGAAGGCGATATCGACGAGAATAAGGTCGAACGTATCAAAGCGATTATTCTTTCGATGACCGTAAGGGAACGCCGCAACCCGGACATACTCAATTATTCGCGGAAAATGCGAGTGGCTAAAGGCAGCGGAACGACTATTCAGGAAGTAAACGCCTTGCTCAAGCAATACGAGCAGACGAAACAAATGATGAAACAGTTAAAAAACCGAGGCGGAAAACTTCCGTTCAAGTTTTAAAATAAAATTGATTTTAATAATTTCCGGAGGATGGAAAAATGGCAGTAAAAATGAGATTGACCAGAATGGGCGACAAGAAAAGTCCTTTCTATCGTATCGTAGTTGTTGATTCGAGAGTTGCTCGCGACGGTAAGTATATCGACAAAGTCGGTCACTACAACCCGATCAGCAACCCCGTAGAAGTCGTTATCGACGCCGATAAGGCTAAAGATTGGCTTGCTAAGGGCGTTCAACCTACCGAAACGGTAAGAGCTCTTCTTCTTAAGCAGGGTATCATCGAAAAGCCCGCTAAACTTTCGCCCGCTAAGACCAATCCTAAAAAGAAAAAAGACTGACGGGCCTCGATTATTTGATAGCGTAGGTTAGTCGCGCTAAAGGTGTGAGCGGTATTCTATAATACTTTTCACATTGTTGCGCGGGGGTAGTCTTTTTAATCGTCGTCAGCCGTTAAACAGGGGCAAAGTTTTGCTTTTGGGTAACGGTCGGTCATCGGTGGCGGTCGCATTTGTCCGATTTATCGTGCAGGCGCGTTGTAAAAGCTTACCGATGGCTGTTTATGACGGTCGGTTCACGCTCGCTTTTTGCGGGTTTGTAAAAATTATGCGATCGGTTTTCGGTCGTTTGGGAGAATATATATGAACGAAATGCTTGATTTAATAAAGTTTATCGTCGGCACTTTTGCAGAAAAGCCCGAAGACGTGGATTATATCGTTGAAGAAAACGGAAACCTCGTAAACGTTACCGTTGTTCTCGACGAAGAGGATATGGGCAAGGTTATCGGTCGTCAAGGCAAGATCGCCAAGGCTATGAGAACTCTTGTCAAGGCGGCTTCTTCTAAGAGCGGATTGAGATATAATATCGAAATCAAAGAAAAGAACGAAATAGCCAAATAAGTACCAATGGATAAATTACTCGTTGGCGTTATTGTCAAGCCGCAGGGTATCAGGGGGGAAGTCAAGGTCAAACTTTTTACCGACGATTTTACTTCCGTCAGCGGTTTAAAAGAGATTTATGTAGACGACGTTCTGTATCCGGTGCTGAAAATGCGCCGTGATAAGGACGTCTTTATGCTTTTTAAGGGGATTGCGGACCGCAATGCCGCAGAAACGCTTCGCGGCAAGGACCTTTTTGCCGAAAAGTCCAAGATAAGAAAACCTAAAAATCGTTATTTTATTTGCGACGTTATAGGTTGCAATGTGGTTTTTGAGGACGGAACCGTGTTCGGTCGGGTGGCGGATATTTTAAGTGCGCGCACCGATATTTATTATGTGGATACCAACGAGGGGCGCGCGTTGTTCCCGCTTATTCCCGAAATTAATCCGATTTTCGATATAGAAAACAAGAAAATTACCGTCGATAAGCAGGCGTTCGAGAAAGAGGTTCACTATGAGGATTGATATTCTCACGCTGTTTCCCGAAATGTTTGTTCCGCTCACCGAAAGCGTTATCGGGCGTGCGGTAAAAGACGGCAAAGTTCAGATAAATGTTATAAACATACGCGATTACACTACCGATAAACACGGCAAGTGCGACGACTATCCTTTCGGCGGCGGCGCGGGCATGCTGATGATGGCTCAGCCCATTGTCGCGGCTTTTTCCGCAACGGATCCCGAGCATAAGGCGCACCGCGTGTATATGTCGCCCAAAGGCAGGCGGTTCGAGCAAAAGCACATCAAAAAACTTTTGGCTCACGAGCATCTTATTTTTTTATGCGGACATTACGAGGGCGTGGATCAGCGCGCGCTCGACGGGTTCGTGGACGATGAAATATCTATAGGCGATTACGTTCTTACGGGCGGCGAGCTTCCCGCAATGGTAGTAACCGACGCGATTTGTCGTTATATAGACGGAGTTCTTGACGGCGAAAGCCTTAAAGACGAGAGCTTTACCGATAACCTTCTGGAGTATCCGCAGTATACAAGACCTGCCGAGTTTAACGGCGAAAAAGTTCCCGACGTTCTTATTTCGGGCAATCATAAACTTGTGGCCGAGTGGCGCGTTAAGCGTGCCGAGGAGATTACCAAGGAAAAACGCCCCGATCTTTATCGCAAATACGCACGCGCAAAAGAGCGCGCCGAGGAGAAAAAACGGCTCGAAAAAGAACGCCAACGGCAAGAGCGTCGCGCTAAATTAAAGGCGGAAAAGCAAGCCGAAAAAGATAAAAAAAGTGAGGGCGAAATACCGATCGGCGCTGACGATTAAAAAAGCTAAAGTGCCGATAATCGACCTATAGCGTGGTTTTTAAAAGCAAGCGGTTGTTTTTTAGCTGAAAACGCGAATGAAAATCGGAGGGGAAAACGTTGCTTTTCAGAGATTTTAAGGAAGAAGACGCCGAAACGATTGTTTCCTGGCTTAACGACGAACGCGATTTTTATTATTGGTCGGCAGACCGTTACGGGCATTATCCTATAACGGCAAACGAGATAACGGAGAATTACAAGCGGTGCGAAAAGTTGACTTTTTTCAAACCGATGATGCTTGAAGACAACGGAGTTGTCGTTGCGCATTTAATTCTTAGAACGCCGACAGACGATCCGAAAATTATTCGTCTTGGCTTCATTATTTCAAACGCGAAACTGCGCGGCAAAGGTTACGGCAAGGCGGTAACGCTTGCGGGTATTGATTATGCGCAAAATGTTCTTGGCGCAACCGAGGTTAATCTCGGTGTGTTTTTGAATAACGACAGGGCGATCGCGTTGTATAAATCTCTGGGTTTTGAATTTGAACCCGATGACAGCGACGAAATACATTCGTTTTTCTATAAAAACGAGGTTTGGGAATACGCCAAAATGGTGTATAAAAAGTAATAAAAGGTTGTGCCGGATGCGTCTTGTGCGACTACGGGCACATACATAATATGGTCGAGGGATAAAATATGGATTTAGGACACGTGCAATGGTTTCCCGGTCATATGACCAAAGCCATGCGAATGATGGAAGATAATATCAAACTTGTCGACGGGGTGATTTTTGTGCTTGACGCACGCGCTCCGTTTTCTTGCATGAACAAGACTTTGGAAAAGAAACTCGGCAACAAGCCGTTTTTGTATGTTTTAAACAAGTCCGATCTTATACCCGAAAGCGACAGGGATTATATCGTCAAAACGTTGACCGATCAGGGCAAAACCGTCGTAACCGCGGTGGGTACGGTTGCCGGCGGTTGCAGGAATATTTATCCCGCGTTTCGTTCGCTGCTTTCAGAAAAAATAGAGCGTAAGGCACAAAAGGGCATTACCAAAACTTTGCGCGCAATGGTTGTGGGCGTGCCTAATACAGGGAAGTCAACCGTTATCAATGCGCTTTGCGGCAAAAAAGCTGCGCAGGTCGGCAATAAAGCGGGCGTTACGCGTGGCAAACAGTGGATTCGGCTGGACGGGTTCGAGCTGCTCGATACACCCGGAACTATGCCGCCCGCGCTTGAAAATAACGAGCAAGGTCTTAATCTTTGCTGCATAGGCAGCCTTAACGACGCTATTATAGACGAGGGCGATCTTTGCCTTGCGCTGATAGAAAAATTGCTTGCCGTTCGCCCGTCGGCAATCGCCGAAAAGTATTCGGTGGAAGTCGAAGAGAAAACACCGCTTGCCGTTTACGAAAGCATTTGCGTTAAGCGAGGTTATCTTGCAAAAGGCGGCGTGTACGATTATTCGCGCTGCGCCTTAGCGGTTATAGACGATTTCAGAAAAGGCAGGCTCGGTAAGATTTGTTTGGAGGGAAAAGTCGGTCAATAGGTCGATTATCGCATATTTTATGAACGATAAAATGCTTGAAAAACTAAAGTTTGAAAAAGAATATCTTTCAAGAGGCTGCAAATATATCGCGGGTGCGGACGAGGTGGGAAGAGGTCCGCTTGCAGGTCCCGTTGTGTGTTGCGCGGTGATAATGCCGCTTGACGAAAACGACATAATCGACGGCGTTGACGACAGTAAAAAACTTTCGGCAAAAAAGCGCGAAAAACTTTCAGCCGAGATACTCGAAAAGGCGATAGCCGTTAAGATTTGCCGTAAAGAACCCGAAGAGATCGACGAAATGAATATTTTAGAAGCGACCAAGGCTTGTATGGCGGATTGCGTTAACGGGCTTGAAGTTCGCCCGGACGTTCTTTTTGCCGACGCGTTGAATATAAAGACCGAAGTTTCTTGCGTGCCGATAGTTCACGGCGACGCGCTCAGTTATTCTATAGGTTGTGCGTCCATCGTCGCTAAAGTCTACAGGGATAAACTTATGGACGAGTATGCAGCTGAGTACCCGAACTATGCGTTTGAAAAGAATAAAGGGTACGGCACTGCCGTACATATCAAGGCTATAAAAGAAACAGGTCCTTGCCCGATTCACAGGCGGTCTTTCATCAAGAATTTTTGGTCGGAAGATAAAAAATAAAGAAAATGTGGGAAATATTTTCTAAAAACAAAGCCGAAGTCGGGCGCGGCGGCGAAAAAATCATCGTCAGATTTTTGAAAAAGCAAAAGTATAAAATTCTGGAAACCAACTATCGAACGGCATTCGGCGAAGCGGATATAATAGCGCAAAAGGGCGAGTATCTCGTTTTCGTAGAGGTCAAAACAAGATCGAGCGAGTTGTTCGGTTCGCCTGCGGAAGCGGTCGATTATAAAAAACAACAGCGGTATATAAAAATGGCTGAATATTATATCGCTTGCCACGAAAAATATTCCGCGTGTTACGTCAGGTTCGACGTTGCCGAAGTGCTTTCGGGTGAAGTCAACTACATAGAAAACGCGTTTACTTGCGATTAAAAACAGGGCTATAGGTCGATTATCGGCTATTTTTTTGTAAAATAAAAGACGTAAAAATATGAAAATAAGCGTATCGGCTGCCTCGGGCATAGAGGCGGTCACAAAAAGAGAATTGTATAAATTAGGTTACGGCGACGTGCCGTCGATCGGCGGAAGAATGACTTTTGAAGGCGACGAGAAAGCCGTGTGTGCGTGCAACTTGTTTTTGCGCACGGCAAACAGGGTTTTTATCGAACTCGGCGCGTTCAAAGCAAAATCTTTTGACGATTTGTTCGACGGCGTAAGCCAAATCGAATGGGAAAAGATTTTGCCCGCGGACGCAAAAATAGACGTTGCCGCAAAGTGTGTGGACAGTACGATTCACGCCGTTTCGGCTACCCAAAGCGTTTGCAAAAAGGCGATTTGCGAAAGATTGCTTAAGTGTTACAAAACGCTCGGCGAGAGTGGCGAGCGGTACAAAATCGAGATTGCGCTAAACAAAGATTTTGCCGTTATAAGTCTCGATACGTCGGGCAGCGGACTGCACAGGCGCGGTTATCGCGGACTTGTGGGTGAGGCTCCGCTTAAAGAAACTTTGGCTGCGGCGATAATTCTTTTGTCCGTATGGAATCCGACAAGACCGTTTGCCGATTTGTTTTGCGGCAGCGGAACGCTGCCCATAGAAGCGGCTATGATAGCGAAAAATATTCCCGCGGGCGGCAACCGCGATTTCGATTTTTTGCATTGGCAAAAGTTTGATTCGTCGGCATTTTTACCGCTTAAACAAGAGGCGTTAAAAAACGTTAGGGATGAAAAATTGCAAATCGCGGGGTTCGATATAGACGAAAATCAGTTAAAACTTGCAAAAAAGCACGCCGAACTTGCGGGCGTTGCGGGCGATATTCATTTTCAAAAAGCCGACGTAAGCGAGTTTTCTTCAAAAAAACGTTACGGAGTGCTGTTTTGCAACCCGCCCTACGGCGAACGCCTGTCCGACAGAAAAGAAATAGAAAAGCTTATGCGGACGTACGGTAAGGTTTATGCCGAACTTCCCGATTGGAGTGCGTACACCATAACTCCCGTAACCGATTTCGAGCGGTTGTTCGGTAAAAGAGCAACTAAAAAACGTAAGCTGTACAACGGATCGATCGAGTGTTGTTTATATACAATGCTTGGCAATCCGCCCGTCAAAAACAAAACCGAAAAATAATAAAAAGCCCGCAATAATTGTAGAAACAATATAATAAACAAAGCGCAAAAGCGGAGGCAAAAATGAGTTTGCCTCCGCTTTAAAAACAGTATAAAAAAATGGCGAAAGTTAAGATAATCGACTTATAGTGCCATTTTTTTGTATTTTAATAATGATATTTTTTGCGGTTTGTAATAAGGAACACGATATCAAGGCACAGTGCGAGAGCTTCCGCCGCTACTATAGAAATCCAGATCCCGTCCACGTCCCATATAAGCGGCAGGGTAAACACCATCACGAGTTGACAAACAAGCGTTCTGAATGCCGAAACTATTGCAGAAATCAATCCGTTGTTGAGCGCGGTAAAGAAGGACGACGTAAAGATGTTCAAACCCATAAAGATGAACCCGATTGAGAATATACGCATTGCCTGCGCGCTGAAATCGAGCAGGGCGGGATTATAGCCTACGAATATCGAGCAAAGCAACTTTGCGAATACAACCGACAGCGTTGTCATAACGATACCCGTTGCAAAGTTTAAAATCATGCTTTTTTTGAAAACGTTTTTAAGTTCGTCATGGTTTTTCGCGCCGTAATTGTAGCCGATAATGGGTGCTGTACCTATTGCGTAACCTATAAACACAGCGGCGAAAATGAAGCTCGCATACATTATAATGCCGTACGCCGTTACGCCGTCTTGTCCTCTGTAGCGTATCAGCTGTTTGTTGTATACCATACTGACGAATGAAGCCGAAACGTTGCTCAAAAACTCACTGAAACCGTTCGTGATCGTTTTGAAAATGTAATCGAAACGGAACATAGGTTTTCTGAATTGCAGCAAGCTCGTGTTCTTTTTTGCAAAGTAGATTATAGGTGCGATCGAGCCGACGACCTGACTTATAATCGTGGCGATCGCCGCGCCTTCAACGCCCCAACGCAAAACGGCAACCATAACGGCGTCCAGAACCATATTAGTAACGCCTGCACCGACGGTTACGATGAAACCGAGATGCGGTCGTTCGGCAACGATAAAGAAGTTCTGAAAAAGGTTTTGCGTCATAAACGCAATCTCGCCTATGAGAATTATGCGACCGTATTTCACGGCGTAATCTTTCATTTCGGGCGTTGAGCCGAGCAGCGTTACGATTTGTTCAATAAAAATGAATGTTATAACCGAAATTACAAGACCTGATATCGCGTTTATTATAACTATTGCCGTAAATATCGATTGCGCTTTTTCTTTATCGCCTTCGCCCAGCGTTTTTGAAACAAGCGCGGAACCGCCCGCGCCGAACATAAAGCCTATCGCGCCGATAGCCATCGTAACCGGTATAATAAGATTTACCGCCGAAAACGCAGTGTCGCCCTCTACGTTAGAGATGAACAATCCGTCCACAATGCCGTAAATCGACGTGAACACCATCATTAAAATGGGCGATAAAACCGCTTTCAACAGTTTTTTATATGTAAAATGATCGGATAACCGAACCGCATTCATAGGTTCCACCTTAAAATTTTAAACGTAAAATTGTTCCGCTTGCGCAGTAAGTGTTTCGATTGTACAATAACGTTTTTTTATTGTCAAACAAAAAACGCGATATATTTTATTTAATTTTTTATTCATCGGAATACTGCGCCGAAACGAATAAAAAAATGTTTTCTATGTGGTAAAAAATCGTTTGACAAAGAGAACTATACGCGATATAATATTTAGGCTTGATGAGTGAAAGGGTGGTGCGATTATGAAATACGACCGCATGGAAAGGAGCACTTATGATACAGAAGCAGCACATAACGAAAGTGTTGCGAGTATGCTTACGCCCGGCGAAAAAATGCTTTGGAGCGGTAAGCCGAAAAAGAGCGTTTTCATTTTAGAAAACGTCTTTCAGATGCTTCCGTTTGCGCTTATCTGGCTTGCCTTCGATGCGTTTTTCATCGTTATGATGGCAAAAACAAGCGGCGGCATGCCCGACGGAATGTGGTTGTTCTTAATTCCGTTTTTCGCACTGCATTTATTACCCGTCTGGTTGTGGTTATCAAAGGTTTTAACGGCGAATAAGCGTTATAAGAACACCGAATATTGCATTACGGATAAACGCGTTATCATAAAAAGCGGGTTCATCGGTATGCAGGTAAACAGTCTTATGATGAAAGACATTGCAAACGTCGATATGCGCAGGGGCATTTTAGACACGATGTTCGGCGTCGGCGATGTGTATATCTCGACGGTGGGCGTTCCCGTAGCGACGAGAAACAGAGCTTCGTTCGGCAATGCGATAATCGATATACCCGACGCGCTCGAAGTTATGCAACTCATTCAGAAAGTTTCGTACGATATCAAATCGGATATTGGCTACCCGAACGCAATGCGTCCCGATTCCAATCCCGGGTACAAAACCGAATACAATCCTTCGTCGGATAGTTCGTCCGACGGCGAAATCAAATAATCGGCACTGCCGATTCATATGCGCCATTAGCCCAACTGGATAGAGCGTTGGTCTACGGAACCAAAGGCTAGAGGTTCGAACCCCCTATGGCGCGCCAAGATAAAAAGTCGACATTTTTGTAGAAAAAGCAAGTGTCGGCTTTTTTGTCGTCCCGAAATGTGTTATAATGTAATTGATAGAGAAGTTTTATTTAAGGAGGTGAAAATTTGAATTATACTAAATTGGTTAGAGAATATTGTAAGAATAATAGCGGTGCAATTTTTGATGTGTCAAAGTTAAAAGATACTGAATTTGCAGAAGTACCGTATAAAACTTTGTTAAAGATATTAAATAGGCTTGAGGAAGAGGGTTTACTTAAGCCTGTTTCTAAAGGAATATATTTTATAGGCGAAAAGTCGGTGGACGAAGAGTTGATTTTCGACGAATACGTAGACGACGGAAAAG
>CAKQKA010000031.1 GCA_934247855.1 uncultured Clostridia bacterium | reverse complement strand
CCGCACCGAAAAAGCCTAACTCGGCTTTACGTAAGATTGCGAGAGTACGTTTGACCAATAAGCAGGAAGGTACGGTTTATATTCCGGGCGAAGGTCATAACCTTCAGGAACACAGCTCCGTCCTCATTCGCGGCGGCAGAGTAAGAGATTTACCGGGTGTAAGATATCACATCATTCGCGGAACTCTCGATACCGCAGGCGTTGCTAAACGCAGACAGGCGCGTAGTAAATACGGCGCAAAACGTCCTAAGTAATCGTCAAAACAAATTTACCCTACTTATTTCGGAACAGATTGATTCGTAAAGCCCGATAATAGTAGGCAGTATGCCGCAAGGCAGAAGGTTCGCATTAAATTGCGATAGCTGTACTTTAAGGGCTGAGCCCTGAAAAATTAAAGGAGGACATTAATATGCCAAGAAGAGGAGGCGTTCCCAAGAGGGACGTGTTACCCGATCCTATATACGGCAGCACCGTGGTTACCAAACTCGTTAACCAAGTCATGCTCGACGGGAAAAAGGGTACGGCGCAGAGTATCGTTTACGAAGCGTTCGAAATCATGAAAAACAAACTCGGTCAGGAGCCTATGGATATATTCAACCAGGCTATGGAAAACGTTAAACCGTTGCTTGAAGTCAAAGCAAGACGTGTAGGCGGTTCCAACTACCAGGTTCCTATCGAAATCAGACCTGAAAGAAGACAAACTCTCGCTATCCGCTGGATCGTTTCTTACGCGAGAAACAGAAGCGACAGAGATATGTCTGTAAGACTTGCTAACGAACTTATCGACGCTTACAACAATGCAGGCGGCGCGGTAAAGAAGAAAGAAGACGTTCATAGAATGGCGGAAGCAAACAAAGCGTTTGCACACTTCCGCTGGTAATTAAGGGGAAAAATGCCGAGAGAATTTGAATTAAAAAATACGCGTAACATTGGTATTATGGCCCATATAGACGCGGGCAAGACGACTACGACGGAAAGAATATTGTTCTATACGGGCAAAACGCACAAGCTCGGCGAAACGCATGACGGTACCGCTACCATGGACTTCATGGTGCAGGAGCAGGAAAGAGGTATTACCATTACCAGTGCCTGCACGACTTGTCAATGGAAAGGTAATCGTATTAACATTATCGACACGCCGGGACACGTTGACTTCACGGTAGAGGTTGAAAGATCTCTCCGCGTACTCGACGGTGCGGTTGCTACTTTCTGCGCCAAGGGCGGCGTAGAACCTCAGAGTGAAACGGTATGGAGACAAGCGGACAAGTATCACGTTCCCCGTATCGCATACGTAAACAAAATGGATATCAACGGAGCCAACTACTTCGGTGCTATCCAGATGATGAAGGACAGACTTCACACCAACGCTATTCCTATCACGATTCCTATCGGAAAAGAAGATTCTTTCAAGGGCATAATCGACGTTATCGCTATGGACGCGATTATGTATAAAGACGACCTCGGCAAAGAAGAAGAGGTTGTCGCTATCCCCGAAGAATATCGTGAGGATGCGGAACTGTATCATACTCAGGTTGTCGAAACGGCTGCCGAAGCCGACGACGATCTTATGATGAAGTACCTCGACGGCGGCGAACTTACGATCGACGAAATCAAGGCAGGTCTTCGTAAGGCAACCCTTTCGATGAAGGTTACTCCCGTTCTTTGCGGTTCGAGTTATCGTAACAAGGGCGTTCAGCACTTGCTCGACGCTATTGTAGATTATCTCCCCAGCCCTATCGACGTTGACCACGTTCAGGGCGTTAATTCCAAGGGCGAACCCGAAATCAGAAGAACCGCCGACGACGAACCGTTTGCAGGTCTTGCATTCAAGATCGTATCCGATCCGTTCGTAGGTAAACTTGCATTCTTCAGAGTATACTCCGGTAAACTTACCTCCGGTTCTTACGTTTACAACAGTTCCAAGGGTAAGAAAGAAAGAGTAGGAAGACTTCTTCGTATGCACGCAAATCACCGTGAAGAGATCGACGAGATTTATTCGGGCGATATCTGTGCTATCGTAGGTCTTAAAGAAACTACAACAGGCGATACGCTGTGTTCGGAAAACGCTCCCATTATTCTCGAACAGATGGAATTCCCCGAGCCGGTTATCAGAGTAGCTATCGAACCTAAGACCAAAGCCGGTCAGGAAAAGATGACGCTCGCGCTCATCAAACTTGCCGAAGAAGATCCTACGTTCAAAACTTATACCGATAAGGATACCGGGCAAACGATTATCGCAGGTATGGGCGAACTTCACCTTGAAATTATCGTAGACAGATTGCTGCGCGAATTCAAAGTAGAAGCTACCGTCGGTAAGCCGCAGGTTGCTTACAGAGAAACGTTCCGTAAAGCAGTCGATTGTGAAGGTATGTATAAACGCCAGTCCGGTGGTAAAGGTCAGTACGGACATTGTAAAGTCAGACTCGAACCTCTGGAACCGGGCAGCGGATTCGTATTTGAAGACGAAACCGTCGGCGGCAGCATTCCTAAGGAATATATCGAACCTATCAGAAAAGGTATCGAAGAAGCTGCTAAGAACGGTATCGTTGCAGGTTACGAAGTGGTTGACTTCAAAGCCACCGTTTACGACGGAAGTTATCACGAAGTCGACTCGTCCGAAATCGCGTTTAAGATTGCCGGTAGTATGGCGTTCAAAGACGGTGCTGCAAAAGCCGATCCCGTTATACTCGAACCTATAATGAAAGTTGAAATCGTTCTTCCCGACGATTACTTCGGCGACGTAATGGGTAACGTTACTGCGCGCCGCGGTACTATCACGGGTACGGACGACAGAAACGGCTCGAAGGTTATCGACGCGGAAATCCCGCTGTCCGAAATGTTCGGTTACGCAACCGACCTTCGTTCGAGAACGCAGGGTAGAGGTAACTATACCATGCAGTTCGACCACTATGCGCAAGTTCCTAAGAGTGTTTCCGAGAAAATCGTCGGCGCTCGCGGAAATAAGGAATAATCCTTATTAAAGACTTAAGCGAATAGCGGAATAAAAAGTTAAAAACGCAAAAAGCGTTTAAAATAAGAATAAAAAAGAAATATTAAAAACATTCTTGGAGGAAACAAAATTATGGCAAAGGCAAAATTCGACAGAAGTAAGCCGCACGTAAACATTGGTACCATCGGCCACGTTGACCATGGTAAAACCACTTTAACTGCTGCTATCACTATGGTTCTTGCTTGTAAGGGCGACGCTCAGAAGATGAGATATGACGAAATCGATAAAGCACCCGAAGAAAAGGCAAGAGGTATTACGATCAACACCGCTCACGTTGAGTATCAGACCGACAAACGTCACTATGCTCACGTTGACTGCCCGGGCCACGCCGACTATGTTAAGAACATGATTACCGGCGCTGCTCAGATGGACGGTGCTATCCTCGTTGTTGCCGCTACCGACGGTCCGATGCCCCAGACCAGAGAACACATCCTTCTCGCTCGTCAGGTTGGTGTTCCTTACATCGTAGTATTCCTGAACAAATGCGATCAGGTTGACGATGAAGAACTCGTTATGCTCGTTGAAGAAGAAATCAGAGATCTTCTTACCGAATACGGATTCCCCGGAGACAAGACTCCCATTATCAAGGGTTCCGCGCTCAAAGCTTTGGAAAAAGCTTCTTCCGGCGCTTCCAACGAAGAAATCCTTGCAGCTCCCGAATGCCAGTGCATTCTCGAACTCATGGACGCTGTTGACAGCTACATTCCCAGCCCCGAAAGAGAAGACAACAAGCCCTTCCTTCTCCCTGTTGAAGACGTATTCACGATCTCCGGTCGTGGTACCGTTGCTACCGGAAGAGTTGAACGTGGCGTAGCTAAAGTTGGCGATCCCGCTGAAATCGTCGGTCTTAAGGAAGAAAAGACGAACACCGTTATTACCGGTCTCGAAATGTTCCGTAAGCTCCTTGACGAAGCTCAGGCAGGCGACAACGTTGGTGCACTTCTCCGTGGTATCGACAGAAAGAACGTCGAAAGAGGACAGGTTATCGCTAAACCCGGTTCCATTCATCCTCATACCGAATTCACCGGTCAGGTTTACGTTCTGACCAAAGAAGAAGGCGGACGTCATACTCCGTTCTTCAACAACTATCGTCCTCAGTTCTATTTCAGAACTACCGACGTTACCGGTTCCATCGAACTTCCTGCGGGAACGGAAATGGTAATGCCCGGTGACCACGTAACCATCTCCGTTAAGCTGATCACTCCGATCGCTATCGAAGAAGGTCTCCGTTTCGCTATCCGTGAAGGCGGCAGAACCGTTGGTTCGGGCGTTGTTGCTTCTATCATTAAGTAATTTTAACTTAATAATATAAGTTTGGGAGTCGGTGTTTTACACCGACTCCTTTTTGTTACTCTTGTTCGGCATGCCGGACAAGAGTAACATTCGTTACGGAGTTATTATACACACAAAAATAGGGCTAAAGGTCGATTATTCGACCTTTAGCCCTTGTTTTTTTATCTGTTTTTATTTCTTTAAAAGTTCAAATTCGACTATAAACGAGCGGAAATTCGCGTCCGGGCAAACCTCTTTTGCAAGGCGATATTTCTCGTAGAACATACCTGAAAGCAATGCGCTGCCCGAAGCGGTGAAACGGTCGTACGGCAATAGATTTTTATCGTAAATCACAACCGAATATTTTTCGTTTTCCGAAAGTCCTTTGAAAGCCATTTTGCGGTTGGATATTCCGTTTTCGCGCTCCGTCATGATAATAACCGCAAGCGATTTATCTTTGCGTGCGGAAACCGTCTGAAAACCACATACGTTATCGCCGCCAAGCCTGTAAAAATCACCGAACTGAATGAGTTCGCGCCGCTTTTTATAAAAATCCGAAAATTTTGCCGTTTCTTTTATTTCAGGCAGGCTGAACCACGAACAGTCGAGTTCATAGCCGAAATTTAAAAGACAAGCGACGTTAAAGCGGTTGGAAACAGAGCACGTCCGCCCCGTGAACTTGTTGGGCGACGCCGAAACGTGAGCCGTCATGCATGACGGCGGATAGCATATCGAGGTATTCGTCTGAATTGCCGTGCGGTCGGCGGCGTCGGTGTTGTCGCTCGTCCATATCTGCGGAAAATAGCACAGTATTCCAAGGTCGAAACGCGCTCCGCCTGCCGCGCAACCCTCGAATAAAATTTCGGGGTGGTTTTCGGTCAGCGTTTTCATAATATCGTAAAGCGCGACAACGTACCTGTAACAGTATTCGCCTATAAAAACTTTTGCGGAAAAGCAGTCGCTCATCACCCGATTAAAATCCCATTTTATATATGCGGGCTTTGTGGTGGCGATAACGCTTTCCACGCTGTTTATAACGTAGTTTTTCACGTCGTCGTTCGTAAGGTCGAGCATAAGTTGATTACGGTGCAAAAAAGGCGTTTTACCGGGAATTATCATGGCGTATTCGGGGTGTGCCCTGTAAAGCTCGCTGTCGGGCGAAATCATTTCGGGTTCAAGCCATATTCCGAAGTCAAGCCCGAACTCGCGCACGTCGTCCGCAAGTTTATTAAGCCCGCCCGTTTTTGCCGTGTTATCGCACCAGTCGCCGAGCGACGATTTGTCGTCGTTCCTTTTGCCGAACCAGCCGTCGTCCAGAACGAACAGTTCCGCGCCGCATTTTTTGCCGTTTTCGGCTATCGCAAGAATTTTATCGCGATTAAAATCGAACTCAGTGCCTTCCCAGTTGTTTATAACTATCGGGCGTTTTTTGTTCTGCCAGCGTTTGGGTATTATGTGTTTGTTGATAAACGCGTGCAGGTTAAGCGAAAGTTCGTCCTCGTTTTTTGCAAAAGTCATAACGGCTTCGGGTGCGAAAAAGGTTTCGCCGCCGTTTAACTTATACTCAAAAGCAAAATCGTTCACGCCGCAGATCACGCGCACGCGGTTAAAAGCGTCGGTTTCGTAACTCGTTTTATGATTGCCCGAATAGACAAGGTTGAATGCATAAACTCCGCTTTCGTTTTTGATAAGCGAAAAGGGGTTGTGCTGTGCGGAGGAAGCGCCTGCAAGTGACTGATTTATAAATTCGCCCGAGCAAAGCCGAGTGTCGTGGCGGTATCTTTCGCCCGCCCAACAGCCGTCGAACGTGCTTGCGACGAAGTTTTCGCCCGCAATATCAAGCTGAAGGGAGGCAAATTTTTTAACCGAAACGGTTTTGTCGCCGAGGTTTTTCAGCGACGATCTCACCGTTATGACGTCGCCGTCGCGATAAATCGAATAACTGATCGTAAGCAGCAGTTTTTCAAGCTCGTCGATAAATTCAAAAGTCAGCGTTTTTTCCGCGCCCGACGACGACGGCAAGCAGGGTATCGCCTTTTTGCCTTTGGCAACCGCCGCGCTTTTAAGCGTAAAATCGTTCGTAAAAGAATTGTCGGCGTTGAAAAGCAAAATCGACTTGTCGCGGTGATCGTCGTCGCCGAAGCAGGAAAAGAGTTTGTTTCTTAAATCCGTGCCGATATTATCGCATTCACAAAAGGCGGTTTCGGGTGTGATTTCGCCGATTTTTTTGCCGTAATAAAGGTAATAAACGTTTTTACCGTCCTGCAAAAACGCAAGCGTGGTAGACGGCGTATCAAGTCTTAAAACCTTTCCGCTCATTTAAAAATTACCTCTGCTTTGACAGTTTCGCCTGTATTTTTCAGCGGCAGTAAACCGCCTTCGCATTTTTTGCCGTCGACGTAAACGCCTGCGTTTTGTTTTTCGCCGCGTTTTGCGTAAATTTCATATTTAACGCCGCGATAAATACGGGTTAGCTTAAATTCGTTTATGTGCGCGGGCAGGCATGGTTTTATAATAAGCCCCGAAAGGGTGGGCGTTATGCCGAGAATGTACTGCGAGGCGTTCACGAAAGTCCAGGCAGCGGTGCCCGTCAGCCAGCTGTTTTTAGCCGAACCGAAGTCGGACGCGTCTTTCCCCGCGATCATCTGACTGAAAACATACGGTTCTGTCTTGTGGATCTCGCTTATGTCCTCAAGGTAGGCGGGGCAGATTTTGCGGTAAATTTCAAAGGCGCGTTCTCCGTTGCCGAGAGTCGCCTCCGCGCAGCTCACCCACGGATTGTTATGGCAGAATATGCCCGCATTCTCCTTATAGCCGCAAGGATAGGACGAAACCTCGCCGAGGTTTAACCGATATTCCTTGTATGCGGGTTGCAACAGCACGATGCCGTACTTTGTATCGAGATATTTTTTAACGCTGTCAAGCGCGGCATCACCGCAATGAAATGGGATCCGTTCGGCAAAAGCTATCTGCAAATTTCCAATAAAGATCTCGATACCGCGCTCGAGTGCGTTGCCAAAGTGCGCGAGGCTGTCGGTAACGGCGTGGATCTTTTAATCGAAGGGCATGGCAGGTTCGACGTGCCTACGGGCATAAAGATCGCAAAGGAACTTGAACAATTCAAGCCTATGTGGTTTGAAGAACCTGTTCCGCCGAACAATATCGAAGCTCTTAAAGCCGTGCGCGATAAATCGCCCGTTGCGATTTCCGCGGGCGAAAGATTATACACGCGGTTCGATTATAATCCGCTGTTTGCGGCTCGGGCTGCCGATTATATTCAGCCCGACGTGTCGCATGCGGGCGGCATAATGGAACTTAAAAAAATAGCAGCGATTGCCGAGGCTAATTACATTCCGTTTGCGCCGCATAATCCGTCCGGACCCGTGGCGAATGCCGCAACGTTGCAGCTTGCCGCATGTTGTCCGAACTTTTGTATTCTCGAAATAATGTATTCCGACGTTGATTACCGTAAATTCGTTACCGACGAAAGACTTGTTTACGAAAACGGAAGGATTAAGATAGGCGATAAACCGGGACTGGGAATCGAACTTAACGAAGAGGAATGTCTTAAACATCCGTATGCAGAGCACAACTTGCGGCATTATACGGGCGCGCTTACAGATATACGTCCGCCTAAAACCGAGTTTTATTTTTGATTGAGAGGCAGATATGTCTGAAAAATATGTTTTTGTTACTGGCGCATGCGTAAATACGGGTGCGGCGATAGTCAGAAAATTTGCCACGGAAGGCAAAAACGTAATTTTTACCGGCAGGGACTGCGGTCGCGTAACCGCCGCAAAAATCGCTTATTCTTCGGAATTTCCTAACGTAAAGATAAAGGGCGAGTGCCTTAACGCGCTTGACGAAACCGGCGCGGTAGACGAAACCTCCGTTAAAAATCTGTTTGAAAAACTTGACGAGGAAAATATAATCGTAACCGATCTCGTGCTTAACGCCGCAGATCTCGGCGTGAACTTCGATCCGCTCGAAAGCTCGTTTTCGGATTTTCAGAGGGTAATAAATACCAATCTTTGCTGGAATTTCTGCATAATTCAGAACACCGCACGCCGTATAGCAAAAAACGGCGGCGGCAGTATCACTTTTATAAACTCGAACACCGCTTACCGCGCTATCCCGGGAAGGGCGTCGTATTCGGCGTCTAAAGGCGGGCAGTTAGGTCTTATGCGCGCGCTCGCGCTCGATCTCGGCAAATATAACATAAGGGTTAACGCCGTGCTTCCCGGTATGATTCATACCGACCGAACGGATAAAAACCCCGAGTTTTACAAAAACGTGCCGTCGGCTTTTTCTCCGCTGGGCACGATCGCCGAGGGTAGCGATATCGCCGACGCCGTATGGTATTTTACCGCCCACGCAAAGAACACCACGGGCGCGGAACTTGCCGTGGATTGCGGCAATATGATTCAGCTTTATCCGATTATTCCCGAAAGACGCAACTGACACCCGACCGATTAAAAGCTGTTGTTTGTGTGTGAAAAATCAAAAAAATCCCAAGATTGTCAATAAAAAAATCCCAAGATTGTCAATTTTTGAAGGGAGGACGGAAACGTATTGCTATAAAACGACTTAAAAAAGGTTGCACACTTGTCCGGCAGGTGTACAACCTTTTGCTTTTGGTGTTTTAATGAAAAGTGTCTTTCAATATCTCTTTTGCGATCGGCTATACTCGCAGGTTCTATTTTTTATCGTTAAAGACGAAAACTAGCTTGTCTTTGTCGAGCCTGAGCTTTGCGGTGAAAGCTTTGCCCGATTTGGAAACGAAAGATAATTCGTCGCTTTCTTCGCCGAGGAGTAGTTTTTTTGCCTGAGCAATGTTGATTTTTGCGCCGAGAACGGAGGCGCCGAACGAAAATTTACAGCCGTCTTTATAGCCCGTGCAACCGTAACCGTACTTGCCTTTAACCACGTTTTTGCCGCATAGGGGGCATTGCCCGACGGAGTCGCCGTAATAGCCTGTGGCTTCGGTTTTGTCCGTCGTAAAAATCTCGGCGATCTCCTGCATGGCCATTTGCACGCTGTCGTCGACCGTGATTTCGCCGCGATAGACCTTTTTTAGCGCCTGGCCGAGCTGGCTGGTCTTATATTTATCCATAGCGATTTTCATATCGACGAGTCGTTCGATTAAAAACCGCCCCTCGCGCTCGATATAATAAACGTCCTTTTTCAGCGAAATGTAGCCGTTCTTTTTTGCGTTTTCTATAATACCCGTGCGGGTTGCTTCCGTGCCGAGTTCGAGCCCCTTGAAAATTGCTTTGTAGTCGTCCTCGTCGCCGCCGTCCTGCGCGGCTTTTTCGTCCTTGAACGGGTTTTTAAGGTAGTTGTTAAGCGTTTCTATCGTGTAGCGGCGGGGTGGCGTTGTCTGCTTTTCTTCGGGATGAAAATCGACGTTTACCTTGTCGCCTTTATTTAATGCAGGCAGAATTTTATCCTTTTTTTCGCCGCCGTCGTATTTCGTCCAGCCCTGCTGAACAATAACCGTTCCTTTAAGCGAAAAGTCTTCTTTGCCGCCAAGTGAAACGGTAAGTTCGGTCTTTTCCGCAATGCATTCTTCCTTGCAGAAAACAGCGGCGAAACGCCTGATAATCGACGTATAGACCAACTTTTCGTCTGCGCCGAGGCTGTCCTTCGCGGGGATTTTTATAGTGGGTGTAAGCGCGGAGTGCGATTCTATTTTAGAATCGTCGAATATGTTTTTCTTGTCCTTGAAACAAACGTCGTAGCCCAGTTTTTGCACGCCCGAAAGAATTTGTTTTATTCTGTCTTTTTCGTTGGTGGCAAGGTATTCTGAGTTTGTTCTCGGGTAGCTTATGTATCCGTTTTCGTAAAGTTTCTGTGCGGCGGCAAGGCTGCGTTCCATCGTCATCTTATACTTTTTGCCGAGGTAGTTCTGCAATTTCGTAAGCGAGTACAGTTTGCCCGCCGACAGAGTTTCTTTTGCCGATTTCTTTTTTGTTACTATTGCGTCGAGTTTATTCATTCTCTCGCAGCAGATCTCGGCTTTTTGTTTGTCTTTTTGATCGAATTTGTACGACGATACCAGTTCGACGACCTCGCCGTTGGTTTCCGCCTTGGAAACGAGGGCGTAGTATATTTGCGGAGTGAAATTTTCTATCTCGCGTTCGCGGTCGTAAATAGTTTTGACTATAGGCACGATAACCCGCCCGACGCGCAGCAACGAGCCTGTTTTTAACGTAACGAGCCTTGTAAGGTTTACGCCGTAGAGCCAGTCGATATATGTGCGGGCAAAGCCCTCGTCGGCAAGATTGTCGTATTCGTTTTCGGTTTTCATTTCGGCAAACGCCTTTTTAACCGTTTGCGGCGTCTGATCGGGTAGCCAGAGCCGATAAAATGGTTTATCGCCGTCGAGCGCGTTGTAAACGCAAAGCCGCACGATGATTTCTCCCTCGCGGTCAGAGTCGCCTGCATTCACGATTTCGGTCACGTCATCGCGGTTGATAAGCGTTTTTATTATATCGAACTGTTTCTTTACTCCGTCGTCGTCGCGCAGTTTAAACTTGAACTTTTGCGGGAAACAAGGCAGGTTATCCATTTTCCACCGCTGTTTCGCCCCGGTTTCGCCGACTGCGGTCGGACTGTAGTCCTCAATATCCGAAAGAGAAAAAAGATGCCCGAACGCCCAGGTTACGATATAATTCTCGTTTTCAAAATATCCGTTTTTCTTTGTCATTGTTCCAAGCCCCGCAACTATGTTGCGCGCAAGGCTCGGTTTCTCCGCGATAATAGCAATCATAAATTCATTATAACGCTTTTTGTTTTGTAAGTCAAAAATAAAACGCCGTTTGCGCAAACGCACGATTTTTTTGTTAAGAACCGACGAAAAAGATAAAAATGTAATAATTCGGAACGGCGAAAAACTAACCGCCTGAAAGTCGGCTGTGTAACTATTGCTTTTTAGTAAAAAAGGAAACTCATTCGTCTGACGAATGTTCAATTAGCCCGATTTGAGCCGTTTTTTGGGCGATTGATTGTGGCTCTATATAAAAATAAAGTAGGTGCAAACAAGCTATTGACAATCTTTTTGCGTTGTGATACAATAATTCTGCAATACTAAAAATGCGGAGGAAATATAATGAAATACACATCTGCCGAAGCGGCTAAAATATTAAGAAGTCTGAGCGACGAGTTAACCTCGGTCAGCGAAATGCAGGACAAAAGCGCGGAGTTTGTAGCCGCAGTGGGCGAGGATATAGAAAGCGTCAGACCGAGTTATAATTTTGCCGAGACGCAGGCTAAACTTAACGAACTTGAAAAGAAAATAAGAACGGTCAAGCACGCGCTCAACGTGTTCAACAGTACCACGGTTGTTCCCGGATTCGGCATGACTATCGACGAAATGCTCGTTTACATTCCGCAACTTTCTTTAAGAAAACGTAAGCTCGGCATTATGAAATCCAAGCTCGCCAAAACGCGCGAACAATCAAGCGTGCGCTCGGGCGTTATCGATTACAGATACTTAAACTACGAACTTACGGATGCGGAAAAAGAGTATAAAAGTGTTGAAGATTTGTTATCCAAAGCGCAGACCGCGCTTGACCTTATCAACTCTACCGCAACGCTGGAAATCGACCTATAAGTCGATTGTCGGCTATTATCAGCTAAATCTCGGCAATTTTTTGCCGTTGATTTTTTCCGTCCTTTGAAGATTCTGATCCCGCGCGACGGAATTGCCTTTCCGGCAAGGAAACGGCGGGGAAGAACAAAAATCGTTTTGTTTTATGGTTTTGTTTATACGTTTGCGTTTTCCGTTATTCTTTTGTTTATATGTTTTGGTTAACGATAGATGTCAAGGAATCAGAAAATTGAAATTTTATCTCTTTCAAAGGTAAAAACTTGCCGCTTTATGCGGCTCGCGGGGGAAGTTATGGTTTTACCCCGCATTTTTTTTTGCGCTTTTTATACGCTTCACCCCGCATTTTTTTTGCGCTTTCGCCCGATAAAAAATTCCTGAAATATTTTTGCATAAAATACTTGACAAACGATCTTGCGTGGATTATAATGTTAGCAGTCTTTAAGAAGGAGTGCTAACACACAACTGTATTGAGTGCTAATGCATGATATGTTTAAAGACGGCTATAAACATAAAAAATATATGTCGGGCAAGGATGAAGCAAAAAGTATCGTTCTTGGTCGGCATTGAGGAGGGAGCATTTATGAACGAAGAAAAATATACACAGAAAGCACTTTCTGCATTGCAAGAAGCGCAAAATAACGCTCTTGCCGAAAATCATCAGGAGATAAAAGAGGAGCACCTGCTTTGCGCCTTACTTGCCGATAACGGGCTTATAGGCGAACTTTTGAAGAAAATGTCGGTAGACGTGCAGGGGCTTAAAAAAGAAGTCGAAAGGTACGTTGACGGTTTGCCGCAGGTGTCCGGTTCGGGCGCGAACGTATATATAGGAAACGAGCTTGCAAAGGTTCTTGCCGTTGCCGAAAAACTTGCCAAGGATAACGGCGACGGTTTTATCGGAGTAGAGCATTTGTTCACGGCAATGCTTAAAAATCCGTCGGAATTTTTGCGCAGACTGTTTTCGGGTTACGGAATAAGCGAGCGTAATTTCACAAGCGAACTTAACAAAGTCAAGACCGCGCCGAATACCGCGGATAACCCCGAGGATACTTACGATGCGCTTAAAAAATTCGGCGACGACCTTGTGGAGCGTGCAAAGAGCGGTAAACTCGACCCCGTCATCGGACGTGACGAAGAGATTCGTAACGTTATAAGAATATTGTCGCGTAAGACCAAGAACAACCCTGTGCTGATAGGCGAACCGGGCGTAGGTAAAACGGCTATAGTCGAAGGTCTTGCAAAGAGAATAGTAGACGGCGACGTGCCCGAAGGTTTGAAGAACAAACATATCTTCGCGCTCGATATGGGCTCGCTGATAGCGGGCGCAAAATACCGCGGCGAATTCGAGGAGCGTCTTAAAGCGGTGCTTAACGAGGTCAAAAAGCAAGAAGGCAGGATGTTGCTCTTTATCGATGAGTTGCACACCATAGTCGGCGCGGGCAAAACCGAGGGCAGTATGGATGCAGGCAACCTGCTTAAACCTATGCTTGCGCGCGGCGAGCTGCATTGCATAGGCGCAACCACTTTGGACGAATATACGAAATATATAGAAAAAGATCCTGCGCTCGAACGTAGGTTCCAGCCGGTTACCGTCGATCAGCCTACGGTTGAAGATACGATAACTATTTTAAGAGGGCTTAAAGAGCGTTACGAGATATTCCACGGCGTTCGCATACACGATAACGCGCTCGTGGCTGCGGCAACTCTTTCGGACAGGTACATTACCGACAGGTTTTTGCCGGATAAAGCCATAGACCTTGTGGACGAGGCGTGCGCTATGCTCAGAACCGAGATAGACAGTATGCCTACCGAAATGGACGTCATCTCGCGTAGAATTATTCAGCTGCAAATGGAAGAACTTGCGCTGTCTAAGGAAACCGATAAGTTGTCGCAAAGCAGGCTTGAAAGCGTGCGTAAGGAACTTGCCGAAAAACGCTCTGCGTTCAGCGAACTCAAAACTCGTTGGGAAAACGAGAAAAAAGAGATTAACGGCGTGAAATCGGTCAAAGAAGAAATCGACAAGATGAATTACGAGATCGAATCTGCAAAACGCCGCGGCGATTACGAACGTGCGGCAAAACTGCAATACAGCGAATTGCCCGCGCTTAAGAAAAAGCTCGAAGACGAAGAGAAAAAGACCGAAAGCGGAACTGACGAGCATTTGCTGCGTAACGAGGTTACCGCTGACGAGATCGCTCAGATCGTTTCCAAATGGACGTCGATTCCGGTAACCAAACTTATGGAGAGCGAAAAGCAAAAACTTCTTAAACTCGGCGACAAACTGCACGAAAGGGTTATCGGTCAGGACGAAGCCGTCGAAAGCGTTGCGGAAGCGATTCTGCGTTCGCGTGCGGGCATATCCGACGAAAACAGACCTATAGGTTCGTTCCTGTTCTTAGGTCCTACGGGCGTAGGTAAAACCGAACTTGCGAAAACTCTTGCCGAATATCTGTTCGACGATGAGAGAAATATTGTCAGAATCGATATGTCGGAGTACATGGAGAAATTCTCCGTGTCGCGTCTTATCGGCGCGCCTCCGGGATACGTCGGTTACGATGAAGGCGGTCAGCTTACCGAGGCGGTAAGGCGTAAACCTTACTCGGTCGTGCTGTTCGATGAAATCGAAAAAGCGCACCCGGACGTGTTCAACGTATTGCTTTCCGTGCTTGACGACGGCAGAATTACCGACGGTCAGGGGCGTACGGTAAACTTTAAAAATACCATTATCATATTGACGAGCAACCTCGGCAGCAGTTATATTCTCGACGACGTTGCGGCGCACGGCGCGGTTACGGCAGAATCTAAGGATAAGATCAACGCGCTGCTGAAACAGACTTTCCGTCCTGAGTTTTTAAACAGGCTGGACGACATAGTTACCTTTACCCCGCTCGATAAGACGAGCGTCGGCAAGATTGTCGATTTGTTCCTTGCAAGGCTCGGCAAACGACTCGGCAAACAGCAGCTTAAACTTTCCGTAACCGAAGCCGCTAAAGACAAGATTATCGAAGGCGGTTACGACGTCGTATTCGGTGCGCGTCCGCTTAAGAGATTTATCGAAAGCACGGTAGAAGTTCAGGTGGCGAAAGCCATTCTCGGCGGCGACTTTAAAGAGGGCGATTCGCTCGTGGTCGACGTGGTAAACGGCGAGATTGCCGTAAGAAAGGCGTAATTGCCTGTGAGCGGCATAACGCGAGTTGTTTCGATAAAAATGTCGATATAAAAATTACTAAGCACTTGATTTTTGCAAAAAGATAGGGTATAATCTAAGCGAAAAGGCGAAGAGGCTTTAAGCCTCGGCGAAAAAGTGCCGAAGAAATTTGTCGTTCCGGCGGGTGATGATTATGCGTAGTGTATAATAAACCCGTCGAATGGCAATACCTATCGGGTACGACAAATTAAAAATATAAATTTTGGGAGTAGAAAAATGGCAAAAAGATTTGTTCTTAACGAAACAAGTTACCATGGAAAAGGCGCGATCGGCGAGATCGCAACCGAAATCAAAGCGCGCGGATTTAAAAAAGCATTCGTATGCTCGGATCCCGACCTGATTAAGTTCAACGTTACCAAGAAAGTACTCGACGTTCTCGACAACGCGGGTATCGTTTACGAGGTGTATTCGAACATTAAACCCAATCCTACTATCGAAAACGTTCAGACGGGCGTTGCCGCGTTCAAAAAGAGCGGCGCGGATTGCCTTGTTGCCGTCGGCGGCGGTTCTTCTATCGATACGTCGAAAGCCATCGGTATCGTTGTAGCCAACCCCGAATTTGCCGACATACGTTCGCTCGAAGGCGTTGCCCCCACTAAGAATAAATGCGTACCTATCATCGCCGTTCCGACGACTGCGGGCACCGCTGCCGAAGTTACCATTAACTATGTTATTACCGACGCCGAAAAGGACAGAAAGATGGTTTGCGTAGACGTTCACGATATCCCCGTAGTAGCGGTCGTAGATCCCGATATGATGAGCTCGATGCCCAAGGGACTTACCGCCGCAACCGGTATGGATGCGCTCACGCACGCTATCGAAGGTTATATCACGCTCGGCGCGTGGGAACTTTCCGATATGTTCCATATTACCGCTATAAAGATGATTTCCGATCATCTGCGTTCGGCTGTAGCTAACGAACCCGCCGGACGTGAGGGTATGGCTCTCGGTCAGTACGTTGCAGGTATGGGCTTCTCGAACGTAGGCTTAGGTCTTGTTCACTCTATGGCTCACCCTCTCGGCGCGCTGTACGATACGCCGCACGGAATCGCAAACGCTATCATTCTTCCCGTAGTTATGGAATATAACGCTCCCGCTACAGGCGAAAAGTACAGAGATATCGCCGTTGCGATGGGCGTTGAAGAAGCCAAGAATATGAGTATCGAAGATGCTCGTAAAGCCGCCGTCAATGCGGTTAAGAAACTTGCTGCCGACGTAGGCATTCCCACAGACCTTAAAAATATCGTTAAGAGAGAAGATCTCGACTTCCTCTCCGAATCCGCTTACGCTGACGCTTGCCGTCCCGGCAACCCGCGTGAAACTTCCGTTGCGGAAATCAAGAAACTTTACGAAAGCATGCTGTAATGCTTCGATAATGCCGCTTTGCGGTATTTGAAATCAAATAAAACGACCGCCGCAAGATTTTTGGTCTTACGGCGGTTTTTTTGCCTCGAAATGTCTGTTGTTTGAGTTGCGGAGGTGTATGTTCGGTTATAATGCGTGCTTATTGCGGTAAAACGCGGAATGTATAAAAAAACCGCCGTACGGCGGTTTTTAAGTAATTATTTTTGTTCTTTTTTAAGCAGCTCCACGATTTCGGCAAGCATTTTTTCGGTTGCGGTAGGTTCCGGTTCGGGAGCAGGTTCGGCTGCGGGCTTTTTAGCGGGCGCGTTATCGGGATCTTTCTTTTGTTTGCGGGCGAGCCATTTTGCTTCAAATTCGGTGAGTTTCTCATCGGCATCGAGCTTTGCCTGAACGGAAGCTGTGAGTTGAGCGTCGAAATCGAGGCTCTTCTGAATGTTTCTGATAATTCTTACAAGTAAAAATAAGAAGAAGGCGATAATCAGGAAATTCACGATAGCCTGAATGAATGCGCCGTATTGCCAGACAATAGCCTCTTTTACGACTGTTTCGCCATCCATAACGGCTGCGCGCAGAGTTATCGACGCTTTCTCAAGGTCTTCGACTTTGAACAGAAGTGCGATGATCGGCATGATGATTCCGTTGGTGAACGAAGATACGATCTGCCCGAAGGCCGAGCCGATAATGGTCGCAACGGCTAAATCAAGAACGCTGCCTTTCGATATGAAAGTCTTGAAATCTTTCAAAAATG
>CAKQKA010000030.1 GCA_934247855.1 uncultured Clostridia bacterium | reverse complement strand
GAATGGTCTTAGTGGGAGCTTCGTTGATAGCGCCGCTTAAGATTGCGTCGATGATACCACGGGTATCCTTAATGGATATACGTTTGCCGGTTCCGTTCCAGCCGGTATTGACGAGGTAAGCCTTTGCACCGCTCATCTTCATCTTCTTAACCAACTCTTCGGCATATTTGGTGGGGTGGAGTTCGAGGAACGCCTGACCGAAGCAAGCCGAGAAAGTGGGAGTAGGTTCGGTTATTCCGCGTTCGGTACCTGCGAGCTTAGCCGTGAAGCCGGAGAGGAAGTAGTACTGAGTCTGTTCCGGAGTAAGAATGGAAACAGGGGGCAGTACGCCGAAAGCGTCGGCCGAAAGGAAGATTACGTTCTTTGCAGCGGGTGCGGAAGAAACGGGGCGAACAATCTTTTCGATATGGTCAATCGGATAGGACACACGGGTGTTCTCGGTTACGCTCTTATCCGCGAAATCGATCTTGCCGTCTTTATCGAGGGTAACGTTTTCCAGAAGTGCGTCACGTCTGATTGCGTTGTAAATATCGGGTTCGGAATCCTTATCGAGGTTGATAACCTTTGCATAGCAGCCGCCCTCGAAGTTGAACACGCCGTTATCGTCCCAGCCGTGTTCGTCGTCGCCGATGAGTAAACGCTTAGGGTCGGTGGAAAGGGTGGTCTTGCCGGTACCGGACAAACCGAAGAAGATAGCGGTGTTTTCGCCGTTCATATCGGTGTTAGCAGAGCAGTGCATGGAAGCAATGCCCTTCAGCGGCAGATAGTAGTTCATCATGGAGAACATACCTTTCTTCATTTCGCCGCCGTACCAGGTGTTGATGATAACCTGTTCTTTGCTCGTAATATTGAATACGATAGCCGTTTCGGAGTTGAGACCGAGTTCTTTATAGTTTTCTACTTTAGCCTTGGAAGCGTTGTAAACAACGAAATCGGGTTCAAAGTTTTTAAGTTCTTCAGCCGACGGACGAATGAACATGTTGGTAACAAAGTGAGCCTGCCATGCAACTTCCATAATGAAACGGACTGCCATACGGGTATCTTTGTTCGCGCCGCAGAAAGCGTCTACAACGTAGAGTTTCTTGTTGGAAAGTTCTTTCTGAGCGATTTCTTTAACGGCTTTCCAAGCTTCCTTAGTTGCAGGATGGTTGTCGTTTTTGTATGCTTCGGAAGTCCACCAAACGGTGTCTTTGGAATTTTCGTCTACAACGATGAATTTGTCTTTAGGAGAACGACCGGTGTAAATACCCGTCATAACGTTAACAGCGCCTAATTCGCTGACCTGACCTTTTTCGTAACCGGTAAGATCGGACTTGGTTTCTTCTTCAAAAAGCATTTCGTAAGAAGGATTGTGTACAATTTCGGTTGCCCCGGTAATACCGTACTTGGTTAAATCGAGAGTTTTCATTGTTTATTCCTCACTTTAAAAAATTTTTACTATAATGTCGGGGGTGCTGAGCACGACCGTGTTTTTCATTAAAAAAACCGTGATATCGGACGCCGTGCCAAAACGATTGCCCAACGTCCCCTATTTTCACTATACGTATTGTACTACATTATAAAAATAAATTCAAGCATATAAACCGCGAGTTTTTTAAATTCAGTATAAACATTTTTTAAAAAGCGCCGTGCGAAACAAAAAAACGACGAATGTTTCAAACCGTGCACAAAACGTTTGTGTTTTTTGTTTGCCGTGTGTTAAACTGAATTTGTTTTTGCGAACATAATGGCAGCCAAAGAATATGTTTAACACGATTTGCGAATAAACGCTTTACGGAATTAACCGTTTTGCAATCACACCCCTGCGAGAGGCTTAACTAATGAAACTGACATTCGATCCCACCTATGTCGTAGTCTTTTATATGATTGCGGCGCTCGGCGCGTTTCTGATAGGATTTAAACTCCTTTCCGAAAACCTGCAAAGAGTTGCCAACAAGGGACTGCGACGACTTTTTGACAAAACTTCCAAAAACAAATTCGCAGGCGTCGGAATCGGCGCGGGCGCAACCATTCTGATGCAGTCGAGCGGAGCCACCACCGTTATGGTAATTGGTTTCGTTAACGCGGGCATACTTTCGCTCGCACAGGCGACGGCGATTATAATGGGCGCAAATATAGGTACTACCGTAACGACCATTCTCCTTGCGCTCGGTATGGCGAACGTCGGCGATTATTTTATGGTCCTCGCCTTTATCGGCATCTTTATTGCAATGGTTTGCAAAAACGGCAAGGTGAGAAGCTGGGGCTTGACCGCCGCAGGCTTCGGGCTTGTTTTCTTCGGGCTGACGATTATTTCGGGTTGCAGCACCGCCCTCAACCAAAACCCCGCGCTGCAAAAAATACTGCGGCTTGAAATTCAGCCTGCTTTTCTTGAACCGCTGTTTTTGCTGTTCATCGGCGCGCTGATTACCGCAATAATGCAATCGTCAACGGCGGTGAACGCGATACTGCTTTCGATGCTGACCGCAGGTATTCAGATAGGCAACGGCGGCAACGCCATATTATATATTGTTTTAGGCACGAATATCGGCACTTGCGTTACAGCGCTCATAAGTTCCATGGGTGCAACAACCAACGCCAAACGCGCCGCTCTTATTCACTTTTTGTTCAATTTCTGCGGTTCGATCCTGTTCCTTATAATGCTTTCGATATGGTCGGATTTTATGGACTCGTTCTGGGTTCGCATTATAAATTTCGGCGATCCGCAAATGTCTGCGCGTATGCAGCTTGCGCTTTTCCACCTTGCATTCAACAGCTTATGCACCGCAATATTTCTTCCGCTTACAAACGTTATAGTCAAAACAACGGAATTTATTATCCGCGATAAAAAACAAAAAGAAGTTCTGCACATTTCCTATATGGACGAGCGTATTTTAGGCACTCCCGCTATCGCACAGCTTCAGAAAGAAACCATCGCGATGGGCAATAAATGTATGGACGCACTCGATAAATCGTTCAATGCGTTCATCGCGCGCGACACCTCTCTTGCCGAAGATATCAACGCCGAAAACGAGGATATCACGCTTATGTCCAAACAAATCACCGACTACCTTATCAAGGTTTCGGGCGAAACCATTTCCGTGCACGACGATCAGAAGATTTCCATTATGTACCATGCGATCGCAGATATGCTGCGTATTTCGGAAATTTCGGACAATTTCGTTAAATACACCCGCTCGTACGAGGAAAAAGGACTTAAATTTTCGGACAGCGTGTTCGGCGACCTTATCACCATGCACGGCAAACTTACCGATATGTACAAACTTGCCATCAGCATTTTTGAAACGTTCGACAAAACGCATTTCGACGAACTTGAAATTATAGAAAACTCGGTCGACGCTATGAGAAGATCTCTCATCGACGGACATATCAGACGACTTAACGACGGCAGTTGTACGCCCGAATCCAGCTCGGTTTTCATTAACCTTGTTTCCAACCTCGAACGTGTCGGCGACCATATAACCTTTATCGCCCACACCGTCGAAGAATTGCAATAAGGCTTGAGTAGAAAATTTCAATACAAATATCGCAGTAAAAAATATGGCGACCGCTTTAATCGCAGTCGCCATATTTTTTGTTTAGCTTAGTTACGTCGTTTAGTTACGTCGTTTAGTTACGCCGTGCCCGCTACGCAAAACGCACCGTGCAGACGCCCGAAATGCGAACGCACGCTATATAAATGTTAGCCGCAGGTGACTGCGTCAGAACGCAATCTCCTGTGGCTAGCCGTTCAACCGGCTTGCGAGCGGACGAACCTTGCCCATATTATTCAACGCTGATACGTTTTGTTTTGGGCTGTTCTTCTACGCGTTTGGGAAGAGCTACCGACAAAACGCCATTTTCGTATTTTGCGGTAATGCCGTTTTCGTCGATTTCGCCGACGTAATAGCTACGTCTGCAAACCTGATGTCTTTCACGGCTGATATATTTCTTGCCCTCTTCCTGCTTTTCGTCTTTCTTTGCGCTGACGGTCAGATAGCCTTTTTCAAAGTCAACCGAAATGTCCTCTTTATTATATCCCGGCATCTCGATTTCGAGTTCGTAAGAGTTCTCTTTCTCCTTTACGTCTGTAGCCATATAGACGGCACTGTCACCGTAAAACACAGGTTTGAAGAAATCGCCGAATACTTCGTTAAATAAATCGTTGTTATGTTTTTCTGCCAGATAGTTTTTCATAATAAATACTCCTTTAATCAAAATATATATCTACAACTACAGAGGTTTAGCACTCAACTCACTTGACTGTTAGCACTCTCTTTCATTGACTGCTAACATTATAGCACATCTTTTTCATTTGTCAACACTTTTTTGAAAATATTTTTTTATTTCGCTCAAAAATCAAGATAAAATGCCGAAAAATAGTTGCAAGTTTTTTACCGCTGATTTTATCGGACGATTGATTATCGATTTTTTATCGCCGGGGGCAGCTCTTTGATTATCGCCGCAAACCAAAGAATTTATACGTAATAAGACAAAAAAAAGAGCACTCGCCCGAGGGGCAAATACTCATTCTTAGTACTCATTCTTCTTAATGTAATATACAATTTATGCCGCTACCTGTACAGCTGACGGAATACTTAATCATTCTTCCGTTACATCGCCGCAACGAGTACATATGCCGTTTAAATAATCGTGACCAAGCGCCGGAACGACTTCTGTTTCAAGCGTTTCGCGGCAAACCGTGCATTCTATATAATTTAACCCGTCCGCGCAGCAAGCTGCAACATAACCCACCTTCCAATCGCTTTTGTTATGCCCGATTGCGGGCATTTCTTCAATTATGATCAATTTTCCGCATTCGATACATTCTTTGTGCCGAACACCCGAAGATGTACAAGTCGCAACAAAATCGATAATCCATTTGCCCTCGGTATGCTCGTGCTTCCGACCGAATTTTTCCAATAACGCCGATATCGGTCCGATAGCGCATGAGCCGAACATCGTCGAAATTGACAATAAAAGAAGAACCGCAATTAATGATTTTGATAAACGTTTCATTTATATCCCTCATTAAAACGTGACAGCCGCCCGCTACATCAAAAAAGTTATCGGTCAGCAAAAATGCGACGCACATGTTTTATAAATTAAAAACTTTAACGTACTGTCAAGGATGAACTCATTATAAGAAAAGAACTTGTTTTTGTCAAGAAAAATCGGCAAATCGATAATAATAAAATCGGCAAATCGATATAATAAAACAAAATTTCGGCAGTACTCAAATATACAAAAGCGCACGATAATCGACCTATAGGCGCAGATTTTTAAAAGAACGACGGGATAACAGGCATTAAAAAGGTCGTGCATCTATCTCAAAAAGAAAAACGCACAACCTTGATAATTTATGTTTAAGAATGTTATGTTTGCCCACGACCGTAGAAACATTCTGCGACTATTTAACCAACCTGACGGGGTTGATGTTAGCCGAAGCGGAAAAACCGAGGCTGATAAGCAACGCGTCGTCCACTCTCGCCATAACCTGCGGCGATAAAAGACCTATGCGTTCTTTCAGACGGCGTTTATCTATCGTGCGGATTTGCTCGAGCAGGACAACACTGTCCTTGACAAGCCCGTACGTTCTTGCCGAAAGTTCTATATGCGTTGGCAGCCGCGCTTTGGTCAGCTTGCTTGTCACTGCGGCGGCAATAACGGTCGGACTATATTTGTTGCCGACGTCGTTTTGCACTACCAGTACAGGACGAACGCCGCCCTGCTCGCTGCCTATTACGGGGCTGAGATCTGCATAATAGAGTTCGCCCCTTTTTATAAGTTGAAAATCATCACTCATAATACAAATGCGCCCCGTTATATATTATGTTTTACCGACACTCCGTTGCGCATTTTTATTATTGACTGTTAAATTGTTTTTTATAACACAAAAAGTAAAAAGCCGATTTTTTATCGTCAGATATTGCCGCCGATCTTTAAAAGCACGTCATACAACTCTGCGCGTATTAAATCCGCGTCGCTGCCCGTGGTTGGTCTTAGTCCGTAAGTTTTCGGTAAACTCTTTTTATAAACCACCTTGTTGCAATCTAAAACATAAATGTCATCGGCAAGAGCCAAAGCCTCGTCCACATCGTGCGTAACATACACCACGGTGCGATTGTTTTTTTGCAATAAGTCGGTCAATAAGTTCATTAACTGCACTTTCAGACCGTAATCGAGCGACGAAAACGGCTCGTCCAACAATAAGGTTTTTGCGGGATAAGCAAACGCCCTTGCAATGCTGACGCGCTGTTTTTCTCCGCCTGAAAGTTCGATCGGATAACTGGTTGCGCGGGTCAACAGCCCGACGGTTTCAAGCATTTCGTCGATTACTGCCTCTTTCGGTCGGCTTATTTCTGCGTTTTTAAGTACAAATTCAAGGTTTTGCCTTACCGTAAGATGTTTTATGAGCCTGTCCGACTGAAAGACATAAGATACAGGCTTTTCGACCTTTACTTTGCCTTCCACGTTCTCAAGCTCCGCTAAAATATTTAAAAGCGTGGTCTTTCCAATACCCGAAACACCCATTATAACGTTGATTTTGTTTTCGGCAAGTTCTAAACTGAAATGGTCGAAAATCGACCTATAGCCGTACTTTTTGCTAATTTCAATGAGTTTTGGCATGGCGGATCGACCTCCTTACGACAAAAATCACAAGCTTGAATAATTGTTCCAGACAAAAGCCGACAAGTATCGCGGTTACGGTATAAGCGATAAGTTCAGCCGTTTCGAGGTTTGCTTTGGACGAACTCATAAGGCTGCCGATATTTATTCCGCTTTGCGCGACCGCCTCGCCAGAAACGGCAAGTTTAATACCGAACGATAAAAGTCCGGGACATTCGTCAAGAACGGAATTGCCGACGTACGGCAGATACAACCCGAAAACGATATCGCGTTTTTTTACCCGATATACTTTTGCCATTTCAAGCAATTCGCCGTCAACCGACTTTATCGCCGACAAAATACGCGAATAAATAATCGGAAACAATACGAAAATTCCCACAAGATACGGGCTGTCTTTCGACGATATCCAGAGAATCGAAAGGAAAATCACGCTCATTGTCGGGGCAACTCGGATGATAAGCACTATCGGCGAAAGCAACCGCTCGACAACGGAGTTGAGACTTGCAAAAATCGCAAGCACCGCAGCCAAAACGAACGCCAGAATAAAAGCAAGCACGGCATGCAGCGTGGTTGTTGCGATTCCGCCGTAAAAATCGGGCAATCCGAATAAATATATTAATTTGTTCAGCGTAGCGCCCGGCGACGGCAATAAAAACTCAACGTCTATTGCCCTCGCGGCGATATACCATGCCAGTATTACGATCGCAATCGCAACAAGCGTGTAAATCACGCCGTATTTCTTTTTCATAACATTCCTGCAAGTTGTTTTTTTTGTGTTTATGATTTTTATGGCAAAATTCAGCTCAGCTATTCGCGAATCCTTGGCAAGGCTTCTCCGCGCGGAGAAACACTCACATTAAGCTACATAGAATTCAGCGGCGGGTAATGTGCCGCCGAAAAACTTGACGGCGGCTGCGTCATGAGCTGTGGCTTTGGTGAAATATGCTTCGAGCGAGGTTTTGACATCCGCAGAAGAAACATAACCGATATTGCAGGCGTCGATGAGCTCTTTTGTGAAAGTTATAGCCTTTAACGAAGAATCGTTAGCGGTAAGAACTTCGGTAATCGCCGTCGGATTTTCGGTAATATAAGCGTAATTTTCGGCAAGAGCAGCCCTTAAAGCGGCGATAAATGACTTATCTTCGGCGACTGCGCCTTTAACGACCACGCCCGCCTGCGGGTAATTCGAGCCGTTCTCGGTCTTCCATTCCTGTTGGAAATCGAACACGATTCCGGTATCGGTAAGGTTTTTGAGCGCATTGGTAGCGGCGGGCTGACCTATAACGATGTAATCTACGACTTTGGTGCTTTTGCCCGTCTGATACATTTTCATTGCCTGAATCGCCGCGGGTGCTTCGTTCACATAAACAAACGCAGCTTTACCATCTACGGCTTCATCGCTTTTTACCGATTCTACGCCTGCTTTACTTAAAAAGTATTTCATAAGAAGGTCGGGCGTGTTACCCTCGCCGATACTGTAAATTACTTTACCTTTAAGGTCTTCCAATGAAGAGATTTCGGTCTGCCCCAGCATATACATAACGCCGAAAACATTAACCGACGCAAGCTTGATATCCACATTTTTGCTGTACAATGTAGCGGCGGCGTTGGTGGGCATAACCGCAAGTTGTGCGTTTTTGGTGTATTCCTGAGCAATAGAGGCGGCGGGAACAACCTGATATTTCATCTTGTGTCCGTCGATTTCGGGATAATTCTTTATAAGGTTAATCGCGGCAAGCACGGGCGCGCCGTCGGGCATAACAAAAGTGTACTCTTGTTTTTCTTCGTTGCTCGTGTCGTCGGATATTCCGCACCCGAAAGCAAAGCAGGCTACGGCAAAGCAAAGTATTGTAGCAAGTAGTTTTTTCATAGTATTACTCCTTTTTCCGCATATTTCAAATCGATATGCGGCATTTTTTTATCGAAATATTATTTTTATTCTGTTTTTGCGTTTGTTTAATTCGATTTCTCGACAGTTTAATTAGTTTTTATGGCGTTTCGATTAGTTTTTTCGCCGTTTCAGACAAAAAACGCAACAGGTTTAAATATCTACGTCGGTTACGGCGGTTTTGATTTTTACGCCCGAAAAACGACCTATCTTGCCGGTCATCGCCGAGATCCGCTCGTTACTGCCCTTCACCCCCACGCTGATCAGAAATATATTATGCTCGTTATCCGGGATTCCCATTCTGCCGATGATAAGATCCGCGTATTCCGACAATGCGGCATTCACCGCGCCGGCAATCTTTCTGTCGCCCTCGATTATTATTCCGACTACTCCGAGTTTCATATTACACCTCTTTTAAGCAAAAACAAATCACCGGCGGAAAAGACCGAAAACGATCATACCCGGCGGTTATGCCACATTGTCTTACTCTCGGGGCGAGTTCCCCCGCGCCTCGATTGGGACATAAATTCTGTTTTCATTATACACTGTAAACGTGCTTTTGTCAACGCTTTTTTTATATAATAATCGCTCGTAATAATCGCTCGGCGCGGTTTCGATTTTCTTCTTAAAAAGAAAAGTGCTTTCAATAAACAAAAAATCGCTCCGAAAGGAACGGTTTGCAGCAACGCCGATAACGCTGAAAATGTGCGATAATCAACCTATAGCCGAACTTTTTATTTTTTGCTTACTATTAAAAACAAACCTTTACCGCCACCTAACTTGACTTTGTTAATGACGGTTTGCTCATTTTGAAAACGCTCTATATGCGGTGCATAAAAACTATACTCGTCCGAGTTAAATGAATCTCCTTTGATATAGATATCGCTTTTTTGTTCGTCGGACGAAAAATTCGCTATCGCGATATATTTTTCATCACCGAGTTTATACTCCGTTGCGCGAACAGCGGGGTTAGATAAAACAACCTCGTTTCGGTCATCCCACCAGCCTACGAGTTCGGCTTCGGCAAGGCGATAATCGTTGAAAAGTTGCCATATGTTCAGCGGATCGCTTTCGTTGGTTTCCCAACCTAAACGGTTAGTCATACCGAACAACAATCCGCGGTATTGGTTGCCGCTATCCATCATTTCGCTCATTACGCCGAAAGGAATACCGCTGATTTCGGTCAGCCAGAATTCGGGCGATTCGTCGTAATCGAACCCTTCGCCTATCCAGCATTTATCCACATACGGATACAGCTCGGCATACAGATTGGCGCAATTACTTTTGCCCGCAAGGTCGGCATAATGGTTCCACTGGTGAAAATCTATTAACGCATTCGGCTTTTTATCAAGAATTTTGCGCACGCGCTTCATTGTGTTGCGATCATAAGCCACGTCGTCGATATAAATGCCGTCGATATCGCTTTTTTCCACAAGATCGTTAAGCCCCTCGACATAAAAATTGCAAAGGCGCGACTGCCCCTCGGTAATGACCGCGGCATCGTAAAAGCCGTTGTATTTTTCACCCTTGAGCGGTTGTCTCCACGCGGGAATTACGTCGCTGCCTACGTTTTCGTCTATCCACTTTTTAGCCTCTTCCTGCCACGAAAGCACTTCCGCATTTTCGTTCCTTTTCGCTATAAGCTCGTAATCGAAATCTCTGAAAGCCCTGAATTCCGGCATATTGACGGTCTGTTCACGTATTGTATAATAAACTTTTACCGCGATGCCGCTTTCGTGCACGGTTTTAACAAAATCTTTAAGCGCATCTTCTTCCGCGAACGGATAGTTTATAAACGGATTAAGGTCGTTGCCGTGGTGAACGTTTATTATGTTTGCACCGCCTTTTTTTGCCCGATCGAGCCATGTTTCCGAATTGAACATGGTATGAAAAAATCGCATTGAAAATTGCTTTTCAAGGTCGATTTCCTTAAACGGAGTAAACAAAAGGTCAAAGTCGAAAACCAAAGTTTCGCCTTTTTTAACATGCCGCTTGCCCGAATACGCAATAAAACTATCGTTTGCAAAGCATATGCCGCCGCTGCCCGAATTGCCCCAGCTTTCGGGCACTTTCAGCTTTCGGTGATTGTAATAAATATTAACAAACGGCTTTACGTAGTTTTTGCCTTTCAGCTTGATTTTTATCCCGCCGTTCGTATCGCCTGCCCAAAAACCGTCCTGATTATAATTTTCGTTCCATTTCCAATCGATTTTTCCGTCGAACAGCCCGCCTTTTTTGCCAAGACCGATAAAATATTTCAAACTTTCACGCTTTATCGGCAAAGTAAGAAATATATCGTCTATATCGATATTTCTTTTGCTTGTCAGCCGAACTTTGTAGCCGATAAAACCGTCGCAACAAACGTTTACGCCGACGCGCATTGTAAAATTCTCGCTGTCGTTCACGAAGGAAAAATTCGCTTCGTCATCAAAGATTTCCGTTCTTTGATCTATATTCGTAAACTTTTCGTCGTTCACGCAAAAACGCATGGCATCGCTTAAAATCTGCGTGGGGTTGCCGCAAATCTTTGCGCTTTTATTAAAATAACTCGTCAGTTCAAGCGGAAAACCAAGTTCGTCAAACGTTATTTTTCTACCTAAGATTTTTACGGTTTTGCCGCAACAATCGACAGGCAAAAACGGGTTCGGAACGGAATGATCTATTCCGATTGTCGAATTAAGCCACGCAAGCCTTTGCCAATTATCGCCGTTTTGCGCGTCTTCACCGTTTGCGGACGTTTCCGCGTAGATTTCGTCCTTAAAAAGCAAAGTGTTTTTATCGCCGTAAACCGTGATATAACCCTTACCCGCAGACCTTATACCGCACCAGAGTTTATGCGGCACGCCCTTTTTCAGGCTTACCGTTTTATTGAACTCTTCGCCGAGATAGTCGTTCCCGCTGCAGTTATAGCACACGGCGTTTAATTCTTCAAACCGCAAAAAAACGTTCACATCTTCGGTCGAAGTAATTTCCACCCAAAACACTTTCTCGCCCTGCGGCGGCATTTTTATTTGTTTATCGTAAACGACCAGAACGCCCATGTTTTTCTCCGTTTTAAATTTAAGGCGTTAACAAAAAGTCAACGCCTTGCATTACAGTTTTATGGTTTTTATTACTTTACAACGCCCTTTTTAAGAATAATGTTGGCGTAAACGGCTTCTTCGCCCGTGGCGATTACGGCATAAGCAGTTTTGGCGCGGTCGTAAAACTCGAAACGGTCGATATTGCCGATTTTTACGTTTTCGTCCTCCGCCTTAGCTATTTTTTCGTACTCGTTCCATATTACGGGATTGATTTTGCCCTTGTCGCAATCCATAAGCCGCATTAAAATCATATTCGGATCGGAATATGTATCGAGCGGAATGAGCGACAACACAGCTTTAAGCATTTCCGCTCCGCCGATGCCGTCGGCACGGATTACGCGTTTTCCGAAAGTTTCGGCGGGAAAATTCCCGTCTGCAATTACGATTTCGTCGCCATGCCCCATTTCGCAAAGCGTTTTAATAAGTTCGGGCGATACAATTTTTGAAATACCTTTTAACATAATACCTCTTAATTTTTGTTGAAATTACATAAAACGCATCTTTATATAAGTTTTATACAAGCGCGTTATTGCCTTTTTTAAGGTTGTAAATTCTGCCGTTTATCGTAACAGCGCGAGCCGACGGCGATTTTACGTTCAGTTTTGCAATCACGCCGTTTTTAAGCGTTGCCGAAATCAACAAGCCGCCTTGCGAACGCAAATTTTTAAACGATATCGTTCTTGTTTGCCACTCGGTCGGAACTGCGGGGAACAACTCTATAAAGCCCTGATGATCCTGCAATAACATTTCGTGGAGCGCGTCGCAGAAACCGAACAAACTTTCAAGCGTGAACGGGCGATAATGCCACTGCGTATAGCCGTAATATTTGTAATCGCCGTTAAGATGAAAACCGTTTTCGCAAACAAAACCTTTGCAAAACTGATAAATCTTTTCGTACGCCGAGTTGCCGCGCTTTGCCATAGCGTAAATCTGCGCTGCCATTGCAAACGAAAAACCTACCCACATACCGCTTCCGAGCGTTTCAAGATCTTGCAACGTAGCGTTATATATGCGCTTATGCGCTTCGGTATCGTAATTTATCAGATGCAAGGGGTACAAGCACATAAGATGCGAAAAATGCCTGTGCGTTTCGGGTAGTTTTTGCGTTTTATCAAGCATTATAACGCCGCTTCCGTCGATCGCAATATCGTCGAGCTTAGCTAATATCTCGTCATACTCGTCAACCTTTTCGCCGAGTATTATACTATATTTTTTAAGCGTTGTAAACAAATATATCAAAAGTGCGAGATCGAAATTCGAGTCCGGCTCAAGATAAGACCTCGGCTCGTTATCGAAAATTTCGGGCGAGGACGAAAGCGGGAGATGATACTTACCGTTATTCTCACGCAAGAGCGATTTTATCGCCGTGCCCACCGCTTTAAAAAACGGATAAGCTCGCTTTTTTAAGAACTTTTTATCGTCCGTGTAAAGATAATATTCGTCAAAACTCTGCGCCGCCCAGACGGTCATCATAGGCGATAAAGAATACTGCGCCCAACCGCCCATCGGCTTGCCGTCAAGCGTGGAACACGACGGCAAAAGCAAACCGCCCACGCCGAAAAACTCTTTTGCAAATTTCTCATACGCGGGTTTTAACCTCCATAAATAATCGATAAACGCCCCGCCCTCTTTAAGTCTGTTCGCCTTTAAATACGATTGATAGGAAAGTTCGGTGTTCGTGTCATGGTGGTAGTCTCCTTTCCACGGCGGCAGGCAGTCGTTATCCGCCGTCCACACCCCCTGAAGCGGCATGGGATACCCGCCTTTAGCCGAACAACTTTTAAAAAGATACCAGCTCTTTTTGTAGGTTTCGTCTATGAGTTTGTCGCCCGTTTTTACCTGCGATTTATTCCGATAGGCTTTCCAGTCCTTTTTATGTTCGGCAAAAAGTTTTTCAAAACCCGCCGACGCGGCTTTTTTAAGTCTCTCTTTCGCAAAACCGATATAATCGACGTTATCGTCCGTGGTAGAAAGCGCGTAATACAATTCGCCACCCGACTTGTATGTTACAATGCCGAACGAATAATCTGTAAACGTGTTTTGCCTGTACCAACAGAAATCGCCGTCATGTTCAAAGATCGCCGCGGGATAACCGAGCGACATCTTGTCAGCACCGTCGCTTATAGCAGATTTTCCCTCGGGAGCACCCGAAAGATAGGCGGGAACATGAATCGACATTTTAAAGTCGGTGAACGTTTTTATTACGCCGACGCCCGCCGCTTTGCTTATAAAAAGTCGGGCTATAACACGATTATCGGCATATACGTCCACAAAAGCGTTATCGTAATCGAGCGAATAAGAAAGACCGTTTACGCCGTCGAAAGCAAGTTCCAATCGCCCGGCCGTAATCTTTGAAGGATACGGCTTTGCCATAAAAATATCTTCAAACAGCCTTTCGCGCTCCTGCCAATCCTCTTTTTTACCGCTTAAAGACAGTTTTACGAGATTATCGTAATTAAAAGCCTTTTCAAACGTGGTTTCGTTAGGGCGCAAATCCCATAAATCGGTTCGGTCAACCGTTATTTTTAGCGGTTTGCCGTCTGTGCCGCCGTATACTATACTGCCCGTAAAGCCGTTGCCGAGCGGTAAACCTTCGTCCCAATTTTCGGTTTTCGTTATTCTTTTATCCATTTTATTTCCATAGGTTTAAGTTCGATAATCGACTTATTGCCCGACTTATCGTAAAATTCCGTTGTCTGTTTTTCGTTACTGTTGTTAACAAGCGCATACTTTCCGCTTGATTCGTAATAGTTACATTCTACGTTTACGTTAGTCGCAAAACACACGTTAAGCGGTTTGTTTGCCGCCCAGCACATAGCTTTATATAACAATCTCGAGTTTTCAAAACTGTAAGGAATGCCCGTTATATAAAAACTTCTGCCCTTGCCATATTCGTTTACAGCCATTTTCACTTCACCCACGTTTACGCTACGTTTAAAGCGGTCGGAGAATGAAATATCGAGCACTTTCGTGCCGTCGAGCGCGTAAATATTCTTTTTGTCCTCGCCGTAATCTATGCCGCCAAGTCCGTCGGTAAGTTCGTGCGCGACTTTCGTTATATTGTATTTGTCGTTGGAAAGCGTAAAGCCGACCTCTTCGTCTACGCCTAAAACGTCGGCAAGTTGGAAATATCTTCCGTTGCCCTCGCAAGCGGTAGGTTCGCCGACGCCGATAAATCCGCCGCCGTTATACACGAATTTTCTTATTGCGGTTTGCAGTTTTTCGTCGAGCCATTCATCTCCGCCCGAGAACGACGTGTATGCGTCGCCCGCATTGATAAGTACATCTATAGGTTGATTAACGCCGTTTTTAACGTCGTCGAAACTTAAAAATTCTATATCGACGGGCAAGCCCGAAATAGCCTCTAATATGCCCTGATAGGAATAAATTTGCTGATACCAAAGCTCGTGCGCGACCATATGGCTCATCCAGCTGCGGGTTTTGCCCCAAGCGTTCAAAAGCCCGACTTTAAGACGGCAGTACGGTTTTTTATTGTCTACCGCGTCGTAAATGCTCCTGAATTCGTCGGCGATTTCGGCAACCCTGTCAACGAATTTCGGGAATTTTGCGGCAAGACTTAAATAGCCGCCGAAACCCATTCTGTCTATAGGTTTACGCATTATCGCGCGGCGGGCGGTAAGCCAGTTTTTATTAAGCTCGTCAACTGCGCCCTGCTCGTTGCCGTCATAAAACGTATCCGGGAAAAAGTACGGTAAAAATCTACCCTCGTGATATTTTACGTGCGGTATTTCCGATAACATTCTTACCGTTACACCGCCGCCGACCGAACCGACAACAGCGTCCAGATGCATATCCTTGAAATGTTCGCCGTAAGGTTCGGATCCGATCCAGTCGTCGCCTAAAAACATCATTGCCTCTTTGCCGTAACTGTGGCAAATATCGACAAGTTCGCCTATCGTTTTGCTTACGAAACGCTCGACGAAATCCATATATTTTTTAAATTTTTCGGTGGGGTTTCTGAAACAGTTATTGTAATATCCGCTGTCGACGAAATCTTCGGCGGTGAGTTTTATGCCGCTTTCCTTTTCGAAATCGGCGATAAGCACGGGATTAGCCGTCTGACCGTAACCGAACCATTCGACCTGCCTTTCCTTGCCGAGATTGTTGAATATAAGGGTGAACTGATATAAAAACGTGGTAAAGCGAACTACGCTCGTTTCGGGATTTTCCTCGCACCACTTTTTCATGTGCTCGACCACGTATTTTTTAGTTGCGGGAAAAGCGGGATCGTACGTCAGTTGTTTTTCGCAGGTCCATTCGTTGGTAAGGTAGTTGTAAATCTGTACGGGGTGCCAAGTAACTCGCGCCAGAAAAGTAACCGTATATTCATGGAACGGCGTTGCGTTTTTTATCTTAACAATGCCGTTAACGGACTTATAGCCCCACTTTTCGTGTTTTTTGCCCGTAGTCCTGTCGTACACTTCCCAAAGGCTTATATAGGTTTCGTCGGGATCGAACTCGTCCTTTAAAAATCCCTGCATTATATCGATCTCAAGCGTATCGGAAGTAGCTAAGTTGCGGTTTGAAAGCAAGAAAATGCGCTGTGCTTCTTCGGGATGTTTTCTCGCCCACTCGTTATCGCCGCGGACGACGAAATATGTGTTATATACTTTACCGAACCGCCCGGGGTTTTCGGGAAGTTTTGTTCCGTCGCAATCGCGGACGGCGTCCGCTCCCCATTTTTCGGCTATAATCTTAGTGCCCTCAACGAAACTTTCGTCCGTAGGAATAGTAAATCTGCCTTTGTTCATTGTTTTTTCTCCTTAAAAACCGATAAAATTTTGCCTTTTCCGAACGGCAAAGCGGACGGATAGAGATTATCGAATTCAACTTGTTTTATATACGGCGATAAATCGTCGATTTCCTCGCCGTTTATGAATATTTTATCGTAAGTAATGTTTTCCGCAGTCGCAAAAACGTACGGATCGAAAAGTTCGAGATGCTTTTCTTTTATAAATTGCGACTTAGGACCGACGGTTATGAGGTACGAGCAGGGATATTTTTGCTTATCGAGCCTGACCGAAACGTTGCAAAGCCGCATGTTTTTAAGATTTGAGCCGATTTCAAAAGTAGCAAAATTGCCCGCCACCCTGTCGCCGTTTAAATAATTCGGCTGTTTATCGAGCGGCGAAGAGGTATCCGCCGTAATGTTTTCAAAGAAAACGTTCTCTATTCGACCGACGCCGATATTCTTTTCGGGTAGTTCTGTATACGCGGGCGTTTGAAGATACATTTTGAACGTTGTTACGCCCGAAACGTTTTTAACGGTGAGATTTTTAATGTAACAATCTTCCTTTTCGCCGTTTTTGTACGGATAAACGCCCGGCTGAATTCTGAAAGATTTATGCGCGCTCGCCCCGTTTATGCTTTTTACGCCGTCGACAACGACGTTTTCTATGCACCCGAAATTTATGGTCGAGTTATCCCAATCGTAAGCGTTAAGCGCGACAAGGTCGTCCTCGGTATACCCCGAAAGGTCCTTGATAACGCCGTTTTTAACACCGCCGTTTACGTGCAAACCGTCGGCAAGACAATTTTCGAACGCGATATTTTCTATTAAAAAGCCGTTAATCCTGCCGATTTGACATGCAAAACCCGCGGTATTTTTGAAAACGACGTTTTTAAGCGTGAGATTATTTACGCCGCTGAATAAAAAGCAGGTGGAAACGCCTTTAAACGAATCGTTTTCGTCAAAACAACCCGATAAGCCGTAGCCAAGCCTTTCTACGTTTTCTTCCGCCCATACGCCGCCGCAGATAGCGATATCGCGGTCAACGGGCGCGTCGTCGGCAATTTTAACATCCGAGCCGTCTATAAC
>CAKQKA010000029.1 GCA_934247855.1 uncultured Clostridia bacterium | reverse complement strand
AGCAACCTTAAAAAGTTGCCGCCGCAATTTAGTTTTATTGCTTATGAATTAAATTGATTGAATCCGTAAAAATTTAATTTAGCCGAAATCCTTTGTACCGGTATCGAATTTTCCTTTTTCAAGCGCTATTAACGTAATACCTTAAATCCTTAGTACCTTAATACTTGACAATAACTTGCGTTGAATTGTCTGTCTATATAAATCAGACAATCAGTCGGCTAATTTTTTCTTTAATTGTTCCATAATTTTTGCTTCGATTCGCGAAACCTGCACTTGAGATACACCGACGGCTTTCGCCGTTTCGCTTTGAGTTTTATCTTTAAAAAAGCGCAGTAGCAAAATCTTTCTTTCCCGTACAGGCAAACCGTCGATCAAAGAGCGCAGCATAATTTTATCAACCAGCTTATCTTCATCATCAGACGACGGTATTTTATCGATCAACTCCATTCCGTCCTCGTCGTCTTGTTTTTCAAACAGCGACAGCGGCATTTTAACCGAATCCAAAGCCATAACCACGTCGGAACGCTCCATATCAAGCGACGCGCATACTTCGTCAATCGTGGGGCTATCGCCCATATGTTCGTCTTTGTATTTCTCGACAAATCGGTTTATTTTAAGCCGTTGCATTTTAATTACGCGCGAAACCTTGATCATTCCGTCGTCGCGCAGATAGCGTTTTATTTCACCGATAACCATAGGAACAAGGTACGTTGAAAACCTTACGCCGAAAGACAAATCGAAATTATTGATTGCTTTTAAAAATCCGACGCAGGCAATCTGATATAAATCGTCGTAACATTCGCCTTTGCCGATAAACCTTTTTACAATGCTTCGTATAAGATTTTCGTTTTCCGAAACAAGAACGGATTTTGCATTTATATCTCCCTCTTTAGCACGCTTTAACAGTTCGTTTGTTTGTTCAAATGAAAGCATAGTTCTCCTTTATGAGGACCGTTCGGGCGGCATTTTGCAAAACATTCCGTTTCAGGACGCATTGTCGATTATTTTCGTCATATAAACCACGGTGCCTTCGTTTTCGCATGATTTAACGTCAAATCCATCCATAAAAGTTTTCATAATCGTAAAACCCATTCCCGAACGCTCGTCAAACGGTCTTGACGTAACAAACGGCTCGAGTACGCTTTTCAGATCCTTAATGCCAACGCCCGAATCGGCAACTTCGATATGTAATGCGCCGTTGTCTATCTCGCAAGATACGGTAACTATTCCGTTTCCGTCCGAATAGCCGTGAATTATGCTGTTCGTAACGGCTTCCGATACAGCGGTTTTCACGTCGGTAACAGCCTCGACCGTAGGATTTAAACTCATCATAAACGCAGCGACTGCAGTACGTGCAAATTGCTCATTTTCGGCAAGCGCCGAAAAACTAATAGTCATTTTATTTTTCATATATTTACGTTCTCCGCACATAATCAAATTTTAGGAATAAGCGTATAAATTCCGCCGGTCTGAAACACTTTATCGGCAGCAAACGACGGACTCTGAATGAATACCGACGTACCGCGTTTTTTAAGGCGTTTATATCGACCTATCAGGATACCTATTCCGGTCGAATCCATAAACGAAAGATCCCGCATATTAAATACAACCGATTTTACGGTTGAGTGTTTATCCAACAAAGCATCGAGTTCCGAGCGAACTCGTTCGCCGCAGCAATCGTCAAGCTCGCCGTCCAGATATATGTACAAGCCCGACTTTTTCAAATCGTATTTTATTTTCATATTCTCCTTACTCGCCGTTCCTTTCGGCATTCGTCTTTTCTTTGAAGCCATTATAACCTTTCGTCTTTATCGAAAAATAAAAAAAATAGTCGAAAAAGATCGACTATTGCATTATTTGTTTTATTTATTCTCGCGTTTTAAACATGCGCTGCATACGTTTAAAATTTCGAAACAAAAAAACGCCTTCCGCAAAGGAAAGCGTCTGAAATTTAACTGTTTTTATATCCGTCAAGCGGTTTTTCTTCTTTCAGTGCGGAAATGTATTCGCCGTACGCTCTGTCATCGAGTTTTTGTATTTTTTCTTTTTTCTTTTTTTTCATATCATAACCTCCGACTTAAGTCCATATAAATTATGACCTTTTTTACGGAAGATTATTCTCCTTTGCTCATATTGACAATATAAATCTTTCAGTTAAAAAAACTAAAAATCTTTTCGTAAATTATAATAAGCATCGCCTTTCGGATTTATAAATTCGCTTTTTGAATTATAGCCTATTTTTTCAAAAAGATTCAATGCGGCGATATTATTCTTTTCAACCAGAAATACCGCATATTCATACTTTTTATCAATCGCAAAATCCAACGCCTTTTTTACAGCCGCATAAGCAAAGCCGTTAAGGCGAAAAGGTTCAAAAACAAATACGCTTACACATACGGCGCGGTCATTATACTCATTCATAAAAACCTGCCCGACCATCTGCCCGCCATGAACGATGGACATAAACTCGGAAAACCGCCCGCTGCAATCGCCTTTATTCCACTCATTTATCATGGACAAAATTTGCATGTCGGTTTTTTCGGGATAACGGTATCTTTTTAAATCTTTTATATCTCTTACTTCAAAATGCCTTAATATCATTTCATACCTCCGCAAACCCGTTCCAAACGGTTTTACCCCGTAATCGTTTTTACCCGCTTTTCGGCAAAAACACGGGAATAAAAAAGATAATCATTTTTTAATCAAATGATAATCCTTCCTAAAATCGCACCTTTTATCTTGTTTTTTATAAATTTTTACGTTTAACGAAAAATCAAATCTTGATTTTTTCAATAGTAGACATTGCCTCTTTAATCAAACCGTCAACGTCTAATTTGCTTTCAAATTTTTCGACCTTATCAAGCTGAGGTCTTATAAGCGGGAACCTCGGCAGGAACACCGTGCAACAATCTTCGTAAGGAAGAATGGAAGTTTCATACGTTCCTATTTTTTCCGCAATAGCGATAATATCAAGTTTATCGAACGCAATAAGCGGGCGCAAAACAGGGTATGTTGCAACCGCGTTGGATGTGGTAAGGCTTTCGATAGTCTGACTTGCTACCTGACCTAAACTCTCGCCCGTTATGATAGCCTGAGTGCCGAGTTTATCGCACATAATACTTGCTATTCTCATCATAAAGCGACGAAGAATAGTAATCATCATTTCTTCGGGACAATCGCGATGAATCGCTTCCTGAATATGCGTAACGCTTACGGTATAAAGATCCACGCCGCCCGTATAAGGCGCAATGATTTTTGCAAGATCGATAACCTTTTGTTTTGCCGCATCGCTTGTATAAGGATAGCTATGGAAATGCAATGCTTTGATTCGCATGCCTCGCTTAGCAACCATATACCCCGCAACGGGGCTGTCTATTCCTCCCGACAAAAGCAACAGACCTTTACCCGCCGAACCGACAGGCAAACCGCCCATTCCTTTTATTACGTCGGTATAAATAAGCGTTTCGCCGCTTTCTCGTATATCGATATTAACAACAAAATCAGGATGTTTTAAATTGACCGAAAGACTATCGTTTGCCTCGAGAATACGACCGCCGGCTTCGGCCGACATATCTACCGAATGTACGGGAAAAGTTTTATCCGCACGATTTGTTTCTACTTTAAAAGTTCCGCTTTTACCTTCGCAAAGCGCAAGCACATTTTTATATATCTCTTCGGCATCGCTTTTAATAACTATAGCCGGGCTGACGGAATGTATACCGCCGACTTTCAGCAAGCGCGAAAGTATTTCATCGTAATCGCAATCGTCAAACTCTTCAATGAGATAGCGCGCATGAATCTTAACATACTTATAATTCAAGCCCGCAAGCGCGCGATTGATATTTTCGCCGAGCATTCTTTCAAAATACCCGCGGTTTTTCTTTTTTAAATGTATTTCGCAATATCTGATTATTATTACTTTATTCATCTTAACGCCTTACTTAAATTTTGAATAATGGGAATTAGTATATTCGCCGCAGCCTCCGCGCGATCTTCCGTATCGCCGTAAATAAAACTTGCGCGCAATACGCCTTCCGAGATCTTCTTATCGTAACCGCAAGCGGTAATTATCCGCGACGTACCGATTTTTGACGAACACGCCGAGCCGGTACCGAGAATAAGTCCGTTATCATCGGCAACACGCTGTATTATCTCTGCTTTCACGCCTACGGCGGAAAAACTCAGGATGTACGGAGAACATTCGTCGTCTGAAATAAACTGAACATACGGCGCCATCAACTGCTTAAAACGAGCATTGACCTTTGCCGCCTTTTCATAATTCGCAGCCACGTCCGCAAATTTTTTCATAGCGTGTTCAAAAACCGAAATACCGAACGTATTCTCGGTCCCGCTTCTGAGTCCGCTTTCCTGTCCTCCTCCGATTATAAGCGGATGCAAATGCAAGCCTTTACGATAAACTAAAGCGCCCGTTCCCTTAAGCGCACAGATTTTGTGCGCGCTTACCGAATATAAATCGATATCTTTACTCGGTTTAAAAGGAATTTTTAAAAAGCCCTGAACTCCGTCCGCATGAAAAACAACCGAAGGATTCTTTTTCTTTACAAGAGCGGCAATAGCGTTTACGTCATTTATTGCGCCGGTTTCGTTATTGACATGCACAACCGACACAAACGTGGTTTTTTCGTCTATAAGTTCCGGAAATTTATCGACATTCACACTGCCGTTTTTGTTAAGCGGAGCGAATCTTGTTTCCACCCCGCGATTTTTCAATTCTTTAAAAGAGTTATTGATTGCCGAATGTTCCCCTGAATCGGTAACGGCGTTACCTCTTCTTGCAAATGAAAAGACAGCCATATTATCTGCTTCGCTGCCGCAGGAAGTAAACACCGCGTCATACCCCGAGCCGAAAAAAGAGCAAAGCCTTTTACGCGCCTCATCGATTTTCTTTTTTGCGTTTATGCCGCCGCGATATAACGCAGACGGATTATAAAATCCGTTATCTTTCAATTCACCGAGCGCAGCCGACAAACATTCCTCGTCCGGAACGGTCGTGGCCGCGTTATCCAAATAAATCGGTTGATTCATTTTCCAATCCTTATTCTTCTTTTCCGTAATCTTTTTCAATAGTGTTTTTACCTGCGTATGCCGCTATAAACGAGAGCATTTTTTCGTCGCATTCCATAATGACGATACTCTTTTCGCCTGCGATATCAACGCCGACGTAATACAACTGTTTTTCAGCGCCGAATCCGTTAGGCGTTGCCATACGTTTCTTTATTTGCGGAGTTGCATACAATTTCTCAAAACTATCACTCCCGACTTTACCGAGAAGAAAAACGTCCTTGCATTCAAATACCAAAAATTTCCTGCGGAACTTGCCGTTGATAACTCTGACTATACGCATTTCACCCGATATAAACGTATAATCGAAATATATGAGCATTTTTCGACGGATCAGATAAAGTGCAAGTCCGAAAATTACGGTAACGCACGAAAGGAACACAAAACCGCTGTCGCCCGTCATCATAAGCAAAAACAAAAAAATAACGAGTGCTATTACCGAAATAATAAACAGCACGTTATAAACCGTGTAAATTATTTTTTGACTTTTCTCGCTTCTCGGCGAAGCGGAATATTCGTAAAATTCCTCTCTCATAAGCGACTCCGAACATCGATATTTTCCTTTCCTGCTAAGTATAACACAAACAGAATTATAAAACAACTTATTATCGGTAAATAAAACGGGTAAATCGAGAGAATTTTTCACTGCGATTTACCCCGTATATCCTGACACAATTTATTTAATCGTTACAAACGTTACGCCGTGCTCGCCCTCGCCGTATTTTCCGAACCGAAAACTTTCCACATGCGGATGTTTTCTCAGCATTTCATGAATAGCCGTACTGAGCTTTTTCAACCCGACGCCGTGAATTATTTTCACCTCGGGTAAGTTATTCAGCACCGCACGATCCAAAAAACCCGTTACTTTATCAAGTGCTTCGTCCACGTTAAGACCGATAACGTTAATCTGCATTTCGGGTGCTGTAAAATTACTTCTGTCTATCTTTACGGTAACCTGCTGCTGAGCTTTTTTCTTTTCTGCCTTTTTACGCGGCTGATACAGTGCGGAAAACGAAAGGTTTACCCGTTTATCGCCGAGATTGATATCGCATACCTGTTTTTTGCGATTGACCGATATTACAACACCATCGGCATCCATGGACGGAATATACACGCGGTCGCCGGTCTTAACCTTTTCGCAGTCAATCGGTTTATCGGTCGGAACCACATCCGCCTCGCTTTCAAGTTTGTATTTTTGTTCTTCGAGTTTGTTCCTGAGCGTGCGCGCCCTGATCAAATCGCCGCCGTCAATCTCTTCTTTATCGAGAATAGCTTTTATTTCGGCAAGTATATCTTCTGCCTCTTCCACACTTTCGTTTACTATGCGTCGGCTTTCGATTTTCGCGTTAAGGAACAGCTTTTCGCGCTCTTTTTCAAGTTTTGCGCGCTCGGCAAGAATTGCGTCCAACTCAGCCTTGCTTTCTCTTGTTACAACTTCATATTCTTCCAACTGCTTTTCGGCTGCGCGGCGAGTTTTATCCGCTTCGCGAATAACCGTTTCAAACGACACTTTTTTTTCGCTTAAGAAAGAATTCGCTTTATCGGCTATTTCCTCCGAAAGCCCCAACCTTAAAGCAATTTTAATTGCATTGGAACTGCCCGCAAGACCGATATTCAACCGATACAGCGGCGCAAAAGTTTCTTCATCGAAATCCATAGAGGCATTCATGATATCTTTGCGCGTAAAAGCATACTCCTTAAGCGCGGAATAGTGAGTAGTAACGATTCCGAAACTCTTTTTATCTACAAGCAATTCGAGAATAGCGCGGGCAAGCGCGCTGCCTTCGTCGGGATCTGTCCCCGCACCCATTTCATCGACAAGCACAAGGCTTTTATCGTCTACATTGTTTGTTATATCGATAAGGTTGCGCATATGCGACGAAAACGTCGACAAGTTTTGCTCGATGCTTTGCTCGTCGCCTATGTCAACAAAAATATTGTCAAATACCGAAATGTATGCGCCCTCCGCAGCCGGAATAAAATATCCGGTTGCCGCCATTACGCTGAATAACCCTGTAAGTTTCAGCGTTACGGTTTTACCGCCCGTGTTCGGTCCCGTTATCAGGAGATAATTATATCCCGCCCCAAGCGACAGCGATACGGGAACGACCTTTTCGCCGTCTATAAGCGGATGCCTGCCTTTCGGTATATTGATATAACCGTTATTGTTGATTTTCGGTCTGACAGCCTTTGTCCTATAAGCGTACGTCGCTTTGGCAAAAGCACAGTCAAGTTCGCAAAGTATTTCACCGTTATTCTCAAGCCGCGCGGCTATAAGTCCGGTTTTTGTGGTTAAATCGGCAAGAATACGTTCTATTTCCGCCTGTTCTTCAAGGCTTGCCGTACGCAAATCGTTATTCAGTTCCAATACTTCGGTAGGCTCTACGAATAAAGTCGAACCGCTTGCCGATTGATCGTGAATAAATCCTTTTACCTGACCGCGGAACTCGGCTTTTACGGGAATAACATACCTGTCACCCCGCATCGTAACGATAGAGTCCTGCAAATACTTTCCCTGACTGCGCACATAGTACGCCAATCTTTCTTTAACCTGTTCGTTAAGGCGTTTAATTTTGCGTCTTATAAATGCCAACGTTTCGCTTGCGTTATCGCTCATTCTATCGTCCGACAAAATTTTTCCGAAAATCTCATCCTCGAGATATTTATCGCAATATAGACATTCGGCTAAAGCACGCAATGCGGTTATTTCGTCATCGTTTATGGCAGTCATCGCATTATATACCACTCGTGACGAACGCAACATACGCGCCACACGCAAAAGTTCGCCCATCGACAATGTAGAATTGCGTTTAGCCCGATTTAACTCATCGGTCAGTTCGTCAAAATAGTCAACGCCCGCAACGCCGTAATCAAATAAGAGTTTGTACGCTTCCTGCGTTTTTTTAAGCAAAAAATTTGCTTCTTCCATATCCGAAGTAGGTTTTTCTTCGCAAATCGCACGCTTGCCGCGTTCAAGCACGGCATGCTCGGCACACAATCTTTGTATCTTATCAAATTCAAGAGCAAGCAATACCTTATCGCCTATCATATTTTACTCCCGTTTATCAATAATTCAGTCCGACCGATTATCGAACAATGCAAAACTTTTTATCAATTACGATTACAAGCGTTATTCAACGCCTTTTTTGAAATTACCGCTCGTCGCAAGAAATTTATTTTGATTTTCATAGCGCACTTTATTTGCGATTATCGCCGAATAATAATCCCGCTCTTTATCGTCAAGCAAAGTAAAATCATATATCTCGTTCTCAAAACGCATATCGGCTTTAAGCGGCAAACAGTTATAAATTTCAAAACGACAAGAGGAAAGTTTGTATCGTCTTACGCGAAACACCCTGCCGTCGTAGTCTTTAAGCGTAAAACCATCAGCCCGTTTACATGAGTCGCACTTTTTACCGAACGGACAATATTCGAGCGACATGATCTTTATCGAACCGCCGCACAAAACAAACCCGTCCGACGACATCGACTTCAGTTCGTCATAAGACAACTCTTTCGAAAAAGAAATCTTGTCCGCCGATGCTTCAAGTTCTCCGTAAGTCAGTCGGTTTGTAACGTTAAGTTCCACTCCGCCGAAAAATTCTTTTTTAAGACGCTTAGCCAAAAACAAACCGAAGGAACCTTCGCAATATAAACCGTCAAAACGTTCCGAACATTCGGCAATTATTTTTTCATCGTCAGACGTTAAAAACGCAGGAACATAAAGATACGCTTTTATACCGTTTCCGTTTTTAGTTATTTTTTCAATATCGGTAAAAAATTTATCGAACGATCTTTCGTCATTATAGTTCGCAGGACAAAAAACCGCATTGTCAAAATCAACCGAATTCAGCGAACTAAAATCTGTCGAAATAATCGTAACCGCACATGTTTTAAAATTGCGTTTAGCAGAATAATTGTCAAAATCTTTGATTTTTTCTGTTATTTTTAAATGTTTTTCGTTTTGACATGCAAAAGAACTAAAGTATTCGGCATATGCTCTTGCCCTTAATTCGTTGAGTGAACTTTTAACAATAAATACATCCTTATCTATTTCGCAAGACGGCGTGACTTCAAACGGATAAACGTCGTTTTTTCTTAGATTTTCTTTTATTTGCGACTTGGTAACCGCCGCGGTTACGGCTTGTTGACAAACCAGCTTGCCTTGAAATTCCATGCCGTTAACGGTAAGTATCGGAAACTCGCCTACGCGGGCAACAAGTTTTGCCTCAACAGGAAACAGTTTCTTCGTCGCATTCCGATATTTATCAATCAACGAAACGTCTTTAGTTATAGCTAAAAAATCGCCGACAGCGGCTTTTCCCTTATACTTAAGGACAATTCCCTTAGGAGTAGCCAGCGCGGTGCAATTTCCTTTTTCTTTTTCGTCTATAATTTTAAAACAATCGCCCGCAACTATACTCTTTTTTAAATTCTGAGCAATCAGCGTATCACGCGAAACGCCGGCAACGCGCCCCAAGATAACACCCATATGGTTTTGAATTTTATCCGAAATAAGCTTTTCATCCTGACCGAAACCTAAGCCATCGCAACCGTTACCGCGATTGTAAGTCTTTAAAAGATTTTCGTATTTTTTGCGATCGAACACGCCTTTTAAAATATCCGAATAGAAATCACACGAAGCACAAACATACTCAAAACTTCTCATTCTACCTTCGATTTTAAAGCTTTTTACGCCTGCCGCAATAAGTTCGGCAACTTTTCCGTGTAAAGACAAATCAGATAAAGACAAAGCAAAACGATAATCGTCTTTTATACCTTTTCCCTCATATTTATACAACTTCCTGCAAGGTTGACGACATAGCCCACGATTGCCGCTCTTGCCTCCGACAAACGAACTGAAGTAGCAGTGCCCGGAAAAACAAGTGCACAGCGCGCCATGGACAAACACTTCCGTTTCGATAAAAGCGGCTATTTTTTTAATCTCTTCAATAGGCGTTTCCCGAGCAAGGATTACCCGTGAAAAGCCGTAAGACGCGGCAAGTTTCGCTCCGTCAAGATTGTTTATTCCCGCCTGCGTACTAAGGTGCAGACAAATATCCGGAAAACACTTTTTTAAATACCTGCCCAAAAACAAATCCTGAACGATAAACGCATCCGCTCCGCACAAATAGGCTTTTTTAATCGTTTCGATATAATCGCCAAGCTCGCTGTTTTTTATTACCGTGTTTACGGCAATATAAACCCTTACGCCGAACAAGTGGGCATAAGAAAGAATATACGGCAACCTCTCTAAAGAAAAGTTGCCGGCGTTTTTGCGGGCGGAAAAATCCGACAATCCGATATATACAGCATCTGCACCGAAATTCACCGCCGCAAAAAAGTTTTCTTCGCACCCTACCGGCGCGAGTAATTCGGGATTTGTCATCTCAGTTTTATCCCGTTTTCGTCAAGATGTCTTAAAATCTTTTTTATAAATCCGTCGACGTCGCCCTCGCCGAAAGTCTTTTCAAGCGAAGAGAATACCAGACGATAAGCCATACTCTTTTTACCTTCTTCAACGCCTTTGCCCGAGTATACGTCAAACAGTTTAATCGAAACAAGATTTTTTCCGCCGCGCTCGGCGATAAGCTTTTCTATAAACGCACTTTCCACGTCTTTATCGCACACAAGCGCGAGGTCACGTTCTACCGACGGAAATTTAGATATCGGCGAAAAATAAACTTTACCGGTCAACTTTTCAAACAAAGCGTCAAAATCAATCTCGGCAACGTATATACGAATATTCGTATCCATCTTTTCAAGTATATCGGGATGAACTTCGCCCATCATACCAACCTTTTCGTTTCCGACATAAATCGCCGCCGAGCGCCCGGGATGCAGATATACTGCCGTTTCCTTAACGAATTTTACATCCTTTACCGAATGCAACTTAGCAAGCATCTCTTCTATAGAACCTTTAAGCGTGTAGAAATCTTCGCTTTCGCCGAAAGCAGCAATAGTAAGAACGTTCTTTTCTTCGGGCAATTCAACAAGCGGAAGCGACTTAGGAAGATATACTCTTGCGTATTCAAATAATCTACCGCTTTCATTTTTCTTTGCAAGGTTGCGTCCGACGGTTGCAAGCATTGACGGTAACAACGTGGTACGCATAACGCTCATCTCCTCGCCGAGAGGATTCATAATTTTGATATGAGCGTTTTCGGTCGCGTCTTTATCAAGCCCTAAAAATTCATAATCTTTTTCCGAAACGAACGCGTAAGTTAAAATTTCATTATACCCTAAAGAAATCAAAGCGTTTTTAAGCGCATCTTCTTTCATCTGTCGTTCGGTCTTTCCGCCGTAAGTTATGGTTGCCCCGCTGAGAAGTCTGCCTTTTACATTATCGTATCCGTAAGAACGAATTACCTCCTCGGCAAGATCGGGAAAACCTTCTATATCGGTACGGTAAAGCGGAACCGTACATTTGAAATTGCCTTTTCCGTCATCTTCGATCTTAAAATCAAGGCGTTCGAGTATTGCTTTCTGCTCGCTTTTGGGGACAACGATTCCCAACACTTTATCAATCGCCGCATACGACGCTTCAACTACCATCGGCGTAAGATCTTCGCTTAACACGTCAATGCCTTTGCCGCACACAACGCCGCAGCCGATTTCTTCAATCAGGTGCAACGCGCGATCCATAGCTACGGCAACGGTATACGCATCAACGCCTTTTTCAAACCTTGCGGAAGAATCCGAACGTTGACCTAAAGCCTTTGAGGTTTTACGCACGTTATCGCGTTTAAACTTTGCACATTCAAATACAAGCGCAGCGGTCGTATCCGCAATCGCGCTGCCTTTACCGCCCATAATACCTGCAAGCGCGGCAGGCTTATCTCCGTCGCAAATCAACAAATTATCGGTAGTAAGCGTAAACGACTTGTCGTCGAGAGTGGTAATTTTCTCTCCCTCTTTTGCGCGACGAACGATAATTTTTTTCGCTTCAAGCGCGCTATAGTCAAACGCGTGCATAGGTTGCCCCATTTCCAGCAAGACATAATTAGTTATATCAACGACGGAATTTATAGCGTGCAACCCCATAAGCGCGAGTTTCTTTTGCATTGCTTTCGGGGAAGGCTTAATAACAACGTCTTTCACATAGCGCGCGCAATATCTCGGACAAAGGTCCTTATCTTCAACGACCACACTTACGGCACAGTCGGAATCGGCATCGGTAACCGAGTATGAAAGATCCAACGGTTTCAGTTCGCGCTTTAAACATGCAGCCACTTCGCGAGCCATTCCGTATATACTTTGACAATCTGGACGATTTGCCGTAAGCCCGATTTCAAAAATAACGTCGCGCACGCCGAGTAATTCGCATACGTCGTCGCCGACGTTAAAATCGTCGTGGAAAACAAGCACGCTGTTTTCACCCGCACCGTCGTAATATTCTTCGGTGATACCGATTTCTTCGCCGCCGCAGAACATACCGTCGGACTCAACTCCGCGCAGTTTGCCTTTTTTAATGTTAGTTCCGTCGGCAAGCACCGCACCGTCAAGACTTACAGGAACTTTATCGCCGACTTTAATGTTTTTAGCGTTCGTTACTATTTGCAGTTCGCCGAATTTGCCCGCATTTACCGAGCAAACGGACAATTTATCTGCATTCGGGTGTTGTTCGATCGCATTGATCTGGCACACTACGATGCCTTTAACGTTTTCGTTTAAACGGATTATTTCTTCTACCTCAAACCCGCAGGAGAACAGTTTGTCTTTAAGCGTTTCCACGGGAATATCGTCGATTTTGACGTATTCATTCAACCAACTAAGCGGTAATCTCATTGTTTCGTCCTCCTCTTATTTGAACTGTTTTAAAAATCTGATATCGTTATCGAAGAAATATCTGATATCGGGGATACCGTATTTAAGCATTGCAAGGCGTTCGAGCCCTACGCCGAAAGCAAATCCGCTATATACGTCGGGATCGATACCGCAATTTTCAAGCACTTTCCGATTGACCATTCCCGCGCCGAGAACTTCGATCCAACCCGTGCCTTTACACAAACGACAGCCTTTACCCTTACATTCAAAACACGAAACGTCCACTTCGACGCTCGGCTCGGTAAACGGGAAATACGAAGGACGCAATCTGGTCTGCAAATCGTCTTTAAATAATTTTTTCAAAAACGCCTCGAGTGTACCTTTCAGATCGCAAAGATTGATATCTTTATCCACAACAAGACCTTCCATCTGGTGAAACATCGGGCTGTGCGTCGCGTCGTCGTCCGCACGATAGACTTTCCCCGGACTGATAATTTTAAGAGGCGGCTTCTTGTTAAGCATAACGCGCGCCTGCCCCGAGGATGTCTGCGTACGCAAAAGAATATTATCGGTTATATACAGCGTGTCCTGCATATCGCGCGCGGGGTGATCGGCAGGAATATTCAAAAGACGGAAATTATACTCGTCCTCTTCGATTTCTGGACCTTCGTAAATTTCAAATCCCATACCCGTAAAACAATCTATAAGTTCGTTTCTTATAAGATTTATGGGATGAAGCGAACCGAATTCGCGCTCTTTTCCCGGCATAGTAACGTCGATAGTTTCCTCTTTAAGCGCGCGTTCGCGTTCGATCTTTTTGCGCTCGGCTTCTTTTTCGCCGATAAGATTTTCTATCTTTGAACGCAATTCGTTGACGAGTTGCCCGACTTTAGGACGATCTTCGGCGGGAACGTCACGCATGCCCTTAAGCAATTCGGTTACCTTTCCGCTCTTGCCTAAGAATTTTACTTTTACTTCGTCAAGCGCCCTACCGTCTTTAATGGACGATATAGCCTCAACTGCCGATTTGTAAAGTTCGTTAATCTTTTCTTTCATAGTTCTCCTTGTTTATATGAGGCAAAGTTATTATGCGATAAATTCGCTATAAAAAAGAAAAACACCCCGTATTAAAACAACAGGGCGTCAATAAAAAACGCTGTACCACCTATTTTCGCCGATACACGGCCTTCATTATGCAACTCACGCGGCGCACGGTGCGGTCTACGATAAAATCTTCTTCGCACGGCTCAAAAGTGAATAAAGTAAACTTTCGCGTAAAACCATTTCAGCCAATGTGGTTTTTCTCTGTATCGCTTATGATTTACCGCCCTTCGTCAAAGCCTTTCCAATTAATTTAATTATACGATATTATCGGCAATCATGTCAATTAAAAAACGTCAATAACCTAAAAACAGTTGACAACTCCCGCTTTTTCGGCGTATAATATGCAAGTACGATGCAGGTGTAGTTTAGTGGCAAAACAACAGCTTCCCAAGCTGTGGTTGTGAGTTCGATTCTCATCACCTGCTCCATTTCAACCTTGAGCTTTCTCGTTCAAGGTTTTTTTATGCTTTTTTTATTATTCCTGCTCGGTTTTATTATCTTGCTTTGGTTCAACAGCTTTCCAGATCGCGACAAAATCGGTGTCTTTCATAACATAATTATCGGAAGACGGAACGTCGAGCGTCGAGTCTTTTATCTTAAAGCCTATAAGCTCGTATCCTTCCTTTTTGTAAACGGGTTTATCAAACTTTTGCCCCGCCCGAAGCCGAAGCGTTTCTTCACCCGAAACAAGTTCGCCGCCCTCGCCCGAAAAAGTTACGGTTACGATCCGGCATTTGTAATACACCGCAAAAACAACGTTTTTACTGTTTTTTACTTTAAGCAAGGATCTTTCGGTATCGATTTCGTAATAAGCTTTTTCCTGCGGTTCATACGACAAATCTTTGGACGAAATTTTGCAAGATAACTCTTTCGCCTTTACATACTCGCCCGTTTCGGCATCCTGCAAAAATATATACACTTTGCCGGCTACTTTGTTATCTTTAAAAACGGCGATAAGCGCCACCCCGATGAGCAAAACAATTATACCGACAATAAAAATTCTATTCGTTTTCATTCTTTCCATATTTATCAAACGCCTTAAGTTGCGGCTCGATCCAGTAATCGAACTCGATCCCGTCAAGGCGTTCGTCTTGTTCCTTTATTTTTTTATATAACGGCAACCCGTCTGCAACGCCCTCCCAAATATCCGCAAAACAATAATCAAAATCCAAATTGTTTACCTCTTCGAGATATTTCAATGCGTCGGCATGAACGAACTCAAATTTTTCTTTGTGCGGAAAAAATGCAAAAATATTATTTTTGAACAAATCTATTATACCTTGATTGATTTCGACGATAACGATTTTTTCAACTTTGTCCGATTCTGCGATTCTGAACGGAAAGTATCCTAAACCTAACCCCAGAACAAGCACTTTACCGAACGCTTTGTTTATAAACGGATCGATTGTAGAAGTTTCGGACGGACATACGCTCATCCACGGCATTTCGCCCTCGTAAATTGTAGGAAATCTTACCGTGCCGTCAAAAAAACCGACTTTAGGCACGACGATCGATTTATCGAAATCGGGCATATCGTACTGAAAAATTTCGCCTTTTTCATAGGTTGCATAAGTCAACAATAAATCGCCGCATTTTGTTTCTTTGTATTTTACCGCCGAAATAAACGGATTTTTGCAAAATTCGGCGGAAGAAAGTTTTTTAACCGTACCGAGAAATTTAAAAATAAACTCATCGTCGGCTTGTTCCCACAACCCGAGTTTTCCCGCAAACGCATTCGCTACATAAAAAGCCTTGCTATCGCCGTTATATGCGCCAAGTTCTCTGAATGAATCTATATCATCGCCGAGCGACGAAATAAACGCATTTACCTTTTTATCGTCATATTCGATTATCGGCGAAGATGAATTGATTACGTTGCCGATAAACGCGCTTAGCCCCATCGATTTTTCTCTGCCGTTCATATCAGCTCCTCCAACGGCGGAGTAATGCGCCACTTACCATCCGACGGAATCTCGAATTTTACAGTCCCGTTCAAGTCGGTACGATATATCCAACAGCCTGCGAGATTTAAAAGAGTTTCGTCATGCGGATGCCCGTATTCGTTATCTTTTCCGCATGAAATTACAGCATATTCGGGCTTTACCGCCGTAATAAATTTTTCGGTCGAAGATGTAGAGCTGCCATGATGACCGACTTTGAGAACGTCGACATCGGGATAATTATCCGCATACTTTAACAGGAATTCTTTTTCGGTATACTCTTCGGCATCTCCGGTGAGCATTAAAGAAAAATCACCGTAAGTCAACATGCAAATCGGCGAATACTCGTTCGCATTATAATAGGCTATCTCCGACACTTTCGCCGTCGGCGTCAGAAAATCAAATGAATAATTACAATTTTTTCCGTTATAAACAAAAGACTGAGAAAAATCGCTGTCTTTGTTAAAAAAACTCCAACCGCATTTTTCGTCGCGAACCGAATTTAAAAAATCGAAATAATATTCCGAATCACATTCGTATGCTTTTTCACCGCGCGATTCGGGATTAAAACTCGATGAAAACAAAGACTTTCCGCTATACTTTATCATCGGGCGGAAACAATACGATATCTCATATTTTTCAAATATCGCAGGCAATGCTCCGATATGATCGGCATCGGAATGAGTTGCCAGAACCAAGTCGATTTTTGTAATTTTCAGGTTTGAAAGATACTTTATAACGGTATTCGATTCTTCGGCATACCCGCCGTCTATCAACATATTTTTATTGTCGGGAAATTCAATAAAAATGCAATCGCCCTGACCGACGTCAATAAAATGTATGTTCAGATAATCACTTTGAGCAATTGAAATTTCCTTGCCGAAAACAAGGCGGTCGCCTCCGTCCCCGGTATACGAAACGTTATTGTTCGATTTATAAAAATAATATACGCATGCAACAATAAGCAAAATCGCCACCGCAACGATGGTGAAAATATTTTTAATGTTCCATACTTTCTTTTTTTCTTCCGTACTCATATCTTTTGCAAACAATGCGAAAAATTATTTCTCCATTATGTACAACGCAACCGTTTTCAGGTATAAACTTTCTTCAAAGCCAACGATCGAAGCATGATCCTTGCCCTGCTCGCGCAGCGTAATAAGTTTAGCCGTAACGTCGCTTTGATAAGCAGCTTCGGCAAGCATATCCAAAAATGCGTTAACCGATATATGCTGCGAACAACTGTTTGTTATCAGAATACCGCCGGGAGCAAGCAGCTTCATCGCCTGAACGTTGATATCTTTATAACCTCTCAAGCCGTCTTTCACGGTATCTTTGCTTTTTGTGAAAGCAGGCGGATCGAGTACAATTACGTCGAATTTCTCGCCCGATTTCCTGCATTCGCGCAATAACTCGAACACATCCGCACATCTCGTTTTTATAACAGACGAAAAGCCGTTCATCGCTGCGTTCTTCTCAACGATATCGAGTGCCGAGCGACTTACGTCAACGGCAGTAACTTCCGCCGCGCCGTATTTTGCAGCGCACAGAGAAAAACCGCCTACGTTACAAAAACAATCGAGCACACGTTTACCCGAAACATAATTTTTAAGTTCCGCTCGATTCTCTTTTTGATCGAGAAAATAGCCGGTTTTCTGACCGCCTTTTATAT
>CAKQKA010000028.1 GCA_934247855.1 uncultured Clostridia bacterium | reverse complement strand
TAAAAAAACAGCCCGACGAGTGTCGGGCTGTAAATTTTTTAAAGATTATTTTGTTCTGAATTTTGCGGGAGAGATACGCTCAAATACATTAAATTTTTGCAGCGTAAGCATTATGGCGACGCAGATCATCCAATCGGGAACGAGGTATACCGTCTGATAGAGCAGAGAGTAAACGATTGCGTTGTCGGCGGGGAGGTTCACCCAGATTGCGCCCATGCTGAAATAGATCAAGCCTGAAATAAAGTGAAATGCAAAGCGCAATATGTATGTAAAGGATGCGGCTGCAAAAAGGCTGCCCGCAGGGTTTTTGATAAACTTTTTAGGCAGGGCGGCGATTGCGATACTCGAGAACGCAAGCAGATAGTCGAGTATAAACGTAACCGGCGTCAAAATATACGGATCCTGAATGAACTGCAAAAGACCGTACGCAAAGCCGACGATAAGACCTTTGCCGAACCCGAAAGAATATGCGTACAGGATGATCGGCAGCATAGATGCCAGAGTGATCGAACCGCCGTAAGTCACGGGCGCGATTTTAATATAGGACAGCACGAACGACAATGCAAGCGAGATTCCGCCGTACACAACGTCGATTGTTCTCATTCGCTTTTTGCCCGCAAGCAAAATGATTGCAACAATAAGCAGCACGCCCAGCAATACCCACGCCGCGATTGTAACTACATTGGTTTCTTCTTCGGTGAATTCACGACCGAAAAATGACAATAAATTGTAAAACGACATAAAAAAACACCTCTTCAGGGTGCAGACATAATACTTTTCCCGCCCGTGAATTACCGCGGCGCGGTACAATGGGTATAATCTCAGCAATGCAAACTTTGCGTTCGGTCTTTTGCCGAACGTAACAAACTTTGCAAAGCACCCCTATGCTTCGGACTATCCGCCCGAAATTCCGAGTTTTATTTTATACTTATTGCGTCGTTTAGTCAAGCGTTTTCGCGATTGTTTCGCTTTATTGTTTTTACACGAACAAATATATAATATATTGTAATTTCATATTATGAATAAAATTGCGTGCTTTTGTTTTTTTGTTCAGGCAAAATTTATGCCGACTTTTGCATAAATCGGTATACTTGTAAATTCTCCGGCATATATTGAAAATACGAAAGACTTCGGAGGATGTTATGGAAAAGTACGATATTTACAAGGATATCGAAAAACGCACGGGCGGTGACGTCTATATCGGAGTGGTAGGGCCCGTCAGAACGGGCAAGTCCACTTTCGTATCAAAGTTTATGCAGCTTTCGGTTATACCCAATATCGGCGGTAAAAACAAAAAAGCCGTCGCAATAGACGAAATGCCGCAGTCGGGTGCGGGCAAAACTATTATGACTACCGAGCCGAAATTCGTGCCTGCCGACGCGGTTACAATTAAAATCGGCGGAGGCGGTAAGGCAAAGGTCAGACTTATCGACTGCGTCGGTTATACGGTTAAAGGCTCGCTCGGGTTAGAGGAAGACGGCAAAGTAAGGCTTATCAAAACGCCGTGGCAGGACGAACCCATGCCGTTTGAAAAGGCCGCGGAGCTCGGTACCGAAAAGGTGGTCAAAGAACATTCTACCATTGCCGTTGTGGTTACTTCCGACGGTAGTTTTACCGATATCGAACGCGAGGCGTATGCCGAGGCTGAAGAACGTGTGGTCGAAGAACTTAAAGAACTCGGTAAACCGTTCATAATTTTGCTTAACGTTGCCGATCCGTCTGCCGAAAGCGCGGTCGCGCTCGGTGCCGAGCTCGAGGAGAAATACAGCGCGAAAGTGGTCGTTAAAAGTGCGGAAAATCTTACCGAAAAGGATATAGAGGACTTACTCGGCGCGGTGCTTCTGGAATTTCCCATACGCACGGCATGCGTGGTCACGCCCGCCTGGATGCGCACGTTAGATGAAGATAATCGACTTATAGCCCCGCTTTTGACTGCAATCAAGGCGAATCTTTCAGCCGTTATAAAGATGGGCGATTATAAAAAGATAGAAGAGAAGTTGGAGGCGTTGGATTTTATTTCGGGCGTGTTTACCGAGCTTGATCTCGGTGAGGGCAGTATTCGCGTGAACGTCGTTCCCGACGATAACGCTTTTTACGAGGAGTTATCCGCCGCCGCGGGAGAGGACCTTTCCGACGAACTATTGCTCATGAAATATGTGCTTTCGGCAAGAAGTGCGAAGTGTGAGTATAACAAGATTTGCGGTGCTCTCGAAGAAGCCGAACGTACGGGTTACGGCATTGTGCCGCCTACCGAGGAAGAAATCAGTTTGTCCGAACCCGAAATGGTTAAGACGGGCGGTGCCTACGGAGTGAAGATTAAGGCTGTTGCGCCGTCGCTCCATATCATGCGCGTGGATATCGGCGCGGAGGTCAATTCGGTTGTCGGCAAGGAGTCGCAGTGCGCCACTTATGTGGACGCGCTGAAAAAACAGTACGAAGAAAACCCGCAAGGCATTATGAAAATCGACCTGTTCGGCAGACCTCTTTATAGTTTTGTCAGCGAAGAGATTTACGATAAAGCCGGCGGCATGAAAGCCGCTTTCCGTGATAAATTAAAACGTACCGTTGCGAAACTTGTCAACGAAAAAAAGAGTGCACTGTTTTGCGTAACCATCTGATTTTGCGGCATATCTACGGCGCATTGCTGCGTTACTGCTTCGGGCAAAAGACTTCGATGACCATATAGGTCTATCTCATCCTTTTGCCCTTCGCGAGCCTTGCAATGCTTGTATCTATACCGCAAAATCGGTAAATTATATAGGTCTATCCCATCCGGTCGTTAGCAACGAGCCTTGCTCTACTCGTATCTAAACCCTAAAATTGTATAAAGGCGTTAGGGTGTCGAGCCTTGCAATGCTTGTATCTATACCGCAAAATCGGTAAATTATATAGGTCTATTCAGTCCTGCAATCACCAACGAGCCTTGCTCTACTCGTATCCAAGCCCTAAAATTGTATAAAGGCGTTAGGGCGGCGAGCCTTGCAAAATCAAATTATGAGCCTTCTCTTTCGGAGTAATTCCCCCGTTTTGCGGGGAAATTACCCGTTCGAGAAAGCTTTAAACATTTGATAATCGACCTATAGGCGGACTTTTCGTGCAAAAAACCAACTAAAAGATACTTTTTTAAGCTGCAAGAAAAATTGCGGCTTTTTTTCGGTTGTTTGATAAAACAAGCGTGTTTTTCTATAGATTTTTTATTCGCAAAAAAAACACAAATTATTTTTTTCGATTGATTTTTCGATTGTTGACAAATCAAAGCCGTTAGTGATAGTATATACGAGATTTTTGTTTTTGATAAGGCGTTGTCCGCACGCGAATGCGGTTGCGCGCATAACAGCTTATAACAGAAGAAAAGGAGGTCGAAATATGGCAAAGTATATTTTTGTAACCGGCGGAGTTGTTTCCGGTTTGGGCAAGGGCATTGTGGCGGCGTCTCTTGGCAGGCTGCTTACTTTGCGAGGTTTAAAAGTCACCGCGCAAAAACTCGATCCGTATATGAATATCGATCCCGGGACGATGAATCCCACTCAGCACGGCGAAGTTTTCGTTACCGACGACGGTGCGGAAACAGATCTCGACCTCGGTCATTACGAGCGTTTTATCGATCATAACCTTACAAAATACAGCAACCTGACGTCCGGCAAGGTCTACTGGTCGGTTCTCAACAAAGAACGGCAGGGGCTATATCTCGGGCAGACGGTGCAGATTATTCCGCATGTTACCAACGAAATCAAGTTTTTTATACAGAAAAACGCGGAAACGAGCGGTGCGGACGTGGTTATTACCGAAATCGGCGGCACGATCGGCGATATAGAAAGTCAACCGTTTTTAGAGGCGATAAGGCAGTTCAGTCGCGACGTCGGTCGCCAAAACTGTTTATTTATTCACGTTTGCCTTGTGCCGTACATCTCGGGTTCGGACGAATACAAGTCCAAGCCCGCGCAGCACTCGGTTAAAGAATTGCAGGCTATGGGCATTTACCCCGATATCATAGTTACCCGCTCGGACGGCGATTGCGGCGAGAGCATAAGGAGCAAAATTTCGCTGTTCTGCAACGTTAAACCCGATTGCGTTATATCAAACACTACGGTAGACTGCTTATACAAAGCGCCGATGATGCTGCACGAAAACGGGCTTGATACCGTTGCCTGCCGCGAACTCGGCATTACCGAAAAACTCGATCTCGCCCCGTGGAAGAAGCTCATTAAAGATATAGATTCGCGCAAGGGCAAAGTGGTTATTGCTATGGTAGGCAAGTATGTTTCCCTGCACGATAGTTACCTCAGTGTGGTCGAAGCTCTCAATCACGCGTCCTATTCCAACCGTGTTTTTGTGGATATCAAGTGGGTTGACAGCGAGGAAATCACGCCCGAAAACGTTGCCGAAAAACTCGGCGATGTCAACGGAATTCTTGTACCCGGGGGCTTCGGCTCGCGCGGAATCGAGGGTATGATTACCGCCTGTCGCTTTGCTCGTGAGAACGATATACCGTACCTCGGAATTTGCCTTGGTATGCAGATTTCGGTTATAGAGTTTGCAAGAAACGTTGCAGGCATTGCGGGCGCAACAAGCGGCGAGTTCGGCGCGGATAACAAGGTCATCGACCTTATGTCCGACCAGAAAGGCAAGGAGAAAGGCGGCACGATGCGTCTCGGCTCATATCCCTGCAAGGTAGCCGAGGGCACGCTCATGCATCGCATTTACGGTTCTCAGCTTATTCGCGAACGCCATCGTCACCGTTACGAATTCAACAACGATTATCGCGAAAAACTTTCCGCCGCAGGGCTTACTTTAAGCGGCACTTCGCCCGACGATCGCATCGTCGAAACGGTGGAAGTTTCGGGCAATCGCTTCCATCTCGGCGTTCAGTTCCACCCGGAATTTACCTCTCGTCCCAATCGCCCGAATCCTATATTCGATAGGTTTGTAAAAGCCGCAGGGGAATATTGCCCGAAAAAAGGTTGATTCGTATATATTCGGTAAAACGCGCGAAAAAAATTCGACGTTTTGGCGGGGTTCGTATTACTCTTGTCTGGCATCGGATAAAAATCTTTCGGTTTGCGCATTTTCGTTAGTTGCCTCGATTGGCATAACGGTAATAGAACGCTTGTATTTTGCGCATGCAAAATACAAGATAATATAAGCGATTTTGAACGACTCTACTCACGGTAGAGCCGTTTTTTTATACGGTAGAGGGCGATTCTTGCTGCGGTAGAACGGTAAATCGTGCGGTAGAGCGGCTTTTATAGGGGTGTAGAATAATTTGCCAAAACGGTAAAGCCGATATATAGTGTTGTATAGCGATTTTGCTTTACATTTTAGTTGATTTTGCATAATAATTAAATCGAAATCAGTTTGAGGACAGGTTGCGGAATGAACAAAAAGCAGCAGATAATATATTACGACGACGAGCAAAACGACGAATTTTCCAAAGCGAAAATTAAGGCAAAACGGATCGACGGCAATTATAAATACGTTCGCGACGGATTTTTTGCGCGGATCTATTCGTTTTTTATGTACCGCATTATCTTTATGCCGATAAGCTATTTGTATCTCAAAATCAAATACGGGTTTTCGATAAAGAACAAAAAAGCGTTGAAAAAAGCGAAAGAGGGTTGTTTTATCTATGCAAACCATACCGCCGCCGACGCCGATCCATACGTTCCCACAATGGTAGTATTTCCGAAAAATGTATACGTTGTGGTGCATGCCGCCAATGTTTCTATGCCTGTGCTCGGCAAAATAACGCCGTACATAGGTGCGCTGCCGCTGCCCGACGACGAAAAGGCGACGAGAAATTTTCTTGCTGCAATGGAAAAGAGATGCAAGCAAAATGCTGTAATTTGCATTTACCCCGAGGCTCATATCTGGCCTATGTGCACGTTTATAAGAAATTTTAAGGATGCGTCCTTCCGTTATCCGATAAAATACGACAAGCCCGTGTTTTGTTTTACCAACGTTTACACCAAACGAAAACACAGAAAAACGCCGAAAATGACCGCTTTTGTGGACGGACCGTTTTATTGCGACCGCACGCTGCCCGTTGGCGAAGCGCGAAAAAAACTGCGCGACGAGGTGTTTTGCGCCATGGAAAAGCGTGCCGCGCTTTCCGACTACGACGGAATAGTTTATAAAAAGAGAGAGGAAAAGGAATGAATTTACTGTTTTGCGGCAACACGAAAGTATTCGACGGAGTGCTTACGTGTTTGCTTTCCATAGTTAAACGCACAAGCGAAAACGTGCGGCTTAATGTGTTTCTGTTTACTATGGACGTGTCGCGCATAAAAGCCGACTATGTGCCGATAACCGACTCGGAGGTCGACTTTTTGCAAAATGTTTTAAGAAAATACAATCCGGAAAGCAGAGTGAAAAAAGTTGACGTAACGCAGCTTTACGAGGAAAATTTTGCGGGTTCGCCGAATGAAACGGCGTACTGTTCGCCGTATACGCTCATCAGACTTTTTGCCGATCTTATTCCCGAAATACCGGATAAAGTTTTGTATCTGGACGCAGACATTATGTTCAACCGCGACGCGCGTTTGCTTTACGATATAGACGTAACCGATTACGAGTACGCCGCGGCGAACGACCATTACGGCAAATATCTGATCAGATACGATTACATAAATGCGGGCGTGCTGCTGCTCAATATGAAAAAGATCAGGCAAACGGGGTTGTTTGAAAAGGCGCGCAAACTGATTTGCACCAAAAAACTTGTGTTCGCCGATCAGAGCGCGATTATACGAAGCACTACGCGCAAAAAACTGCTGCCGCAAAAGTTTAACGATCAGAAGTTTTTGCACAAACACACGGTTGTGCGGCATTTCAGCAAGCGGCTGTTCTGGCTGCCGTATCCGCACACCGACAATATCAAGCAATGGCAGGTGGATAAAGTACATAAGGTTTTCCGCTACCATGCTTTCGATGATATTTACGAAGAATATTTGCATTACAAAGCTATGCTCGAAAATAAATAAACGCACGCCCGAAAAACAGGGCGAGTAAATACTTTTACACAAGGAGGCTTTTTCATGAAAAACAAAACAATTCCGATTTTTTATGCTTGCGACGAGCCGTTCATAAAGTATGCGGCGGTATCACTTAAATCACTGCTTGCAAATGCGGATAAAACCCGCTTTTATAAAATACACGTTTTAATCACCGATGTGAGCGATAACACAAAAGAAAAATTCTTTGCGCTCAGAACGCCCAACGCCGAGATTTCGTTCGACGACGTAAGCGGGTATCTCGGTCGGCTTTCGGCAAGGCTGCCGCTACGCGATTATTACTCGAAAACCACATATTTCCGTATGTTCATCGCAGATATGTTTCCGCATTACGACAAAGCGATTTATATCGACGCCGATACCGTGGTAACCGGCGATATTTCTCAGCTTTACGATACAGACATTAAAGATAATCTCGTCGGCGCGGTGAACGAGCGCGTTATGACGGAGGAAAAAGTTTTCGGCGATTACGTAGAAAAAGTCGTCGGAATCGATCGCTATGCGTATTTCAATGCGGGGGTATTGCTGATAAATTGCAGTGCTTTTCGTAAAAAGAATATCCTTTGCGGGTTTTCGTCGCTATTGAATTTTTATAATTTTGCCGTTACGCAGGACGAGGACTATCTTAACGTACTCTGCAAAGACAGAGTAAAACTGCTCGATCCCAAGTGGAATGCCGAGATTTTTAACGGAATACCCGTTGCCGAAAGCGAAGTCGCGATTTTCCATTATATTATGACGAGCAAGCCATGGCATTACCCCGATTGTCCGTTCGGCGGGTATTTCTTCAAGTATGCCGAACTCACTGAATTTTACGGCGAGATTAAAGCGGTTGCGGACGGGTATACCGACGAGCAAAGATTAAACGACGAGCAGTGCGGAATAAATCTTAAAAAACTTGCCGAAAGCGAGATTTCACGCGGGGACGGATATTTGAAAAAATTAAGAAAATATCAGGACGAAGGGCGGGTAAAAGTGCTTGAAAAGATCAACGCGCTCGAAGCCGACGGCGTTTTCGACGTGGACGTCGAAGACGATCCGCCCACAAAACCGCTGCCAGACGGCGTGGATTTCGCTTATGAAAAACTGTCGAGCAAAATCAAGTCCAAAACGGCGTTCGCTGTGGCAAGGTGGTATCTCAACTCCATTCTCCGCACGAAAAAACTCATTGTGCGTGATATCGTCGGTGTGGAAAATCTCCGCTCTGTAAACGGCGGCGCGATTATCACCTGCAATCATTTCAACGCGTTCGACAGTTTTATCATGCAAATGGTTTACGAAAAATGCGACGTGAAAAAGCATAAGTTTTATCGCATAATCCGCGAGGGTAACTATACCTCGTTCGGTGGTTTTTATGGGTTTTTAATGCGCAACTGCAACACGTTGCCGCTGTCATCCGACTATAAAAATATGCGAAAAATGACCGAAGCGGTCGGTAAAATTCTTGATGATAAAGGGTTCATTCTTGTCTATGCCGAACAAAGCATGTGGTGGAATTATCGCAAACCCAAGCCGCTCAAAAAGGGTGCGTTTTCGTTTGCGGCGGCAAACAACGTGCCGGTAATTCCTTGCTTTATAACCATGCGCGACGGAGACGTCATCGGCGAGGACGGCTTCCCCGTACAGGAGTACACCGTGCATATCGACAAGCCGATTTATCCCGATCCGTCGCTCACTCGCGGCGAAAACGCTTCCCGTATGAAAGAGTTAAACGAACTTTGTTGGAAGGATTGCTATCAATCGGCGTACGGCATTCCTCTCAGGTTTAACTGCGAAGATAAAAACGGCGAACTCGTAATAGTCGGCGTGTAAACAATTATTTTTAAGCAAATAAAACCCCGCTAAAGTATCGATAATCGACCTATAGCGGGGTTTTTAGTGTAGTGCTGACTATTTTACGAATATGTTGTCAAAAAAGTTGTGCCGTCCTCTACTTGAGAAGAAACTTTGTATTCAACTTTTCGTAGATTTTTATAAGGAGGAAAAAGCAAGGCAACATTTAATTATTGGTTCTGAAGCACGATTTACATTTTTTAAGAACAATATTGACAAACATGGTGTTTTATTATATAATACGCTCACGAAAGAATAGTATTTTTCGCATACTTTATGCAGGAGGATTATATGGTGCATAACCTTAAATTGTTATTGACATGGGTGCTGGTTGTTATTAGTTTGTGCAGTTTCGGCTGCTTCGGGCATAGCAATCCACCTATGCAAGAGGGTGATTATATTCTTGAAAAACGTGATAATTTTCAAAAAGAATCTACCGAAGAAGAACTATGTAATTTTATTTCTAACGTAAGATTAGAATTGCGCAAAATTGATAAGCAAGCATACGACAAAGCAAAAAAAGTAAACGTAGTCAGCGATTTTACAAGGGAGCCGGACGATTCGTATTTTTCGTTCAACGTTTATTTGTATGATATTGAATTAAACGAGTATCGCCACATAGACTTTTTGTATAAGTCAAATACAAATAACGGACCTCACGCTCCCACATATTACTTTGATGCTGTAGACCAAGAAAAAAATTATAATATAGGGAGCATTATTTTTTGCCCGAGTTATCGTTCTCTTCGAATATCTTTTAGTATAGGAGATAAAGCCTGTTACTATAGTATTAGTCTATGGTCGACACAATCTGATATTAAGCAGTAAAATTTTTACAAACGAAAATTAAAAGGAGTCAAACATGAAAAATATCCGAAACGGATGATTTATCGTAACCTGATTATGGAGAATTTATGGATAAAGAAATAGAAAAATGTATAAGACAACAGCTGTCGAAAATAGATATAATTCAACAGCGTATGCTCGAATACGATAAAAAACTTATTCAAAAAGAGCAAAGCGGTGAAAACCCGATAGGCTATAGAACTATTGCCGAGCAGGAAAAACTGCTTTTTGAAAAAGTAAACGCAAAAAAGATCGATCTCGATTATTTTTATAGCCATTTAAAAGATATTTTCGATTATAAATCACCGATCGATTATTTTGAAATAGCTCCGCCTTGTAAAATTATAGAGTTTATTACCGAAATAATTATTCCCGAAGAATATTTTTATTCGTTTTATCATATTCCGCTTGAGGAAAAAAATAAAAGGGGCTGGGGGTATAATAAAGAATTGATTTTCTTTGTAACATCGAGGGACGGTAAAAATGTTTATATCGCCGATTTTTTGAATCCCGGTATTATAAATGAAAGAAAATATTCTGACGAACTGTATAAAACGTTAGGTCACTTTATACCGGGTATTGCAATTTACGAAGACGATATGGAGTAAGTAACTAAATAACGTTTGAAGAACTGAATTTATAGCGCAATGTAAATGAGCAGCGCGGCAACTGTTTAACGGCGGTTGCCGCCGGTTTGCGCGACAGTTTAATAGCTTTTATATTCTTTAAAGTCATAATATAAATTGATAAAAAACATTTTCAAGCGAGCATTTTTATGTTATAATGTAAACAAGGAACCTTGCTTGCAAGATTTTACGGGTGCAGTGTTAGAGCGAAAACGGCGGTTTGGTAAAGAACAAGCGCAAATGCAACGACTGTGCCGAAAAAAATATATTTTTGTTTCGTTTCTATGTTATAATGATCGTACGGAGATGTTCCGCTCGAATGAACAAATCGGCGCAAGAACATAAATAATTGAGGTGAATCAATGAAGAAAAAATTACTAACGTTATCTGCCTTTATAATCGCGCTTTCGGCTTTTGCGGTTGTATTGCAAAAACCGATTAACGCTTTTGCGGTTGAAAACGACGCTGTTTTATATGCAGCCGCAGAAGATGCCGGTGTTGAAGACGATTGTCATAAAACCCTTGGCGAAATGGATCGGGAACTCCGCCGTGTTCTTGGCGCCGGAGTTAATTATATTACGGCAGATGATATCGGGAGTTATACAGGGAATTCGGTGTTCGATAATGCCGGCTTATATGATTTAACCGTTGAAAATAAGCAAAGATTATTGTCCGAAACTTCTCGATCTTCGGGATATATAGGAGACGGTCTCTTCAAAGTTCCGCATTTCCAAATGGCGCCAAGATTCGATTTGTCGTTGCTGAATATTGATCCCTCTCCGTCTTATATTGGTTATTCATTTTACTACTTGGAACAAATCAAATATATTCATAACACGATGTCTGTTGTGAACGGTACAGATCAAAGAACGTATGCAAACTGCTATACCGATAGTTTTTTGAATGATCTTAATAATCTCAATGAGGGGACTATTACAGCTGCGGAATTTATTAAAAGTTACGGCACGCATATCGTCTGGAGCGTTAATTATGGTCAAACATTGGATTATGTTATTAAGTTCCATGTCGATGATGCGGATGAATATGAATTCATTGCTTTGGCCGGAGACGCTTTAATAAACGGCGTAAATGATAGCGAATACGTTAAAAAGTATGGTAAAAGTTATCAATCCTATCATCGAAGCATAGGGTTGCCGCCTGTCATCGGTAAAAGTTTAAGCGAAATGAAACAAGAGATTGGCGGAAATGCACGGCACGTAGTTGTTGGGTATGGTGACAACAATGAAGGGTTGGTTCCGATATGGGAAATATTGCCTGACGGTTATGCCGATGTTGCAACGATGATAAGAACCGAGTACGACAAACAGTACGCGGAGTTCGAGAAAAAGATAGAAGATGAATTAGCAAAACGCCAGGCAGCTGAAGATGAGGTAAAATCGGTTGTTATGGAAAGAAAAGCAACCGCAGCTCCCGATAATTCGGGTTTGGATAATCAATCCGAAGAAAATGGCTGTGCGTCTTCGTTCAATTCTTCGTGGATGATATTTCTCATTCCGTGTGCCGTAACAGTATTGCTTGTAAAGAAGAAGATTAACATATAGTTTAAAACAAAAAGTCTGCGTATAGGTTGGTTAACGGCTTGTTCGCGGGTTTTAAGGTTTATATGCAACGCATAGTTTCTTTGGTATACCTATTATCGTAACTTGATTATGGAGAATTTATGGATAAAGAAATAGAAAAATGTATAAGACAACAGCTGTCGAAAATAGATATAATTCAACAGCGTATGCTCGAATACGATAAAAAACTTATTCAAAAAGAGCAAAGCGGTGAAAACCCGATAGGCTATAGAACTATTGCCGAGCAGGAAAAACTGCTTTTTGAAAAAGTAAACGCAAAAAAGATCGATCTCGATTATTTTCGTAGCCATTTAAATGATATTTTTGATTATAAAGCGCCAATAGATTATATTACCTTGGCGCCGCCTTGTAAAATTATAGAGTTGCTTACCGAAATGGTTATTCCCGAAGAGTATTTTTATTCGTTTTATCATATTCCGCTCGATAAAGAACATAGAACGGAAAATTGGCATTACGATAAAGAATTAATTTTCTTTGTAACGTCAAGGGACGGAAAAAATGTTTATATTTCCGACTTTTTGAACGATGGGATTGTACGTGAAAGAAAATACCTTGACGAACTGTATAAAACGTTAGGTTACTTTATACCGGGTATTGCAATTTACGAAGACGATATGGAGTAAGTAACTAAATAACGTTTGAAAAACTGAATTTATAGCGCAATGTAGATGAGCAACGCGGCAACTGTTTGACGGCGGTTGCCGCCGATTTGCGCAACATTTTAATGGCTTTTATATTCTTTAAAGTTATCAAAAAAGAAGATTGCTCTGAAAGTTTAAAAACAAAAAGTCTGCGTATAGGTCTATTATCGGCTTGTTCGCAGCCTTTTTTTGCGGCTCATATACGTCGTATAGCCGCGTTTCTGTTGCTAACGTCTGACTGGGATGACCGCAAAGGTCTATTCCATCCAGTCGTATAGCAACGAGCCTTGCTCTACTCGTATCTAAGCCGCAAAAATAATTAAAAGAATGTGCGGCGCCTGACGTTGTTTCTGTTGACGATTACAGACCTGAATGACCAATAAGGTCTATTCAGTCCTGTAATCATCAACGAGCCTCGTCATGCTTGCATCTAAGCCATAAAAATGTTGAAAGTAAAGTATGTCGTATAGCAACGAGCCTTGCTCTACTCGTATCTAAGCCGCAAAAATAATTAAAAGAATGTGCGGCGCCTGACGTTGTTTCTGTTGACGATTACAGACCTGAATGACCTCTTTAGGTCTATCTCATCCTTTTTGCGGCATATTCTCGGGCGCATTGCGGCGTTAACTGCCGTCGCTGTACGACTACGATGACCGTCAAGGTCTATCGTACCCGTCCAACTCGGCGAGCCTTGCAATGCTTGTATCTATGCCGCAAAAATTTTGCCCGTCTTCGTCCCTCGGGGCAATTCCCGCACCATCCAAGCCTTCGCCTTTCGGAGAAGGTGGCACGAAGTGCCGGATGAGGACAAATAGCGACCGACGGTCGCATAATAATGCCAAACCTTGTACGCTTAGTGGGTATCCTTACTCAACAAGGATTGGCAAATTATTGAAGCAGCTCTCATCAGCCATCAGGCGCTGCGCTCCTGCTGCCAGCCCGGTTACGCGCGGCGCGCCTCTTTTGTCGCCGGCGCGACAATTCTTCCGTTTTGCGGGGGAATTGCTCCGAAGGGAGAAGCCTTGTGCGGTGCGTTGCGCCTAAACGTTTCGACTGCGCTAAAGCTCCGCTCAACATGACGGTGTGAAGTGTATGCTCTGCAATAAATTCTATTATGCCCGAATACATAAAATCGGTTTGACAAAGCGGCGCAAAAATGTTATCATATTACGGAATAAATGAGGCATTTACTGCGCGTAGCCTTTTCTTTTTGCTGTAAAACATTGTTTTCGGTAAGAAAACGCGCCAAAATGTCAAACTCAATGCGGCGTCGGTTATCAGCGAAACGTGCGATAATCGACTTATACCGCCACTTTTAATAAATAGTTAGGAGAAAACGTATGCTCAGAATCGATTTATACACGCAGAAGATTCGTCAACTCCGAGACACCCTGAAAGAGGCAGGGTACTCTCTTTGACGTCGATAATTTAAGGGCTGAACAAAAGGATCTGGAGGCGCAGCTCGAGTTGCCCGAGGTTTGGGGAGATCTTGAACGTTCGACGCAGATATCGCGCAAACTTACGCATATCAAAAACCGCCTTGCGGTTTTCGATAAGACCACGCAAGCGGTTGATGAAGTTGAAACGCTGTTGGAACTCGTTGCCGAAGAGGGCGACGAAAGCTATGCTCCGGAGATAGAAGAAAACCTTGAAAAAGCCGAAAACGATATCGAAGATTTAAGGTTGCAAACCCTTCTTAAGGGCAAGTACGACGCACTTAACGCCATTATGACTTTGCACTCCGGCGCGGGCGGTACCGAGGCTTGCGATTGGACGGAAATGCTGTACCGTATGTACATCTGCTATGCCGAAAAGCACGGTTATAAGCTTACCGAGCTTGATCGCGTCGACGGCGACGAGGCAGGCATTAAGAGCGTGACTTTCAAGGTGGAGGGAGATAACGCTTACGGCTATCTTAAAGCGGAAAAAGGCGTTCACCGTCTCGTGCGTATTTCGCCGTTCGACGCTAACTCGCGCAGGCATACGTCTTTTTCGTCGGTAGAGGTTATGCCCGAAATCGACGACACCGAAGAGATCGTCATTCGTCCCGAAGAACTTAAAGTCGATACCTATCGTTCGAGCGGCGCGGGCGGTCAGCACGTCAACAAGACCGAATCGGCAATCAGAATCACGCATTTGCCGACGGGCATCATCGTCGCTTGTCAGAACGAGCGCAGTCAGGTGCAGAACCGCGAGCAGGCTATGAAAATGCTTATGAGTAAGCTTATCGAAAAGCGCGAAAGCGAGCGTATGGAAGAGGCTGCGTCCATTAAGGGCGAAATGAAAAAAATCGAATGGGGCAGTCAGATTCGTTCATACGTATTCTGCCCGTACACTATGGTAAAAGACCACCGCACCGGTTGCGAAACGGGTAACATCGACGCGGTTATGAACGGCGAACTCGATCCGTTTATCATAGATTACCTCAAAAAATCTTAATATGGAAACATATTCCGAAAGGGTGAAAGCCCATAAAATCAAAGAAAATCCGATAATTCTCGCAATCGAATCGTCTTGCGACGAAACGGCTTGCGCAATTTTGGAAGGACGGACGAATCTGCTTTCCTCCGAGATAGAAAGTTCTATGACCGAACATATTCGGTTTGGCGGAGTCGTGCCGGAGATCGCCTCCCGCGCACACACTACGGCTATATCAATAGTGGTCGAGCGCGCGCTTAAAAATTCGGGCAAAACGCTTGCCGATATCGACGCCGTCGCCGTAACTTACGGTGCGGGGCTTTTGGGCGCATTGCTCGTTGGCGTGTCATATGCCAAAGCTTTGGCGTTCGCGCTGGGCGTGCCGCTTGTGCCTGTCAGTCATATAAGAGGGCATCTTGCGGCTATTTATCTTGCCGATCCGAGTTTAAAACCGCCGTTTATCAGTTTGCTTGCAAGCGGCGGACATACCGCTATTATAGAGGTAAAACAGTTTGGCGAGTACGAGGTGATAGGCGAAACGCTTGACGATGCCGCGGGCGAGGCTTTCGATAAAGTCGCGCGTGTTCTGGGGCTCGAATATCCCGGCGGTCCTAATATAGAACGGCTTGCGCGCGAGGGGAAACCCACGGTTGAACTGCCCGCAATGCTGAAAGGTAAGGATTGTTACGATTTTTCGTACAGCGGGCTTAAAACCGCGGTTATAAATTACGTTCATAATCACGAGCAGTCGGGCGCGGCGTACAGTAAAGCTGACGTGGCTTGTTCGTTTCAGCATGCCGCAGTGGACGTGCTTGTAAGAAGGGCGATAAAGGCTGCGAAAGAGCACGGTTTAAAAGTTATAACTGCGGGCGGCGGTGTGGTCGCGAACGGATATCTGCGCGACACTTTAACCCGCGAATGTGCCGATAACGGACTTATAGCCGTACTTCCGCCCAAGAAAATGTGTACGGACAACGCCGCGATGATTGCTGCGGAAGGGTATCTTCGTTACAGGGCGGGCGACTTTGCCGATATGACGCTCAACGCAAAAGCGCGCGTGGATCTGGCATAAATTTGTCGGGATCGACCGTTCATAAATTTGTCTGGATCGACCGTTGTTGCGTTTTTTATATAACGATTTTGCATTATAAAAACATGTTTTTGAGTAAAAAATTCGTTGATTTTGGTATTTTTCGGCAAAAACATTGACAATGCGTGTGCATAGGGATATAATACAATAGTAGGTTAATATAATGGTTATACGGGCAATTGCCCGATTTGCTTACGTTTCGATGTGATTTTGTCGGAATTATGATGGAGAAAAGTATGAAAATTGTAAAAAGAACAATAGTGTTTGTTCTCCTGTCCGTAATGATCGGTTCGCTGTTCGGTTGCGCGAGTATGGAGTTGAAGGACTACGTTCCGTCGGATGAAAAATACTTCTCTTTTACCGAAATAAGCGGCGAACTTGAAGACGGTTCTAATGGCGTTGTCGGTTATTCGGTAAAGAAAAACGCAGCGGAAGAACTGCCCGAAAATCTTAACATTCCCGCCGAGTATCAGGGAAAACCCGTTACGGCGATAGACGATAACGCATTCAACGGTACCGCTTTGAAGAGCGTTTGTATTCCCTCGTCGGTAAAGGTCGTGGGCGAAAAAGCCTTTGCGGATTGTCTGAGTCTTGAAAAGGTATTTTTCTATTCAGGTAAGACCGGCTGTACTGAAATCGGTAATTCGGCTTTTGCAAACTGCGCCGCTCTTACAGAACTCACTATGCCTAAAACTTTAGTGAAAATCGGTGATTTCGCGTTTAACTTCTGCGGAATCAAATCGATTGAAATTCCCCGTCCGGTGGAAGAGATCGGTAAATACGCATTCGCGTTCTGTTCATCGCTCGAAAAGGTTGAAATAGCCGTTAAACTTAAAACCGTCGGCGAAGAGGCTTTCGCTCAGTGCGCGGAAAATATGGTTATGATCGTTGCAAAGAGCAATCCGTATTTCTATGCCGAAAACGGCACTTTGGTTCCGCGCGGATAATTTGGATAATTTCGCGGTAATGCGATTTTTTCCGGGGTTGTTCAATCGCTCGGTTAAATTAAAAGTTTATATGTGTACACATAAAAAACCGCTCGTTCTCGGGCGGTTTTTATTGGCTAGAAAACCACTCGCTGAGCGAGTGGATAAAAAGCTTATAGCTATGGACAAAAAAATACTCCTATGGTAAGATGAAAGCGACTGACAATCGCAAAGAATCTAAAACACATAGGAGGTAGTCCAATGCAGGACATAACAAGTTTAACACATACAGAGTGGAGATGTCAATATCACATAGTATTCGCACCGAAATATCGAAGAAAAATAGTATATGGAAAGTATCGAGAAGAAATAGGTAAGATACTAAGAAAGATATGCGAAAGAATGGATGGTGTAGAAATAATAGAAGCAAATGCGTGTATAGACCACATACACATGCTTGTAACAATACCGCCAAAGATGAGTGTGTCGAAATTCATGGGGATATTGAAAGGGAAAAGTAGTTTAATGATATTTGACCGATTTGCGAATTTGAAATATAAATATGGGAATCGGCATTTCTGGTGTCGAGGATATTACGTCGATACAGTAGGAAGAAACAAAACAGTGATAGCAAAATACATTCAAAATCAACAAGAAGAAGATAGGTTGACGGAACAGATTAGTATGAAAGAATATATAGATCCGTTCACGGGAAAGCCTGTAGAAGAGAGCTAAAAAGAAAACCACCC
>CAKQKA010000027.1 GCA_934247855.1 uncultured Clostridia bacterium | reverse complement strand
GAATACGGCTATTTTCCCGAAAAACCGTTTTCGGTTTCCGGTGAGGTTGTTTCGAGCGAGGAAACAATGGCGGGCAAGTCTGTTTTAGAAAAAATAAAACTTACGCTCGTTTTAAACGGCGGCGAGTATTCTTTTCCGTTCTGGTATTGCTTCCCGAAAAAAAAGAATAACAAGACCGTGGTTTTGCTTAATTTCAGAGATTGTTTTCCCGATAAATATCTGCCTGCCGAAGAGGTAATAGACGACGGGTGGGCTGTTGCCGACGTGTGTTATAACGACGTTACGTCGGACGATAACGATTTTACAAACGGAATCGCCGCGTTATTCGACCGCAAAAAAGCGGGCTCGGCGGGCAAAATCGTCATGTGGGCGTACGCCGCTATGCGAATAGCCGATTACCTCGAAACGAGGGACGAAACAGACATGAATAATCTTGCCGTTGCCGGGCATTCAAGGCTTGGCAAAACCGCACTCGTTACCGCTGCATTTGACGAACGTTTTAAATTTTGTCATTCCAACTGCTCGGGAACGTGCGGCGCTGCCGCGTTCTTTATGAGAACGAAAGAAAGTGAGCCTATAAGCGTTATATCGTCGGTTTTTCCGCACTGGTTCAGCACCGATTTTTCAAAATATTCGGATAAAGAAAAAGAGCTGCCGTTCGAGCAGTACATGTTGATGACTTTAATCGCGCCGCGCGTGATGAGTATCGGTTCTGCCGTAGAAGATTTATGGGCAAACCCGCCCGCGGAGCTGTATTCCGCCGCAAAAGCGTCGGCTATTTGGGCATTATACGGCGAAAAGCCGCTTGAAAACGTAAGCAATCCCGCACTCGGAAAGATTTACGGCGACAAAGTAACCTATTACGTCCGCAAGGGCAAACATTATTTATCTCGAGATGACTGGCAAAGATTTCTTTCGGTATTCGATAAAAATATTAATAATACAATCAAAAAAGAACAGGCATAATTATGAAGATTAATTTTTTAGGTGATAGCATAACGGCAGGGGCATAGCTTGCCTCGCCGAACGAAAAGTATACCGTTTTGCTTTGCGAAAAACTCGGAGCGACGGAAAATAATTACGGCATAAGCGCAACGAGAATTGCCCGTCAGACAACCCCCTCGGCAAACATAAGTTTCGATCAGGACTTTTTATCGCGCTTGGACAGGCTCGACGAAACAGCCGATTTTACTTTTGTATTCGGCGGAACAAACGACTACGGGCACGGCGACGCACCTTTAGGCGCCTTAGAAGACAGAACACCTTATACTTTTTACGGCGCGATGAATATAATGACCGAATATCTCGCAGAAAAATTCGGCAAAGACAAGTTTTGTTATATTTTTCCGTTGCCGCGTTTTAACGAGGATGACCGGCATGGCGATAACGGTTGCAAAAAAGTTGCGGGCAACACGCTCGAAGAGTACAGAGAAGCGATCAGAAACGTTGCTTTTAAGTATGGCGTGGACGTTCTTGATCTGAATTGTTTATTCCCACGGCCTAAAGCGCAGGCAGCCGATGAACTGACGGCGGACGGATTACATCCAAATGCTAAGGGGCATGAAATAATCGCAAACAGATTATACGAATATCTGACGAAAAAAATTAATTTACGTGCGGACTGCTGACCCGAGATGTCTGAAAAAATGAAAGGTGATATAAAAAAGAAATATTAAATGTCTTTTTAACAATAAAATCAACAAAAAAAGCGCAGGGGGTGCATATCAAAAACCTTTTGCGCTTTTTTCTATTTTTTTTGCTTAAAACTTTGATATATAATTGTGTTCTATTTTTTTCTCAGTTGCGACGGGGAGCAACCTTTTCTGTTTTTTATCAGCGAAATTAGTCCTCTCGCGTCGGAAAAACCGACCTCGTTGGCAATTGCAGTTACCGATAAATCGGTGTTTTTAAGCAAACTCAATGCCTCGTTCAAACGTAGTTCGTTCTGATATTCTTTAGGCGTAAATCCCGTCAGCGCATGGAATTGCCTTATAAAGTAAAATTTGTCTGTATACGCCATCGAAGATAGGGTATCTAGGGTTATTTTTTCTTTATAATGTTCCATTACGAACTTAATCGCGTCCGTAATACCGGTATGTCCTTCGCTATTGTCGCATTGCTCTAAAAGCTCGGTCAAAACGTTGTATATAAGTGAAGAAATAAGATATTTATTTTCCTTTCCCAATTGTATCATTGCGGTGATTTGCTGCGCCGCCCCGGCGAGCGACGGGGGCGTAAAACCCTGCATCACATAGCCGAATTTCGATTGAAAACTGTCATAAAACCCCTTGACTTCGGGGCCGTATAGATACATAAAATACGTCTCATAAGGTATATCGCCTCCGTTTTCGACGGTGTGCGCGTCCTCTTGCGAAAAGAAAAGCGTATCGCCCGCCTTTGCTTTATATGATTTGTTTTTGGTTTTTAAAACCACTTCGCCTTTAAGTATGCCGTACAGTCCGTAGGAATTGTACCCGGCTCTTGAAACCGAGTGTTTCAAACCGCCGATTACATATCCCGATTGCGCCACGTTGTATAATAGCGGGTGGCGATAATAGTTATCCGGGCGTATGGCTAACGTAGTGCCGGAGAGCAGTTCCACTGTTCTTTTAGTCGTTTTCATTCTTTTATTACCTGTAATTGTGTTTAAGTTTGCAATTTTATGTATTGAAACGAAATGAAGTGTTTGATATAATTTAACCATAGGAGATTGCGTTCTAACGCTATCACCACGGGCTAAGTATATTAGACATACTGAATTATGTCAACAATAAAACGAAAAATAGGAGAGAAAAATGAAAAAGATATCGGTTTTTATTCTTTTGAGCGTTTTCATGCTGTGTCTTTTCGCTTGCGAAATAACGGTTGAAGATAACCCGCTCGATGGTTTAAAAGTAACTACGGTAGCAGGCGTGGAGGTGGCTGACGATTGCGTTACGCTTACCACGGCGCAGTACAACGCGCTTGTTTCATCGCCCGAAGAAAATTGCGCATATACGCTTGCCGACGGAATGACGGTGCAAATTACGATAATCGAAAAACAACTTGTTTTTGATTTGACTACGTCCGGAGGAAACACGGCAAAATACACAGTTACGTTAAATGTATTACCCGAGCCCGAGAAAGATCCGCTGGATTGTTTTAAAATTACTAAAGTAGCCGGTGTGAACGTAGCGGACGATTGCGTTACGCTTACCACGGCGCAGTACAACGCGCTTGTTTCATCGCCCGAAGAAAATTGCGAGTATACGCTTTCGGGCGGAGTGACGGTGCAAATTACGATAATCGAAAAACAACTTGTTTTTGACCTTACAACCCCGCGCGGAAATACGGCAAAATACACGGTTACGCTAAACGTATTGTCAGATCTCGCCGATATCAGTGTTGTATCGGTGCAAAACAAGCAGGTAGTAAACGGCGAAGTAACGCTGAGCGAAAGCGAATATGCCGAATTTTTGAACGTGCAAAATTATGAAAAAGAGTGCAATTATCAGGCGTCGGCGGGGTCGACGGTAAGAGTAAAATTCGATAAAAAAATCCATTCGCTTTCATTCAGTGTTTTATCTCAGGATGAAACGAGAACGAACGTAGTTAATGTAAAAGTAAACGTTGCGCTGCCTTTCGGTACCCATTCTCTTACGGGCGGCGGAAATAAAAAACACGTTACTTACGATTATGAAAACCTCGTTTATTCGCTTGATGGCGATGCCGCCGTCACGGACGAAAGCGGAGTAAACTTAAGCGGCAGTTACGCTTTTTCGGCGCAAATTTATCCGCAATCGCTTGCGCAGGGCAGCGAGGTTGTATTTTCGGCTGTTTACGCAAACAACTACCAGATCCGTTTTGCGCTGAGAGGCGTAGATGAAACTCATTATCTCATCTTCTCCGATTATAAGGACAGATCCGACTTCCTTAACTACAAGGTGCATATTTCTTCGACATTGTACGACGAAACACAAGGCATAAAAATGGGCGTAATCGTAGCCGACGGCAGTATGGTAATGACTATAAACGATAACGTTATTTATAGAAGAACCCTTCCCGGGCTTACTTATACCGAAATGTTTATATATACCTACGAGTGTGTTGCGAAAATGAAAAATTTGCAGATCGTATCCGACGAAACGCAGGCAAAAATCATGTATAACGATGCGCTTGCAGATTATAAAGAAAAATTGACGGGCATATCACTGATCGGCACCTCTGAAAATATAGGCAACTTTGTCGAAAACTATGACGGAAGCGTGTACGTCGAGGGTAAAGACTCAAATAAAAGGGTAATGGGCGCGCTTTACCAAAACGGAGTGCCTGTAGGCGGTTACGAATATGCCGTTTCGGGGCGTTTAGACATAACAGACACAAAGACCACGGGCGGTGCGGCAAGTAAAATCGAACTGCAAATTGCCAAAAACGTGCAAAACTTTGTAAAATTCCATCTTTTCCGTTATCCCACAAATAATAGTCTTTATGCTTATCCCACGGTAAACGGAAAAGCGTTGACTCAAGTAATTTGCGAAAAAAACACTATGCCGAAAGGCACGTCGTATAAAGCCGAATATATTTTCGTTTACGACGGTCAGGAAATAAAGCTGTATTTTAAAGACGGCAGTTATTTACCCGATTATAAACTCGTATATACTCAGGAAGCAAAGTGGGGTTATACGATGTTTACGCTGGCAATGCGGCAGTATTGCAACGTTACTTTCGATAATTTCAAAACGTATTACGGCGACGATTTCGACGCGCTCGTAAATTCGCTTGAAACGGCGACCTCGGACGTTGAGTTTTCCGCCGAAAAAGATACGCTTCGCGATAACGGTTGCTTCACCGCAGGCAATACGGGTACTTACAACAAGACGGAAAGCGCGTACGACAAAGCGTTTGCTTTTAGCGGAGGTAGTGCGGTAAGCGGAGAATACTGGCTTGTCTTAGGCAGAATGCAATTCGGAGAATATGCCTCATGGACGCAAGGCGAACTGAGCGCATATACAGACGCAACTCACGCCGTAAGGTATGTGTTCGAGTATACGGGTTCGGCATATCAGGTTTTCCACGAAATTAAAAACGGCACCGATTACTGGACGGGTTACACGTTGCTTGTAAGACCGCAGATAAAAAATGCCGCAACAATGAATTTCTCGCTCGTAAATTACGGCGGCAAAACATCGTTGCTTATAGACGGTTATGTTTATCATACCGTGGAATTTGAATTTTTGAAAAACGCTGCCGCAACAGTCGGTGGCAAGGGCGGTACGCTAATTTTGAAAAATCTTACGGCAAACACAGATAGTCAATACGTGCAAAACTTCGTTTCAAATATGAAAGAGTATACTTACGTTTCGCCTTATGAAACGAGAATTAACAAACTTGCCGATCAATATAAATCGGCTGAAAAGGGCGGCGTGCTTATTATGGGTTCGAGTACAATGGATTATTGGAGCGATTGGCAAGCCGACATCGGCGGCAGGCTCGGTTACAACGTCGGCATCGGCGGAACGATCGTCGAAGATTGGCTTTACGCTTACGATAAACTTGTAAAGCCGTTTGATCCGTCGATAATTCTGGTATTTTTAGGCGGCAACAATATCAACAATATGGGGCATACCGGCGAATATGCCGCAAGTTTAATGTCTACATTATTGAACAAAATGCACGCCGATTTCCCGAATGCCGAGATTCACTATATTTATTCGATGGCGGCACCCAGTTGCTATAAAGGCGGTAAATTCAACTACGAATACGGTCGCTTTATAGAAGAAATGAAACAACTTGTGGCAAATACCGATTGGCTTAACGGAATAGACACGTTTAATGATCTTACGCGTGACGGTGAGGCAAAGAAGGAGCTTTTCAGAGATGACGGAATACATTTAAACGATTCCGGTTACGACGTTTTTGCCGCAATAATCAACAACGCCGTTTTCAATAAAAAAGTTTAATTAAACGTTTTAACTTATTCATATACCAAAAACCTCCCAAGCAGCTTATTGCTCGGGAGGTTTTGTCAATTTATGCTATTTCAAAATTTGTTTTATAATTCTTGCCTGCGTGTCTACGGGGAGGGCGGCAAGCAGTTTTAAAAGTGGATTGCGGTTTACCGAATAGGCGAATTTCGGGTTTTTCTTGCCTATTATTTTAAGTGTTTTTTGCGCAACTTTTTCGGGCGGAACGCTTTTTGCTTCTACGCTGTTTACGATTTTTTTAAAGTTTTCGGCGTTGCACTTATATAATTCGGTCTTTTCGCAAAAACGATCGAGCGCGGAAACGGAAGCTCCGAGCATTTTAGTTTTTATCGCGCCCGCACGTATAACCGAAACGGAAATTCCGAGTAATTGCAACTCCATTCTGAGCGCATAGGCGTATTTATCGAGCGCGCCTTTACTGACCGCATAAATGCCCGTAAACGGGAGCGGCGCAAGCGGAGCAAGTTCGCTTGTTACGATAACTATTTTACTGCCCGCGCGCAGCAGGGGCATAGCCGCTTTGTTTATGAGATATACGCCGAAAAGATTAATCGCGAATATTTTTTTAAAATCGTCGGCTGACATTTCTACAAGCGAATCAAGCATGTAGATGCCCGCATAATGGATGACCGCGTCTAACCGATCGGTAGTAGCGGAGATAGTTTTAATCGCGTTTTGAACGCTGAGTTCGTCGGTAACGTCGCACTCTATGGGTATAACTCCGTTCTCTTCGTTTTCTACCTTTTTATCGAGTGCAAACACCGTGTAACCGTTATTTTTGAAAAGGGCGACTGCGGCTTTACCCATTCCGCCGTACGCACCCGTAACAAGCGCGAATTTACCCATTTTTAATCATTTCCTTTTTGATTTTTTCAAGAATTTCCATATCGGCGGGGCAGAATTGAAAATTATCTATATCATCGGCGGTTATCCATTTAAGCGCGTTATGCTCGAGTAATTGCGGTTCGCCGTTTGCCGTTGCGTTAAAAACCGTAAGTCGTACGGCGATATCGGGGTATTCGTGCATAACAACGCAAAATTCTTCGTGCACGGTAATAGCCAAATTCAATTCTTCTTTGCATTCGCGCACAAGAGCTTGCGGCTTGCTTTCGCCTTTCTCTACCTTGCCGCCCACAAATTCCCATAAAAGCCCGCGCGCCTTATTTTTCGGTCTTTGGCATATCAAAAACTTTTCGCTTTTTTTAATCAGCGCGGCAACAACATCGGTCATAGCGTCATATCCTGTTTTTCTTCATGTTACACTAATTTAATCGTTTTTGCAAAGCAAATCATCATAAATCGCTAATTTGGTATAAAAAAGAATTGATTTGCGTAAAAAACAGGGCTTTTCAGTTGTTAAAACCGATCGGCTGGAAAATAATCGGCATATTATATTTCTATATTTACGCATAATTGCTTGACGACTGAAAGCATAAGTGTTAAAATAATTCAAAAATGAACAATTCAAATTTGAAAGGATAAAGGCGAATGTATTTTAATATCGAAACGGCAAGAATGATAGTGTCGGCATATAATGCTTTGTGTAAACCGCTTTGCAAAGAGCTTGGGTTACCGCAGACTGCATTCGACATACTTATGTTTTTAGGCAACAATACCGAATACAAAACCGCTGTCGAAATTGTGGAAATACGCCGTATAAAGGCGAATCTTGTTTCCGTCAACGTAGACAAACTCGTGCAAGAGGGGTATCTTGAGCGTCGGACGGTAAGCGGAGATCGGCGCAAAACCGAACTTATTTGTACAGAAAAAGCGCAAGCTGTTATATCACGCGGGCGCGAAATTCAGAAAGATTTTCCCGAAAGATTATGTGCCGGTATGGACAAAAAAACACACGATGCGTTTTTGACTGCGTTAAGCATAATTAAAGACAACCTGAAAGCGATGCAGGAAGGCGAAGAAGAATGAACATTTTTATTACTATTTTAGTAACGTTTTTTGCGGGTATGGGCGCGGGGCTCGGTACGGGCTTTGCGGGAATGAGCGCGGCGGCGGTAATCAGTCCGATGCTCATTACTTTTCTGGGGATCGATCCTTATATGGCGGTGGGCATCGCGTTGTCGTCCGACGTGCTTGCCAGCGCGGTTTCGGCGTACACATACCATAAAAATAAGAATCTCGATATAAAAAACGGCATAATCATGATGGTTACGGTTCTTGCATTTACAATGGTCGGCAGTTATATTGCAAGCCTTGTGCCTACAAGCACTATGGGCGGGTTTTCGGTCTTTATGACGTTTTTGCTCGGCATAAAATTCATCGTTCGCCCGGTTATGACCACAAAAGAAAGTATGGAGGAAGTATCCGTAAAAAAGCGCGTTATTCAGTCGGTTATCTGCGGTGCGCTGATCGGTTTTATATGCGGTTTCGTCGGTGCGGGCGGCGGTATGATGATGCTCCTTATTTTAACAACGGTTATGGGGTACGAATTAAAAACCGCCGTCGGTACGAGCGTTTTCATAATGGCTTTTACTGCGCTTACCGGGGCGGTATCGCACTTTGTAATCGGCGGCATGCCGGATATGCTTGTATTGGGGCTGTGCGTTGCGTTCACGCTGATATGGGCAAGAATCGCCGCGGTTTTTGCAAACAAGGCACAACCAAAAACGCTTAACCGTGCAACGGGCATAGTTCTCGTTGTTCTCGGCGCGGTGATTATGGCGTTTAACTTTTTTAAATAGAACTTATCGTCATATATGAGCAGCGGCTGAATTATACTGCAGCTTTTTATATGTCAAAAATCGGTCTGATGGTCGATTTACGATGCTTAATAGTCGCAGTGCGCTTTTATTTTAAAGAATATAATCGGCGAAAGTTTCATAAACTTGTGTTACGAGGACAGTGAAGTGTTCGCTGATTTTTTATCTTTTATAATAGGCAAAATAGTATTCTTTTGCGGCTCGCTCGGTGGCGATAGTTTTCCGAAACCGCTCAGCAAGGAAGAAGAGCGTAAGTGTTTAATCGCATGTAAAAACGGCGATTCGTCCGCGCGCGAAAAGTTAATCAAGCACAATTTGAGGCTTGTCGCGCACGTCGTAAAAAAGTATCAGGGCGCGTACGATAACGACGATTTGATTTCCGTCGGGACGATCGGTTTGGTAAAAGCAATCAATACGTTTGACAGCACAAAGGGCACTCAGCTTGCCACTTATACGGCGCGCTGTATCGAAAATGAAATTTTAATGCTCCTTCGCGCAAACAAAAAATACAAAGCGGACGTGTCCATATCCGAGGTTATCGGGTGCGATAAAGAGGGCAACGAGCTCAGCCTTATGGAACTGCTTGCCGTCGATGAAGAGAGCGTTTTATCGCAAGTCGAACAAAGCGTATTCCGCGAAAAACTATTGAAAACCGTGCGTGCTGCGCTTACCGACAGAGAATATACTGTAATTTTGTTGCGTTTCGGGCTTAAAGGCAACGCCCCGCTGTGTCAAAGAGAGGTAGCTTCGCTGCTTAAAATCTCGCGTTCGTACATTTCGCGTATAGAGAAAAAGTCTATCGAAAAACTCCGCAAATACATAATCGAAAATAAAATCGAACTGTTCTGAAAAAAATGTTTAAAAAAATGCACCGCATAAAACGCAGTTATAAAAAACTTACCTTGAAGCGCAGGCTGAAAACATTGCCTGACTACGGTCTTGAAAAATCGTTTTTTAAAATAGTTTTACGTTCTTGCCGATTGCCGATTGATTTCTTGACGAGTCGTATAATTTTTGATAAAATAGAACCGTTATAAAATTATTGAATATGGGGGCAGGCATGAAGAGAATTATAGTTGTAACGGGCGCAAGCAGTGGTCTGGGCAAGGAATTTGTTTTGCAGATATCAAAAAAAGAAAAGGTAGACGAGATCTGGGCGATTGCCCGTCGCACCGACCGTCTTGAAGAACTCAACGCCGAGGTTAATGTAAAAGTCGTGCCGCTATCCATCGATTTATCAGACGGCGCGGCGATAAAGGCATATAAAGATAAATTGGAAGCCGAAAAGCCCGAAATCGTAATTTTGGCAAACTGCGCCGGGTACGGCAAGTTCGGTCATTACGAAACCATACCGACCGAAACGCATATCAACATGATAAACCTCAACTGCGAGGCGGCGATATACATGACCGATTATTCTTTGCCGTATATGAAAGAGGGCGCAAAGATTATGAACGTTGCCTCGTGCGCAGGTTTTCAACCCATACCGTATATAAACATATACGGCGCTACCAAAGCGTTTATGGTCAGTTATACACGCGCGCTCAACTGCGAGCTTAAATACAGAAAAATTCACGTTCTTGCGCTTTGCCCGTTCTGGTCAAAGACCGAATTTTTCAATCGCGCTATAAAAGAGGGCGAAAAACCCGTCGTAATTCATTACAGCGCGATGTACGATGCCGATTTTGTCATAAGAAAAGCCATCAAGGCGTTGTATTCAAACAAAGATATTTGCGTGCCGGGCGGTAAAAACAAATTCCAATGGTTCCTTACCAAAATTTTCAACCATAGGTTCGTTATGAAGACGTGGATGAAAATGCAAAAACTCGACGGCACTAAAGAAATAAGAAAATAATTTTGCAACCGCCCGCGCAAGTCGGCGCACCGGCGCATCGCAGCGTCGGCGTATCGATCCGCGTAATGCGGCATATAAAATAAATAACCGTAAATCGGTCAAATTCACAACGGAGAAAAAAGCAATGAGCCTTGCCGATAAAACATTCATATCAAATTGCAAAGACATATTAGAAAACGGCGTATGGGATACGGAATACAACGTCAGACCTCACTGGGCGGACGGCACTCCCGCGCACACTATCAAAAAATTCGGAATCGTCAACAGGTACGATTTAAGCAAAGAATTCCCCATTTTGACTATCAGAAAGGCTTTTTTTAAGAGTGCTATTGACGAAATTCTGTGGATTTGGCAAAAAAAGTCCAACAACGTGCACGATTTAAAAAGCCATATTTGGGATAGTTGGGCGGACGAAAGCGGATCAATAGGGAAGGCTTACGGATATCAGCTCGCAATAAAAAACAAGTATAAAGAGGGTATGTTCGATCAGGTGGATCGTGTCCTGTATGACCTTAAAAATAACCCCAACTCGCGCAGAATTATGACTAATATCTACAATTTTGCCGATTTATCCGAAATGCACCTGTATCCGTGCGCGTATTCAATGACTTTCAACGTAGCGGGAAACAAGCTCAACGGAATACTCAATCAGCGTTCAAACGATATGATCGTAGCCAACAACTGGAATGTTTGTCAGTATGCCGTGCTGCTCATCATGCTTGCGCAGGTCAGCGGTTTTGAGCCGGGCGAACTCGTGCATGTTATTTCCGACGCGCACATTTACGACCGCCATATTCCCGTAATAAAGAAGATTATGGAAAATCCGCAGTACGATGCGCCAAAGCTCAAAGTCAATCCAGACGTAAAGGATTTTTACGCGTTTACCGTGGACGATTTCGAGCTTATCGATTACAAATGCACTCCGCTTGACGAAAAGTTAGAGGTTGCCATATGATAGCGATTTTGCACGCCGATAAAAAGTGGGGCATAGGCAAAAAGAACGATCTCATGTTCCGTCTGCCGCTCGATATGAAATTTTTCCGCGAAACCACAACGGGTAAGGTCGTTTGCATGGGTTATAACACGCTTTTGTCTTTCCCGGGCGGCAAACCGCTTAAAAACCGCACCAACATAGTTTTGTGCGAAGAGGGTATCTCGCCCGACGGTTGCATTGCCGTTCATTCGGTAGACGAACTTTTGCGCGCGGTTAAAAATTACGCCGAAGACGACGTGTTCGTTATCGGCGGCGCAAGCGTTTACCGCACGATGCTGCCGTATTGTTCCAAGGTGTACCTTACCAAAGTAGACGCCGACGGCGGCGCGGAAGTGTTTTTCCCCGACCTCGACGCCGACGATAATTTTGAACTCATAAGCGAAAGCGAACCCGTTCCCGATAACGGCTACACAATCCGCTTTACAGTTTATAAAAACAAAAACGTAAAGGCTCACTGATTTTCGGTTGAGTTTTTGAATAAACAAAACCTCCGCAAGGCTGCCAAAACTCCCGCGGAGTTTTTTATTGCCGCAATGATAGACATTTTTAATTAAATTATGCTATAATCATTGCAAGGCGTTGTCTTTGATGAGGTGTGTAAAATGACCGGGCAAAAAGATTAAAATTTTTAAATAAATAAACGAGGTGTCGCCTATGAAAAACGAAAAATATCCGAACCCGAATACGGTTCATCCGATTAAGGGATACGAGAATGAAATATATGTAAAACCGACGATTACAAACCCCAACATTATTGTCGAGGATTTTACCTACATAGCAGACTCCGAATTTGAAAGCCACGTTTTGCACTTGTATGAATGGAACAAAGATAAGCTCATTATAGGGAAATTTTGCCAGATTGCGGCGGGCGTTCAGTTTATTATGAACGGAGCGAATCATCAGATGAACGCCGTATCGACGTTTCCGTTTTATACTCTCGAAGGCTGGGACATGAATCCGCCGAAAATATCCGATTTACCGCTCAAAGGCGATACGATTATCGGAAACGACGTATGGATCGGGCAAAACGCAGTAATTCTTCCCGGCGTTAATATCGGCGACGGCGCAATTATCGGTGCCAACAGTGTGGTCGGAAGTAACGTTGATCCTTATACACTCGTAGTCGGAAATCCGGCAAAAACCTTGCGTAAGCGTTTCGATGATGAATTGATCGATCTTTTACTTAAATTCAGGTGGTGGGACAAAAGCATTGCCGAAATCAATCATCTTATTCCTCTTATTACTTGCAGCGATTTGGATAAAGTAAAAAGCGAGGTTAAAAGACGTTTGCAGTGATAAAAAAGGCTTAAAATGTCTTATCTTTAATATTTTTTATTCTAAAAATCAGAATATATTTTCAAGTCTTATCGAATAAGTTTCGGGGATTTGCTTTGCAAGTCCCTTTAAAACGACGATTTTTGTTGCCGCTTCGTCGAGTTTGCCGTTTTCGGTAAACGCAATCGTTTCACCCAGCCACAAATCAACCTCTTTAATGTCTGTGTGCGGAATCCATATATGCAGACTTTTCTTTTTAGTAAGCCAGAAATTTTTTAATGCAACGGTATCTTGTACGGTAACGTTGCCGTTTTTTATTTTTATCTCCGTTTGTTCGAGGAAAGTATAAAAAGTATCGAACGTATCGTTTATCTCCCTAAATTCGCCGTAAGAGCAAAGGAAAAGCAGCGAAACGGAAACTATTATAGTTATTATCGTTTTAGTCATTATTCAGCCTCACATGTAATATTTTATATTTTTCATGCTTTTTTTGCAGGTAAATTTTGCCGTTTGTATCCATTGTCAACACCTCGGCGTCGTCGGGCTTTTTAATTTCGCCGTCAAGCAGTTTTATCAGTTTGTCAAGGGTGATATTATTCTTTTCAAAATTACCGTATATCGGCTTTCCGTCGTTTATCATAAGCATCGGAAGCGACGGTTTCATATCGCGTTCGGGGTTTTCGAGCGCGCTGAGCTTGCCGTTGCTTTCAAATATGGCATATTTCAAATCGTCGAAGGAAAAATAACCCGACGTGCGCATCGCTTCGATTAAATCGGCTACGCCCATGTTATTCTTTTTAAGTTCTTTCAGGTCTATGCCGTCGGGTGTAAGAACAACGGACGGTTTACCGCTGATTAAAAATTTGACGGTTTTTCCCGAACGTTCCATAAGCGACATTATCTGGTGCAGAATAAACACCGCAAGAACGGAAATCAAGCCGTAGGACAGCGGAATAGAAACGTCGGTCATCGGTACGCAGGCAAGCTCGGCGATTAAAAGTGTAATAATAAATTCAAACGGTTGCATTTCGCCGATTTGTCGTTTGCCCATCAGCCGCATAACAATGAGCAACGCTATATACAAAATAACGGCTCGTGTAAATATAATCAACATACAAAAGTATTGTGCGCTGTTTACAAAAAAATAATTATTGAGAGATAAACTGAATATTATATTTATAGTGGAGAAATATTTATGGATTATTCTTACTCCGAATTGAAGAAAAAAACAGTGATCGACGTTACAGACGGAAGCAAAATGGGCAAAATAACAGATATCACCGTTAGTTTTCCTATGAATTGCCTTGTCGGTTTTACCGTCAGCCCTAAGTTCTGTCTGAGTGCGTCCGAGAAAAAGGAGATATCGCCGTGCGATATCGAAAAAATCGGAGAGGACGCAATACTTGTAAGAAAGCGTAAAGTCGTGCCTGTAAGCTGCGACGAGGATGAGTAAGCAGAGCACGAATAAAAATAATAATTCGACATAAAAGCGCATAACGCTTTAAAATCCGACGCGTATTTTAGTGTATAGTATTCTATATAACAAATACCTGCGGGAGGGGGATATGTCGGAAATTTTTGTAGTTACATCGGGCAAGGGCGGGGTTGGAAAAACAACCGTCTCGGCGTTTCTCGGCGCAAAACTCGCTGCGCGCGGAAAACGTACTATTGTATGCGATCTCGATTTCGGACTTAATAATCTTGATATAGTAATGGGTACGGAAAAAATCGTGCGCTTCGATCTTTCCGATGCGCTTGAAGGGCGTTGTCGTGCAAGTCAGTCGTTAGTGCCGTGCTCGGTCAAGAATTTATATATGATATCGTCCTGCCATATGGCGGGCGGCGGAACGGTTACTTCGGCTAACATAAAAAGCCTTTTTGACGGCTTAAGAAGCAATTTCGATTATATTCTGCTCGATTGCCCTGCGGGAATAGACGTCGGCTTTCACAGAGCCGTACAGGCGGCTGACGGAGCGATAGTTGTGGTCACTCCGTCTCTTTCTGCCGTGCGCGACGCAGATAAAACTCTTTCGGTACTAAGAAGCTATAATCTTGCCAAGGTGAATATAGTGGTAAATATGGTGCGGGGTGATCTTGCGGTTGAGGGGCTTGCCTTATCTGTTGCCGACGTCGAAGATATTTTGAAATGTAAAGTGATAGGGGTTATACCTTACGATGACGAAATAATGACCGCCGAGAATTGTGTTTTGCCGGATTCGCTTGTCGGCGGAAAATGTTTTAAAAATCTTGCCGCCGCCGTAATGGGGGGCAAGGTCAGACTGTTCGACTGCGAAAAGCAGTATTGCGGTATCGGCGGCAGTATAAGAAGGGGGCTTAAAAAAATCGTATGAGGTCGTCAGACAGAAGATTTAAACGCGCCTGTGATCTTATCAAAGCGGATAGAATAGGCGTTTCAACCGGAATAGAAAAGGCTGTTTCGCGCGAGGTCTCGGCAATATTATCCGACTTTTTTTCATTGTCGACCGAACCGCAAACTACTATAGTTGCAACCGAAAAAGGCTTCGATATCGTCATCTCTGTAAAGGCTAAATCGGTAAAAAGTTTTCGTTCGGTAGACGGGTTTTAAAAACTCTGAATAAATCTCATTTTAAAATTATGTCTGTAATAAAAACTTGTAAAACTATTGACAAAATCAGGGATTTTTATGCTTTTTCCGATTTGAAGCGCGCTACCACTTTTGCGGGCGGACTTGCATATTTTTTCTTTTCGGGATTAGTTCCGTTCTTCGGTTTAATATCGATAATTTTCGCTGCTTTGGATATCGACTTGTCGCTTGTTCGTCAGCTTTTCGGTTCCGATGTTTTTATGGTATACTTCGACAAGTTGCAGCAAGAAGGCGCAAGTCGCACGGCAACCATCGTTATGGCGTTGACTGCCGTGTATTCGTCTACACACTTTTATTTTCATCTGATACGGACGGGTGAAAACGTATATGGCAGTGTCAGAGCGCGCGGAATGTTTAAGCGTGTTTTGTCTTTTGCATATTTGCTCGTTGTTCAGACGTTGCTGATATTAGGCGTATCGGCGGAAATATTCGGCAATAGAATTCTTGAACTTATCGGCTTTTCAAAAACCGTAGTAAGTCTTGCGAGTTTGTCTGTAAATCTTGCATTCAATTTATTGCTCTCGTTTGTATTGCATATATTTGCCGCGCCGTCGGGGTGCAAAAATGCAAAATTCATTTTTAAAGGCGTTATATTTACATTCGTCTATTGGGAAATATGCGGGTTGATTTTTCGTGCGTTTTCGATTCTGAAAGATAAGGGCGAATTCGGTTTTGCGCTTGTCGCTGCATTTTTGTTGTATTTATATTTTTTAATGCGTGGTTTGGTTTACGGAATGGTTATGAATTCGTTTTGCTCCTCTCGCATTGACGAATAAAATCGTTTGACAAAATCGCGCGTGTAAAATATAATAAACTCATATTATGAAATACATTACGAACAGCGCGGAAGAAACGATCGAAATCGGCAAATCTTTTGCAGAAAAATTGAATAAAGGCACGGTTGTTTTGCTGTCGGGCGAAATGGGTGCGGGTAAAACTGTATTCGTTAAAGGCATGGCGCAAGGTTTAGGCATTAAATCGCTTATTACAAGTCCGACTTACGCCTATATGAACGATTACGACGGAATACTTTATCATTATGACTGTTACCGCCTTACAAGCGGCGAGGATGCCGAAAGCCTCGGTTTGACCGATTATTTTTACGCAGGCGGCATTTGCGTCGTAGAGTGGAGCGAAAACATTGCGGACGTTATTCCTAGCGGCGCGATCCGCGTTACGATAGAAAAGACGGGCGAAACGCAAAGGAGTATTGAAATTGAAATACCTCGCGATTGATACAAGCGGCGATCTGATTGTTTCAGCCGCAAACGGGCAGAAAAAGGCGTTAAGATATCTGAAAGGTTGCACCTCGCAACACTCGTTGACCTTAATGCCCGATATAGAAGAATGTCTTATCGAGTGTAAGCTCGGGCTTTCCGAACTTGACTTTATCGCGGCGGTTACGGGCCCGGGGTCGTTTACAGGCATAAGAATCGGCGTTTCCACCGTAAAAGCACTTTGTTTTTCGGCAAACGTAAAAGCGTTGTCTTTAACCTCATTCGATTGTCTGGCATACGATAATAGCGCGACGAATAAATGTTTTTGCGTAATCGACGCAAATCACGATAACTATTACTGCGCTGCATACATAGATAAAAAAATCACCGTTAATCCGTGTTTTCTGACAAAGACTCAAGTAACGGAAATGTCTCGCGGGTACACGGTAATCGCAAGCAAGGAGTTACCGTTTGAAAATTCGGTAGTTGCCGATTTGCCGTCGGGACTTGAAAACGCCGTTAACGCGTTATGCGAAAATGCGGGCGGATACGATACGATTTCGCCGCTGTATGTAAAGAGAAGTCAGGCGGAAGAAGAGTCATGCTGATTAAAAATTGGACGACCGAATTTAACGAGGACGTTTATAGGTTAGAGCAAATTTGTTTTGAATATCCATGGAATAAGCACATGGTAGAAGAAACGGCTTCGGGCGATAATTTCTCGGGCGTAGTCGCTGTAGAAGACGATAAAACCGTCGGTTATGCGGGCGCGGTTTTCGCGCTTGACGTTGCCGATATCGCACTGGTTGCCGTCGCTCCGGACTACACGCGCAGGGGCTTTGCATTTGCTTTAGTTAACGAATTATGCAAAAAATTGCTTACGCACGGCGTAGAGTATGTATATCTCGAGGTGCGTCGCGGTAACTTTGCGGCTATCGCGTTGTACACGAAATGCGGGTTTGCGCCCGTCGGCATAAGAAAAAAGTATTACGAAAATGCAGAAGACGCGATAGTGATGATGAAGAGAATAAAGGATTGAAAATCGATAATTCGTCGGAAATAAAAATCTGCGGTAAGAGTTGTATCGTAAAGGGCGAGGGTGAACCGTTGGTTTTTCTTCACGGCTTTATGTCGTCGAAAGAGGCGTTCATTCGTCAGATCGATTATTTTTCGCGTTATTTCCGCATATATGCTCCCGATTTAAGCGGCTTCGGAAAAAGCGAAATGCCGTATCCTTATCGGCTTGACGATTACGTTGAAGAACTTAACGCGCTTGCGGCTTACGCTGGCGGAAAAATCAATCTCGTTGCACATTCGTTCGGTTGCAGAATTGCATTAAAAGCGGCTGCGAATTCGCAAATCATAAATAAAATGGTTTTATGCGGCGTTGCGGGCCTAAAACCACGTTTTTCCTTTAAAAGATCGTTTAAGCGGAGTGCATATAAGATTTTATGCCCGATTATGGGCAAAGAAAAAGCCGAAAAGATATTCGCCTCGCCCGATTTTTTAATGACGAGCGGGAATCTGAGGGAAAGTTTCAAACTTGTAACGAGCGAATATTGCGACAGATATATCGAAAAGATAAATTGTCCGACGCTGTGCGTATT